>NZ_JBFRTD010000017.1:154717-459577 GCF_041473955.1 Vibrio sp. 10N.222.54.E6 | reverse complement strand
TGCCTGGGTCGACCGGACCGGTGCCGTCATCGGTGATGGTTAAGTCACTGGTGTCCGTGCCGTTAACGCCCGTCACGCCCGTCACTTTCAGGCTCAGCTTCTCATCACCTTCGTACGTACCGTCGTCTTTAGTCGCCACTTCAACAACCAGCTTAGTTTCACCTGCTTTGACTGTGTAAGAGCCATCTGCGTTCGCCGTCACAACCTGACCTGCCGAGTCTTTCACCACGATGCTCGTGATGTCCTCTGCCGTCGCTGTGCCGTAAAGGGTTTCTAGTGTAACGCTCACGTCAACTGACGCAGCTTTACTTAAGCTCACATCGAAACTCGCGGTTGAGCCTTCGTTGATAACTTTGCTGTCTTCGATGCTCACAGCTGGGCGATCATCTGGATTCACTGGCGGAGTAGGATCGGTTGGGTCAACCGGGACTGTGCCGTCATCTTTGATGGTTAGCTCACCCGTACCCGTACCCGTGACGCCGTTTGCACCCGTCACTTTCAGGCTCAGTTTCTCATCACCTTCGTATGTGCCGTCGTCTTTGGTCTCGACTTCAACGATTAACTTAGTTTCACCCGCTTTGACTGTGTAAGAGCCATCAGCGTTCGGTGTCACTACGTTACCCGCGGCATCTTTCACAACAACGCTGTTGATGTCGTCCGCTGTTGCTGTGCCGTAAAGGGTTTCTAGCGTTACGCTGACGTCGATGGATGCAGCTTTGCTTAAGCTGACATCGAAGCTCGCGGTTGAACCTTCGTTAATAACTTTGCTGTCTTCGATGCTCACACTTGGGCGATCATCTGGATTCACTGGCGGAGTTGGATCGGTTGGGTCTACAGGACCGGTGCCATCATCTTTAATGGTTAGCTCACCCGTACCAGTGCCTGTTACGCCCGTCGCGCCCGTCACTTTCAGGCTCAGTTTCTCATCGCCTTCGTACGTACCGTCGTCTTTGGTCGCGACTTCAACAACTAACTTAGTTTCACCCGCTGGCACGGTGTAAGAACCGTCAGCGTTTGGTGTCACTACGTTACCCGCGGCATCTTTCACAACAACACTTGTGATGTCGTCCGCTGTTGCAGTTCCGTATAACGTCTCTAGCGTAACGCTAACATCGCCTGACGAAGCTTTACTTAAACTTACGTCGAAAATTGCTGTTGAGCCTTCATTGATAATTTGGCTGTCTTCAATACTTACTGTTGGCTCGACTTCAACTGAGCGGAATAGATCAAGCAAACTCAAGCTTTGAGTTCGGGACAAACCCAAGCCTTCGAAACCAGTTGTTACAAATTCGGTAACTGGGATAGTTTCGTCACCATCTCGTTCAATGGTTCCACTGCTCACTAAGCTCGATCCACTTACACCGGCAGCAGTTGCGAACTCTTCGCCTAACTCTGTAGGATCTTGCCCTTCTTCTAAAGCGGCAAAAATATTTTCAATGTCTTGGTCAAGATCGACTTCATCGCCATCTTTTCCTTGTGGCGTAAAGCGCTTAACTGAAATCTGAGATTCAGAATTTGCATTTTGGGATTCTAAAACGACATCCCCAGCTTGTAATGGCTGTCCGTCTTCTAGGACCTTGATTGTGCCATCTATCGAAATAACAATGCGTTGACCTAATGCTAATGCACCGCTCGCATTCAATACTGTCATGTCCATATAAATCCCTAAGCTCATTTTCTGTTCGCGACGTCAAAATAGTGACATCAATTCTATAATCTAGTGACAATATAACATCTAATGTCATATAATTCCTAGCTATGAATTGCATGTTTAATAACTTACAATGTAAACGAATGATAACGGTCACTGAGTGATAATTAAGATGACGAAAACTTCCATATAAGTTATTGTCTTAGGGAAAGATAACCCAAACACTCAAATCAAATTTAAGTACTCAAAATCGACTTAAATTGTACGACGATCGGTTAACAACTTTACAACCATTTACGAATGCTCATTGGGCATTCGTTATTTTTTTGGCGGTTCATCTAAATTTGATATATTCAAGCTTAAAAGCGACAAACTTAGGTGATACTCCATTTTTGGGAGATTGAAATTGAACTGGATTAAAACGACTACATTAGGGTTGGCTATTGCACTCAGTTTACCGACTAGCGCACAAACCTTAGAGCAAGCCGTCGCGTTTACTTTAGAAAGTAACCCTGAAATCAAAGCGGCATATAACCAGTACGTTAGTCAACGTTACCTTAACGATGCTTCTGGTGGAGCTTACCGCCCGAGTATAGATTTAGACGGTGGCATTGGTTACGAATATACAGATTTGGCGACGAATTCGAGCTCAACAGATCTAACGCGTAAAGAAGCAGCAATTACGTTGACACAACTCATTTGGGATGGCGCGAATACTTCTAACGACATTGATCGTACCGCTGCTGATGCAGAGTCTGTCCGTTATCAATTGCTATCTAGCGCTCAAGATATTGCACTGCAAGTAACCAAAGTCTATCTTGATTCCGTTAAAGCTTATGAAGTGCTTACACTTTCTGAAAACAATCTGGCGACGCACAAAAATATCTATATAGATATCAAGAAACGAGTTGATTCAGGCATTGGATCTACGGCAGACATGTCTCAGGTAGAAGCTCGTATTGCAAAAGCGCATGGTAATTTGCTAGCAGCACAAAATAATTTATTTGATGCCCACACTCAATTCAAACGCCTTGTTGGCCAAGCCCCACTAGGCTTGGTATATCCACGTGCAGATGCAGGTTCTATTCCTTATACGATCGACGGTGCTTTGGCAAAAGCCTTTAACCAACACCCAGTTATTAAAATTGCACAAGCTGACGTAGATTCAGCGAAGTTTCAATACAAACAGTCTAAGAGTACCAACTACCCGACTGTTTCTTTTGAAGCCGCTCAAAGGTGGCGTGATGATGCAGGTGGTACGAAAGGCAGCAGCGATGAATTTTCTGCGATGCTTCGCTTAAAGTACAATCTCTATAACGGTGGAGCCGATCAAGACCGTGCCGAAAGTGCCGCTTATCAACTTAACAAAGCAAAAGACCTACGTGAGAGTACTTACCGCAATGTAGAAGAAAGCTTACGCCTTTCATGGAGCGCACTTGACTTAACCGTCCAGCAAAAAGATTTCTTGTCAGATCACGTAGATTCAGCATCTGATACCGTTATCTCTTACGAAAAACAGTACCGAATTGGTAAGCGTACTCTTCTCGATTTACTTAACACCGAAAATGAACTCTTCGAAGCCCGTAAGGGATTTTTGGATGCTAAGTATGACGTACAATACGCAAAATACAGAGTCATGAATGCGACAGGTAATTTATTGACAGGGTTACGTGTTGAGACCCCTCAAGAATGGAACGAAAAGGTAGAATATTAATGAAGCTCTTCAAAACGATACTCCCGCTATGCTTCGTGGTTGCTTCTTCCAACATCATGGCTGAAACAAATGATGAATTCACTTATCGTGCTCTTCCTAGCACCACACAAAGTTATGATCTCGAAGATGATGATAATGATGGTGTTATCAACGCTCGCGATTTATGTATAGACACACAAATAGGCGCTGAAATAGATAATGATGGCTGTGGCTCGTATTTCGAGTCTAGTGAACAAAAAGAACTTCATATTTTGTTTGCTAATGACTCTGCAGAAATCAAACCTGTATTCCTGGGCCAAATCCGTCAAATGGCTGCGTTTCTAAAACGTTACGAGAATACCAGTATCCAACTTCAAGGTTATGCCAGTAAAGTGGGTAATGCTGAACACAACCTGAAACTGTCAGAAAAGCGAGCGGACAATGTAAGGCGTGCACTTATCAGCAATGGAATTCCACCGTCTAGAGCCTATACCGTAGGTTACGGTGATGTCGGCTTCCGTGATAATGACACCGAAACTAATCATGCACTGAACAGAAAAGTTGTAGCTTCTGTTGTCGGATTTAAAGGCAACATTAAAGAAGAGTGGCATATATTTACTAAAATCGGTAAATAGATTCTACCGCACTCAAACCATGCTGAAACGTTTGGTAAGCGTTTCAGTATCCTTATAATTCCTTGATCGCCATATACCTACCCCTTGTATAATGTTAATCTTGTCTTGTTATCAACATAGAGAAATTATTCATGAGCAAACTAACCGCTGATACTCAAGCAAATCTAGAACTTTTCGTTTCTGAAACGCAAGAAACTAAACTGGTATGGGGCCTTCGCAACGATGAAGGTTGGCTAGCATGTGATTCAAGTGAATTCGAAAACAGTGAAGTGATGCCGTTCTGGTCTTCAAAAGAAGATGCTCAGACTCACAATGTCGAAGAGTGGGCTGATTTCGAAGTATTAGAAATTCCACTAGATATCTTTGTAGAAGATTGGTTACTTACTCTAGCTGAAGACGGCGTTCTTGTTGGTACTAACTGGAATGCAACATTAGAAGGCAAAGAACTAGAGCCTTCTGATCTAGCGAAATTATACATCTAGCTTCCAAGATCGGTCGTACATAGCGTACGACCGGTTACCCATAATAAGCCATTGAGAATTAGAGATTTACCTCACATAAAAAACCATCAACCTACCAAAAAAATTGAAGCAACATCAAACTAACAATAGAATATCGTTCTTTATCTGATTGATATTATCTCGTGATTCACTTCATTTTCATTGCCTTTTTGCTTTTCATCAATCTTTATTCTTTTAGCCAAGCATCAACATTGGATCATGAATCTTATCCAACAATTAGCTCCTCGGCATTAGCTCCCCACACAACTCCAAATGCTGATTGGAACGCACTCTATCTGTCGACTCTAACTCATTCCCCTTCGCGCGCATTGAACATGCTGCAAACACGCTACACTAGCTCAACAACCTACGGGGATAAGCTCTACCTATCGGCACTGCTATATCAATACATGAGCCAGCGCGATCAACCGTTTTATGGAATCGCTTCAAACGACAGTGACTACCAAGCAATAGAACAAGCGTTTATTAATGCCCTAGTAAATGATGGACAAGGTCAGTACAAAGAAGCTCAGCAAGACTTTTTGTCCATATTAGTAAAAATGCAATCAATCAACGATGTTACAGGTAGAGCATTATTAAAATATCAATTATGTCGTTCTCTCAATGAGCAAGCTAAATATCATCAAGCGAACTATTATTGTTCTGCACTTCAGTCGGATTTGCATGACATTGCTGACCCTGTATTACCAAAATTTGGCACTTATCGAGTGATCGCTAACAATCACCATTTCCGCAGCGACTATCAAGCCGCGCTAGATACTTACCTATCACTGATAAGCGTGTTCCCACAAGGACACGATATTTCGGGGATCTATAACGATGTGGGTAATTTGCTCAAAGAGTTAAAGCAATATGATAAATCGGCTGAGTACCTCATAGAAGCACTCGCTCTGAGATCGGATGCTTCTGATTTGATGAAAGCACAAGTTCATCATAGCCTTGCAGATCTTTACCTTAATCAAGGACAAAGTGACCTAGCAATTAATCACTTTCAAAAAGCAAAAGCACTGTTGACTACATCACCTCATAGCTACGGTATTGCGCTAACAACTCTTGGTTTAGGAAAAGCATACACGCAGACGAAGAACTATGATTTGGCGAGAGACTACTTAGTAGAGTCTCTATCAGCTTCAAGCAAGCTAAACAACGATGTCATTCGAATCAACGCTTTCTTGGCAATCAGCGATATGTTCGAAGACCAAAAACTTAAAACGGAAGCGCTCAATTATGCACAACAAGCTTTGGAGCTATCCGAACAAGTCACAAGACATAAGTACACCGCTCAAGCACTACTTCAACTATCTGATATTCATCAGACACTCAGCGATTACAAGCAAGCTTTCTATTTCTATCAGCGATACTCCTTAATACAGTTCGAAACCCGAGATATAGATAACAGGTTAGCTTTTGAAGCACTAGATCTAGCTCATGCTCGGTACGAAAAAGAACTAGAGAGTTCTTTCCTGAGACATCAAGCAAATTTAGACCGACTTCAAATCGAAAAGATGGAACATCAAAGGATGGTGTATAACATCATTGTTATTCTATTGCTGTGTGCGGCTAGCTTTATGATCTTCACAAACAAAGCCATTCGTGCGAAAGCAGCAATCGATGCCATGACAAAGGCGTATAGTCGCACCGAGATAATACGAAGAGTCAAGCGTATCAAAGCCTGTAAAGGAACAGAAAAACAACATGTTCTCGTTTTACTCGATCTAGATAAATTCAAGAAAATTAATGACCAATATGGCCACCCTACTGGTGATAGAGCACTCGTTCATATAAGTCAGCAAATAAGACAACATTTAATTAAAGGTGAGCTGTTCGGGCGCTTAGGCGGCGAAGAATTTCTGATTATGCTTACTGATACAAAACCAGCTGAAGTACAAGAGCGTGTAGAGGAGTTACATTATGCTATTTCGAGTGCAGTTTTCTTATCAGAAAGCAAAAAGCCACTTAATGTAACCGCGAGTTTTGCTTATCTAGCAACCTCAAACGCATTAAGTGACTTTGATGACTTGTACTCGGTTCTTGACCAAGCACTTTATCAAGCGAAGAGTAATGGTCGAAACTGCATCATCGATGCTTATAACGACCCAATAGACTCACCTGGTGTTATTTATTCTCAGCCTGTTTACGAACCAAATCAGCCATAATACCCTCGCGATCACCTAGGTAATCGTTAAGGCCAACTTTACGCAGTTCACATGCAGGGCAATCGCCACAACCATCACCAACAATGCCGTTGTAACAAGTCAGTGTTTTGTTTCTAACAAGCTCAAGTGCTGAGTACTGGTCTGCTAACGCCCATGTCTCAGCCTTGTTTAACCACATTAACGGTGTTTTAATATCAAGCTGCTTATCCATGCCCTGTACAAGCGCAGAATTCATCGCTTTCACAAAATCATTACGACAATCAGGGTAGCCTGAGAAATCTGTTTCACACACACCAGTAATCACAGTTTCAGCGCCGATTTGGTACGCGTAAATACCTGCCAAAGTTAAGAACAGAATATTACGACCAGGAACGAATGAGTTCGGCAGCCCATTTTCTTGCAACTCATGAGACACAGGAATATCGTCACGAGTCAGAGAGCTGATAGCCAGTTCATTCAACAGAGTCACATCCATTACTTTGTGCGCTTTCACACCAAGTTCTTTCGACAATGACTCAGCAACTTCGATCTCGAGTCTATGGCGCTGACCATAATCAAACGTAATCGCATGAACTTCATCATACTCTTTTAATGCTTGAACAAGACACGTTGTTGAGTCTTGACCACCACTGAATACTACAACTGCTTTTTTCATCTTAAATCCTTACGAGAACCTTCTACTAGCGACTTATCTTGTCCAGTAAAAATACAACCTATGCGATGCTCAAATATTTGTGAGTTTGTATTGATAAGCGCCAATTGCGCTCAATGCAGGTATCAATACAAAGCTGAGTTGCGCGTTCTTTTTGGCTAATCGGCTGAAGCGCAATAACTGTATTTTCAGGGACATCGGCTCTAGCAATAAGAGCATCTAGTTGCTCGATGTCTTTACCTGTACCAACAGGATGTTTGATTTCATTCGCACGAACGAGTGCGCTATCAAGAATATCCAACTTGGCTTTCATTGCGACTTTTGGTGACACCGTAACCCAAGTGTCCGGTGTGGCTTTTACTTCTGATGTTCCGCTGGTCTCAATCTGACAGCGACAACCGTGCTGCTCAAATGCTTCAGTAAGAGGAACAAGATCATAAATGCATGGCTCACCACCAGTAATCACAATGTGCTTAGCAGTGTAACCTTGCTTGATATATTCATTCACGATTCCTTGAGCATCGATTGCTGACCAAGTCGGTGAATCTTCTGTCTTAACCATAATATCGCCAAGGCTGGTTTCATCTTCTGGCAACGCTTCCCAGGTCTGCTTGGTATCACACCAAGAACAGCCCACTGGGCAAATTTGCAGACGAACAAAAACAGCGGGAACGCCAGTAAACACGCCCTCGCCCTGAATGGTTTCAAACATTTCATTAATCTTGTACAACTTTCCCTCAGCTCAATCATTTGATGAAATTAATCAACCGCAGACCTTAAAGCACTTCCCCCTTTTGGTCAAACAAATGAGTACTGATAAATGAGTTGATCAAAGCCCTAGCCTGAACTTTCAAGTTCCCTTATCCTTTCGCCCATTAGATTTCGTTAGCTTTTAATTTTTTAGTAGGGAACAACATGTACAAACTGATTGCTCTTGATATGGATGGCACACTGCTCAACAGTGATAAAGTAATTTCTCAAGAGAACAAAGACGCGATTGCCAAAGCACGCGCTGCAGGTGTGAAAGTGGTTCTGGCTTCTGGTCGTCCTTTAGAAGGCATGCAGAGTAAGTTAGACGAGCTTTCAATCAACGGCGAAGATGACTTTGTGCTCTTCTACAACGGCTCTATGGTTCAAAACGTCTCTACAAAAGAACTCATTCATAGTGAGATCAGCAATGGTAAAGCCGCGAAAGAGATCGCAGCCCTCGCTGTACAGCTTGGTGGTTATGTTCATGCATTCAGCAAGATTCATGGCTTAATCACGCCTGAAAACAATGAGTACACAGCTATTGAAGCGCGTATTAATGGCTTAGAGATTACCGAGTTCGACTTTTCTCAACTAGAAGATGACCACGAAATCATCAAAACTATGATTGTCGCAGAACCAAGCAAGCTGACTGAAATCATCGGCAAGTTGCCACAAGAGCTTAAGACTCAATTTACTATCGTGCAAAGTGCACCATTCTTCTTAGAGTTCCTAAACCCAAATTCAAACAAGGGTGTCGGTATTGAGGCGATAGCTAAGCACTTGGGTATTACAGCAGAAGAAGTAATCTGCATGGGTGACGCTGAAAACGATCATCATATGCTTGAATACGCTGGCCTTGGCATTGCAATGGAAAACGCAATGGAAGAAACCAAGAAACTGGCGGATCACATCACAGCGAGCAACGACGACCATGGTGTAGCGGTCGCGATTGAGAAGTTTATTTTCAACTCATAAACGCTGAACAGGTTCTAATGAGAATTACTTTTTGCTTGTTGCAGAAATGACAAAGGCTGTGCACTGCACAGCCTTTTTGATTTTGTGTTAGTCGACTCGCTTACTCTCTTTTCCATGGCAGACGAAATGCCACCACACCAAACAGAATCAATATTGGGAAACGTAAGGTCTCAACGATAAATGAAGCGATGCCACTGAATGAGACGAAACTTCCAGCCCAGCTAATCAGTAGATTCCCCGCTAACAACATAGCCATCACTCCAAATACAATCTTGAATGAGAACTGGCCGACCAAAGGCTTCGCATCCGTTAACGTTACTAAGCATGCAATCGTCATCAAAATTGCTACCCAGAAAGAGAATGTTGGCAGTGGCCATATCACCGTGAGAACAATCGACAGTAAGCACAATGCCCACCAGACACCTTTAGAGCTTAATAAGGCACTAATATCAACATCAGGTTTCGCATCTAATCTCACGATGTGCCAAGTCGTTAACGCGCCCAATACGCCTCCCATTAAGACATCACTAAAGAACGCACTGCCTGAATAAGACGTAAATAGCATAATCCACAGTAGGCCCGCGAGCACTATCAAAATCGATTTTTGCTCCAAGAGGCGCTTTAGTTTCCAAAAGACTAACAAGGTTAAACTCACCCACAAGCCAGCCAATAAACTTGGAAAGCTATACCCACTGCTCATCACTAGCTTCAACGTTGGCAAGTAAGCATGCGGACGTGGAAAACCAAACCCTTGGTGGGCGATTAGAGTGAGCAATGTCACCGAGATCAAAGTGAAGCCAAACTTCAACGCGAAGTTACGGCCAAAATGCCAAGCAATTAGCGGCAATATCACGATGAAAACCCAAGGCTTCGCTAACGAGTCAGTTAAAAGTACAGTATTCGCAAACAAGCTTGGCATCTTATCGAACACGTTTTGAAGCGACACAATCCAATTTAGTTCAACTTGATGGACTTGGGGTGCCGCGCCCACCAGCTCAGTCACATACGTCACAGGTTGATCTGTCGCAGATAAAAACAACTCATTAATCTCTGACCACTGCTCTGGGTAACGATATTGCTTTGCTTCCAACTCAGTGGGAGGAAGTAACATCGCTCTACTAACTTCCACGCCATAATGAGGAGCAAACCAGATAGGTAGTTCAAAACCACCTAGCTCATTTCGAGTTTGAAAACTGATCACTTCAGAGTCAGAGACACAATCATACACAACGGCACTGTCGGTATATCCCAACACATCACCGACCGTCACGGACAAGCCCGCCTCTTCCCAAGTTTCTCGTTGCGCTGCGATGGCAGGCGGCTCACCAGAAACCACAGTGCCTCCCGGTAGAGACAATTGCCCCGTGATCAATTCATCAACCAACACGATTTGGTTATCAGCACGTACTACACACAAAGCGCCCGCGATATGATCGGGCAAAGTGTTGTTAGCCCAAGCGGAAGTAGTACTCAAAAGAGACAGTATGAAAACGAAAAAATATCTAATAACCAACGAGTTTACCTAAAAATAAGAGAAGAAATTTAAGACTGCTAATACACGAGTCTATTGTAATCAAAGCCACACAAAATCGCTGTCTACGTTTTGTGCAAAGCCTTCCTCATCCATTGAATGTGAGGTGTGAACCCCATTTTTTGATAGAAGTCCTTGGCAGGCGAATTAAAGTCCCAAACCTCTACAAAGACTTGTTCAACCCCATAATCATCAAAAGTCGCTTCAACTTTGCTAAACAACTTTTCAGCAATCGATTCTTTTCGATAATCAGGCAAGACAAACAGTTCATCGACACTCCCCATCGGCACTGGTTTACTCACCGTTGAGATAAGCTCACAAAAATGTCCGGAGATAAAGCCAACAATGAGTTCACCTTTTAATGCCACGTAGACTAAGCATTCAGGATCATCTAGGTAACGTGCAATGCTTTTTTCCTGCTCAATCTCTTCGGCCGTTTTAAAATGCTCTGGGCTTGCAAGGTGGTGGTGATGGTGGAGATCGAACATTAACTCGTTAAGTTGTTCCAAATCCGTGTGCTTTGCAGCCCTTAAGGTGACATTCATGACTATTGCGCTTCTCAAACCAAATTAATATCTAAACTGAGTCTAGTTTACTTGGCGTGAGTATCTATACAAGTTATTGAATTAATTCATTGTTTGAAGTGTGTATTTTAGATACAAAAACGGCCACATTACGTGGCCATTCTGTTTGAATGATTTTGAATTAAACGAATATAGAAGCTATGGCTTTTGCTGTAGCTTCAGATTTATGCACCGTTATCTTCTTTCTCTTCTTTGAGATCAGCAAGTTGTTGTTCCAATTCAATAAGCTTAATTTCAGCCTCAACTTCAGCAACTCGTTTTTCTGCATCGGTGCGATTGTCTTGCGCTAGACCGTCAGCAGTAACTTGGGTTCGTTGTGCGTTTCTTGCATCGTCCGTATCTTTCATTGAACCCGCAACGCCACCGGTCACGCCACCTAATGCAGCGCCCTTTACGGCTAAACTCGCATCTCCAGTTAGAGTGCCTGCTGTCGCTCCTAATAAAGCACCACCCACAGCACCACGATTACGTGCAGCATTCTCATTTTCGTTATCCATTGCTGGTGATGCGCAACCAGAAAGAGTCACAATCAGTGTCGCTAAAAGAAAAGGTTTAGTGAATTTCATAGGAGTCTCGCTTAGTTCTTCGTTTGGAGTAGAGCCATCTTAAGCAGAACCGTTAATGAGATAAATAAAGCCACGTTTAGACGATACATCATGTTCAGTTATATATCATTCAACCATCGCATAAGTGCTTGTTGATATATATCTTTGAGCTCGCCTTAGCCTGACAAACAAAAAAGGCGACCAATTAGGTCGCCTCAATCGCTCTTTCTCTATAATTATTCTCTTTCAGATGTCGCTCTTAGCCTTTGGACCAAAAGTTTTGCATATTATCTGCACTAGGTGGTGGCCTAACACCGCAATCTCGATAATGATTTTTATCGCCGATCCCCAGTATCTTGCCATTTTCGTCATTAATCATAGCGGCAACTTTAACACCGTCTCCCACATGACGAGTCAACACGACAATTTCACCGGCTCTTTCAGACCTTACCGCGCCTAAGATTTGATATTCGTAGCGACCTTTCCTTGAATTAACGATCATCTTCGAGTTAATAGGATCAGCTTCGTACCCTACGCCAATATCAAAAACCGCTTGATACAAATCGACACCAGTCTTAGATACGCATTTAAATACCTTAGGATGACTCAAGGGTTCTAACAACGTTCTGCTGATATCATTCTTTGAAATGGCAGCATTAGCAGCACCACTAACAAGTAAAGTTATGAGTAAAAGGTAGGCTCGCATAAAAAGACCTCAATATGTGGGATTCATAATGAGGTCATATTAAGCGCAATGGGTAAGCGGATGAATAAAGTAGAGTTTAGGTAAACCATCACGTTTGGCTATGCGTTTATAAACGCACCAAATAGAGATTAACTAATCTTCAAAGTTCATCTACCGAGCTTTTCTGCAATTTCCGTTAAGCTTGTTGGATCATCAATAGTTGAAGGCACCACATATTGCTCACCTTCGGCTATCTGTCGAATAGTTCTACGCAAGATCTTACCTGAGCGCGTCTTAGGCAGCCTCTCAACCACCAAGGCTTGCTTAAAACATGCAACCGCACCAATCTCGTTACGAACCTTACCCACTAGCTCAGCTTGCAGTTCAATGCTATCTACTTTCACGCCATCTTTTAGCACAACTAAACCCAGTGGCAATTGCCCCTTCAAATCATCGTGAATACCCACAACAGCACATTCAGCAATGGCTGGGTGACCGCCAACGATCTCTTCCATTTCACCAGTAGACAATCGATGTCCTGCGACATTAATCACATCATCAATACGCCCCATGATAAATAGGTAACCATCATCATCGAGATAACCACCGTCACCAGAAACATAATAGCCCGGGAACTGACTCAGATAGCCAGATTCAAATCGATCATGATTGCGCCAAACCGTCGGTAGACAACCTGGTGGCAATGGGCGTTTAAGAGCCACAAATCCTTGTTGATTAGGCTGGGCGACCTCACCTAGTTCATTGAGGATCTCCACTTGATAACCCGGTACAGGTTTCGTTGAAGAACCTGCTTTCACTGGCAAAGACTCTAGCCCTGTTGGATTAGCAGAAATAGCCCAACCAGTCTCCGTTTGCCACCAGTGGTCGATAACCGGTTTATTGGTATGAGATTCAACCCAATCCAATGTTGGCGGGTCCAAACGCTCGCCAGCCATGAAAATCGACTTGAGTGATGATAAGTCATACTTGGTGAGCAACTCACCTTCAGGATCTTCTTTCTTAATGGCTCTAAATGCCGTTGGAGCAGAAAACAAAACATCGACGTTGTATTCTTCACACACACGCCAGAATGCGCCGGGATCTGGCGTTCTGACTGGCTTGCCTTCAAACAAAATGGTCGTGCAGCCATGAATCAATGGCGCATATACAATGTAGGAATGCCCCACTACCCAGCCGACATCAGAAGCCGCCCAAAACACGCCATCTTGCGGCATATCGTAGATAGTGCTCATCGAGTATTTCATGGCGACCGCGTGACCACCATTGTCACGTACCACGCCTTTTGGCTTGCCCGTCGTCCCTGATGTATACAATATGTATAGTGGGTCAGTCGCTAGAACAGGCACACATACGTGAGGCAAGGCATCGTTAACCGCTTGTTGCCAAAGTACATCGCGTTCATTGTTCAACTCGGCTAGAGACTGCTCTCTTTGGAATACCACCACTTTCTCAGGTTTCCAGCGACTGTCCATGATCGCCCTGTCGACCATCGGCTTATATGGCAGGACTTTATTTATCTCGACACCGCAGGAGGCAGTAATCAACACCTTCGGTTCAGCATCTTCGATACGAACGGCAAGCTCATGAGGAGCAAACCCACCAAACACCACCGAATGCACCGCGCCTAGTCGAGCACAAGCCAGCATTGCCATTGCCGCTTCAGGAATCATTGGCATGTAGATCACCACACGATCACCTTTGGTAACGCCTTGCGTCGCTAACATACCTGCAACTTTAGCCACTTGGTCACGCAATTGATTGTAAGTGTATGAGGATTGATTTCCTGTAACTGGAGAATCGTAAATCAGCGCGGTATTGTCACCTCGTCCATTTTCACAATGGTAATCAAGCGCGAGCCAGCAGGTGTTCATCACCCCATCAGGAAACCAACGTTCAATACCGTTATCGTCAGTTTGTAATATCGTTTTTGGTGGTTCAAACCAATCTATCGCTTGTGCTTGCGTTTCCCAGAACGAATTGGGGTCTTCCCTAGCCCATTGATACTCGGTGATGTAATCTGTTTTTCTGTTCATTCGATTCGTAGCAGACATAGTGCCTCCTCCATGATTTATCCATTATTCCAAGCGCCTAGCTTTTGGCAGTAGCACTTGATTGCACTCTTTTCTCAGCGTTGTGTTCGTGAACATTTAACCGTTCACGACAGTCGCTTTACTTGGGAAAAGGCACACGAATGGCACCTTCCATGATCACTCGGGCACTACGACTCATAATCGCCCTTTCAATTTTCCACCCACTTTCGCCTTGTATCGCTTTAGCACCCACTTTTAAGGTTCCTGATGGATGACCAAAGGTCACAAAATCTCGGGAACCCTCACCGACTGCCAAGTTAACTAACGTCCCCGGGACGCTTGCCGCTGAAGCAATGGCGACCGCAGCCGTACCCATCATGGCGTGGTGCAATTGCCCCATAGACAAAGCTCGCACCAGAAGATCAGTATCTTCGGCAGCAACCGATTTACCACTGGAAGCTTGGTACGCTTGAGGCTTAGTAACAAACGCGACTTTAGGAGTGTGCTGGCGTGATTCAGCTTGCTCTAGGGAATCGATAAGACCCATCGCTACTGCACCATGTGCTCGGATGGATTCAAACAGAGCCAAGGCTTTGGTATCACTATTGATATCTGATTGAAGTTCAGTGCCTTGGTAACCAACCGATTCAGCATCAACAAAAATGGTGGGTATTCCGGCATTGATGTATGTCGCTTTAATGCACCCCAGATCTGGAACATCTAAAAAATCGACAACATTCCCTGTTGGGAACATAGAGCCACTCGCGTCGGCGGGGTCTAGAAAATCGACTTGGATCTCAGCAGCGGGGAAAGTGACACCATCGAGCTCAAAGTCACCTAACTCTTGGACTTCCCCATCAGCGATAGGTACATGAACAATAATGGTTTTCTCTATGTTCACTTGCCATACTCGCACCTCGACCACACCGTTTTCTGGAATACGATTCGAAT
This sequence comes from Vibrio sp. 10N.222.54.E6, assembly GCF_041473955.1. Taxonomy (NCBI): domain Bacteria; kingdom Pseudomonadati; phylum Pseudomonadota; class Gammaproteobacteria; order Vibrionales; family Vibrionaceae; genus Vibrio; species Vibrio sp. 10N.222.54.E6. The sequence continues at coordinate 444,197 of NZ_JBFRTD010000017.1, read as the reverse complement.
CGACCAGTCCATTATGAATTGCAAATGGGCCTACGGCAGCAGACAGATTGCCGCAGTTACCGCTCCAATCAACGAACGGCTTGTCTATTGCTACTTGGCCGAATAGGTAATCAACATCGTGATAGGCTTTACTGCTTTTCGAAACAATAACGGTTTTGCTGGTGCTGGATGTTGCGCCACCCATGCCGTCGGTTTGTTTGCCATAAGGATCTGGACTACCAATCACGCGCAGAAGTAATGCGTCTCGAGCTTCTCCGGCAACTTGCGCAGCTTCAGGTAAGTCACTTAAATTGAAAAAGACACCTTTGCTTGTTCCACCCCGCATATAGGTAGCAGGTACTTTTATCTGTTTGATGTTCATAACTAGCTCCTAATTTGCAAGAAAGTCTTTGGCGAAACGTTGCAATACGCCACCAGCGCTATAAACATTCACTTCGTCTGCGGTGTCTAGTCGGCAGGTCACAGGAACATCAAGCTTTTCACCGTTTTTACGAGTGATGACTAGAGCCAAATCAGAACCTGCTTCAATGTCGCCGTACACGTCGTAAAGCTCGGTGCCGTCCAGTTCTAAGGTATTGCGATTCGTTCCTACTTTGAACTGCAGAGGCAATACACCCATGCCAACCAAGTTGGTTCTGTGAATTCTTTCAAATCCTTCAGCCACAATCACTTCAACACCCGCTAAACGCACACCTTTGGCAGCCCAGTCACGTGATGAACCTTGTCCATAATCCGCACCCGCCACGACAATCAAAGGCTGTTTACGGTTCATGTAGGTTTCTATCGCTTCCCACATGCGAGTAACCTGCCCCTCAGGTTCAACTCTTGCTAATGAACCTTGCACGACTTCTCCAGCGTCCTTCACCATTTCGTTAAAAAGCTTAGGGTTGGCGAATGTTGCTCGTTGCGCGGTTAAGTGATCACCTCGATGGGTCGCGTAAGAGTTAAAATCCTCTTCCGGCACTTCCATTTTGGTGAGGTATTCCCCCGCAGCGCTCAAAGCGAGAATCGCATTTGAAGGGGATAAGTGATCTGTGGTGATGTTGTCACCCAGAATCGCTAAAGGTCTCATACCAGATAGGCTTCGTTCTCCCGCAAGAGCCCCTTCCCAATAAGGTGGTCTTCGGATATAGGTACTTTGAGGCCGCCAGTCATAAAGCGGTTCAGTCGTCGCCTGTTCCTCGTCTGGCTGGAACATTTTCACGTAGATTTGTTGGAATTGCTGAGGCTTAACATGCTCACCGACAACAGCATCGATCTCGGCATCACTCGGCCATAAATCACTTAAGTAGATTGGCTTGCCATTGTTGTCAGTGCCTAAGCTGTCTTTCTCGATATCAAAGCGAATCGTGCCAGCCAACGCGTAAGCAACCACCAATGGCGGTGAGGCTAAAAACGCTTGTTTTGCGTATGGATGGATTCGACCATCGAAGTTTCGATTCCCTGATAACACCGCGGTTGAATACAGGTCGCGGTCGATGACCTCTTGTTGGATTTTAGGATCCAACGCCCCACTCATTCCGTTACATGTCGTACACGCATAGCCGACGATACCAAAGCCTAATTGTTCAAGTTCAGGAAGCAAACCTGCCGACTCAAGATAGAGCTTGGCAACTTTAGAACCCGGCGCAAATGACGTTTTCACCCACGGCTTACGAACTAATCCAAGCTGATTGGCTTTCTTAGCCACCAATGCTGCGGCGACTACGTTTCTTGGATTGCTGGTGTTGGTACAAGAAGTAATTGCTGCGATGATTACGGCACCATCGGGCATTTGCTCGTCGCTGTACTGCTTAGCATGCTGCTCTTTCCAAGATGTTTGACTGATGCCTTGTTCAGCCAGCTCTCTGGTTGGCAAACGACGATGAGGGTTCGAAGGCCCCGCAAGGTTGCGCTCAACTTTAGACAAATCAAACTCAAGCACACGTTCGTACTGAGCGGAATCTAAATCATCGGCCCATAAGCCAGTTTGCTTAGCGTATAGCTCAACTAACTCAACCTGTTCAGGCTCGCGTCCTGTCAGCTTTAGGTATTGTATGGTCTGTTCATCGATATAGAACATACCTGCTGTCGCGCCGTATTCTGGTGTCATATTCGATATAGTGGCGCGGTCGCCAATAGTCAGTGCACGAGCACCTTCACCAAAGAACTCTAAGTAACTAGAAACCACTTTTTCATTTCGAAGGAACTCAGTAATCGCAAGCACAATATCCGTTGCGGTTATCCCTTCTTGTCGTTGACCCGTCAGTTTAACGCCCACGATGTCTGGCAAACGCATCATAGACGGACGACCGAGCATCACAGTCTCAGCTTCCAAACCACCTACACCTATTGCAATAACACCCAGAGCATCAACATGAGGAGTATGACTGTCGGTGCCGACACAAGTATCAGGGAAAGCGATACCTTCTTTGGATTGAATAACCGGAGACATTTTCTCCAAGTTAATCTGGTGCATGATCCCGTTCCCCGCAGGAATCACACTCACGTTCTTAAACGCGGTTTTACACCATTCTATAAAGTGAAAACGGTCTTCGTTTCTGCGATCTTCAATCGCTCGGTTTTTATCAAACGCTTCGCTATCAAAACCCGCGTGTTCCACTGCCAGCGAATGGTCAACAATCAATTGAGTTTCGACAACGGGATTCACCTTGGCAGGGTCTCCGCCTTGGTCGGCAATCGCGTCTCTTAATCCAGCCAAATCAACCAAAGCTGTTTGACCTAGAATGTCATGACACACCACGCGCGCAGGATACCAAGGAAAATCTAAGTCGCTCTTGCGTTCAATGATCTGTTTTAAGCTGTCTTCAAGGGTTTCAGGATCACAGCGTCTTACTAATTGCTCTGCTAATACTCTCGACGTATAAGGCAAGGTTTTGTAAGCACCTGGGGATATTGCTTCTACCGCTTCGCAAGCGTCGAAATATTCTAAGCCCGTTCCCGGTAGAACCTTTCGATACTTGTTTTCATCAAGCTCTTGGTTTCTTTCAAGTTTTACATCAGACATACATCCACCATTATCTGTTAAATTCTATTCGTTGGTTCTCGAGGCCTTATCACATGAAGAGAAAGTCACCTCGAGATATAAGTCGGCTCGATATAGAGGACTAACGTAAATGGATTGGTAGCCAGTCTTGATGCTCTGGCCCGGTGTAGTCTGCACTTGGACGAATAATTCGATTGTTTTCTCTTTGCTCGAATACGTGTGCCGTCCAACCTGTGAGGCGGCTCATCACGAAGATAGGAGTAAACAGTTTGGTTGGGATGTCCATGAAGTGATAAGCCGACGCATGGAAGAAGTCAGCATTACAGAACAAGCCTTTCTCTCGCTTCATAACGGCTTCAACGCGCTCAGACACGGCATAAAGCTGTTCATCACCCACCTCTTGTGCAAGCTCTTTTGACCAGCGTTTGATTAGAGCGTTTCGTGGATCGCTCTCACGATAAATGGCATGACCGAAACCCATGATTTTGTCTTTGTTAGCAAGCATCTGCATGATGTTCGCTTCCGCTTCATCGGCGGTTTGCCAATCTTGGATCATTTCCATCGCAGCTTCGTTTGCACCGCCATGTAAAGGGCCTCGCAACGTACCAATCGCTGCTGTGACACACGAGTGAATATCCGACAACGTTGATGCACACACACGAGCCGCAAAGGTTGAAGCATTAAACTCATGTTCCGCGTAAAGCGTTAGCGAGCAGTGCATCACCTTCTTGTGAAGTTCACTAGGCGCTTTATCCGTTTGCATTTTCAAAAAGTAGCCACCCAGACATGCTTCACTTTGATCTTCAGTATCAATGCGGACGCCATCGTGGCTAAAGCGGTACCAATAACAAATAATCGCAGGGAAAAGCGCAAGCATTCGTTCAGTCGCGGGCAGTTGCTCAGAAAAATCAGTCTCTTGCTCTAGATTACCCAGCATTGAACAACCTGTTCTCATCACATCCATTGGATGAGCGTCTGCAGGGATAAGCTCTAGTGCTGCTTTCAAAGGTTGAGGTAAGCCGCGTAGGCCAACCAACAATGTTTTGTAATCATCAAGCTCTTTTTCAGTGGGTAAATGACCTCTTAGTAGCAGATGCGCTACTTCTTCGAACTGAGCATGATTAGCAAGGTCAGTAATATCATAACCACGGTAGGTTAAGCCAGTTCCTGATTTTCCTACCGTACATAGCGCGGTGGTTCCTGCACTCTGGCCACGTAGACCAGCACCACCGATTGCCGGTGCGCTGGCTGTTTTGTCACTTTGTTTTTTGTCTACTTTTGAAGCATTGTCGACAGCTGCTTTATCACTCAAAGATACAGACATGGTGAACTCCTTTTCTGTGTTAGCCGCCTGCACTCTTTGGTGCTGCCTGTTTATATGTCCGATGATCTTTATCATCGGTACTGGATATGGCGACTAACCATTTCACGTTATTGGATTAAGTTGATTTTTGATTATTTGAAACTGGTTTTACCCTTCGCTTGAAAACAACTGGTCAAGCTTGTTCTCGTAGTCGTGGTAATTAAGGTGCTCGTACAGCTCTTTACGGGTTTGCATTGAATCCAACAGGGCTTCTTGATTGCCTTCAACTAACAAATGCTTGTAAACATTCTCCGCCGCTTTGTTCATCGCACGGAACGCACTCAATGGGTAAAGCACCATATCGACACTTGATTGGGCCAACTCATTACAGTTGTAGAGTGGCGTTTGGCCAAACTCAGTGATGTTCGCAAGAATAGGCACGTGCTTACCCGTTGCCGATTTCAGCGCCGCCGAGAACTTCACGTATTGATCGAGTTGATTCATCGCCTCAGGGAAAATCATGTCTGCGCCCGCTTCAACACACGCAATTGCTCGTTCAATCGCGCTATCAATACCTTCAACCGCCAATGCATCGGTACGAGCCATAATCACAAAGCTTTCGTCGGTTCTGGCATCGGTTGCCGCTTTCACTCTATCGACCATCTCTTGCTGACTAACAATTGCTTTATTTGGTCGATGACCACAGCGTTTCTGAGCCACTTGGTCTTCCATGTGAATCGCAGCTGCGCCCGCCTTCTCCATCGCGCGAATCGTACGCGCAATATTGAACGCGCCGCCAAAACCTGTGTCGATATCCACCAGCAAAGGCAAATCACACGCATTGGTAATACGTTCAACATCGACCAATACATCGTTCAATGTCGTAATACCTAAATCAGGCAAGCCATAAGACGCATTGGCGATGCCTCCACCAGACAAATAAATGGCCTGATGACCCAAGTTCTTTGCCATCATCGCGCAATACGGATTCACCGTACCGACGATCTGCAATGGGTCGTTGTCTTGCACAGCTTGTCGGAACTTAGCTCCTGCTGATAACTTCATAATGACGCTCCCTGTTAATTGTTTATTTCTAATCTTTATGACTACTGATGTTTAGCTCTCGCCAGCGAAGAACCGCTGGCAAATACCAGTCGCCAGTTACTCAAGATCTTTGGATTGAATTTGTTGTTCTATAAGCAATCGGCTTCCCGAGATGTGTCGTCGCATTAGCATTTCTGCTAGCTCTTCATCGCGATTACCAATCGCTTGTAGGATGTATTTGTGTTCATCGAGCGCCTCTTTTGGTCGAGACTGAGCCCTAGGCGATTGATAGCGGTACATGCGTAATAGGTGATAAAGCTCGTCACACAACAACGAAATGAGTTTGCTGTTACGACTCGCTTTGATAATGCGGTAATGGAAATCAAAATCGCCATGTTGATGAAAATAAGAAGAGCCTTCGACTTCATCGATATGTTTAGAATGTGTCGACAATAAGCCTTCAAGCCCGATCAACTCTTCTTGTGTGATGTGTCTCGCCGCTAATCGAGCAGCCATGCCTTCTAATGCTTCACGCACCGCGTAAAGCTCAAGTAGTTTGTCTGCTGAGAATGTAATAACTCGCGCACCAACATGTGGAATACGTTCTATCAGGCCAAGTCCTTCAACACGCATTATCGCTTCACGTAATGGACCTCGACTTACCTCAAAGCGTTTAGCCAGTTCAGGTTCCGAGATCTTACTGCCCGGAGGTAATTCACCGTTAACAATTGCCTCAACGAGGTACTCAGTCAGATTTTCTGACTTGGTGTTTTCTTTATCGCTCACACGAGTTTTCGTGTTTGCATTTAAGGTGAGATCTTTTATCGCAGTATTCATATTCACGCTGCTCACTTCTGATTGTTGAGCCTTAATTGTCAACAATTCCATAACATGAACATAAAATACACGATCAAATTGTCGACAATCAAGTAGATTGTCGACAATTTAGACTAAGGTAGTATTTTCATTAATCGGCATAGAAATAGTAAAACGAAGCAACAAAAGACAACTAATACCTGTAATTCATAAGCTTAAATCATAAATAAGTATACAAAACCCTTGCCTACCACAAAGTTGGTCGAAAGCAATGTGTCGACAACTGACAGTCAACTTTTAAAACGCAGACCCATCCATCAATGATCTCAACCAAGATATAGGTATCAACACCCTTCCTCTCCGTTTAACTCCAAACCACAGATATAAAAAAGGCGCACTCATGTGCGCCTTTCATTCATAGAACTCGTTCTAACAAGCCAACCTTTGGTCAAGCAATCTGGCGAGTCACTTCGAGGTATTTATTGATATCAACAAAATCAATCTGTTCCGGTTTTAGATACTCTTCTGCATATTGGATATGCGTACCGCTGGTTAAAAACAGTCTAAACAGCTCGATATCTAGATGCTCGTCCAGCGCCATTTTGTACATAATGTCGACAGCAACACTGATTGGCTTCGCTTTCTTATAAGGTCTATCGGCAGCGGTTAACGCCTCAAAAATATCAGAGATCACCAGAATACGTTCTGGGATTGAAAGGTCGTCTGCTGTGAGCTTCCTTGGATAGCCAGTGCCTTTGAGTGTTTCATGGTGAGTCGACGCATAACGAGGCACACGGCTTAGCTCTTTCGGGAATGGCAGGTTTTCAAGCATCTTGATGGTACCAAGCATGTGCTCATTTATCTTAAACCTATCTTCAGCAGTTAAGGTGCCACGCGCAATACTCAGGTTATAGACTTCGCCCAGATTGTATAAGTGCTCAGGCACATCCATTTTTATTTGATATTTCGGGTCGAACTCTAACGGCCTATCTCTTTTCACTATATGTTCAGGCTTATCACATAACAGCGGCTCTACCGCTGGTAAGCTTGAGCTCGATTCTCGATTCAACGCCTCTATCGGTGACAAACCAAGTTGATCATCAAAGTTACGTGTCCAAGTAGTCTCAGCTATCAAGCGAATACGTGCGACTTTATCATCACTCATGAATTCACCACCAACGTTTGATGTCGCGATAAACTCAAAGTCCTCTTGTAACTGCTGTTTGGTTGACGCAAGTTCATCAGCTACCAGCTCAGCCGGTAGAGACCCTTCGAGTTGTTTTGTCAAAGCTGTAATTTCTGCATCACGCCAAAGCACTTCAAATCGAGTTCTCACCTCGTGAATTCGGTTGTAGTTAGCTTCTAGCTTCGTACCTTTATCGACGATGTGTTCAGGTGTCGTGATCTTGCCACAATCATGAAGCCAAGCCGCAATTCTAAACTCACGACGCTCATCATCATTTTCAAACTTAAAATCTTTGAAGTGCTCAGACTGTGATTTTTCAGCCACATCAGCCAGCATCAAACCCAGTTCTGGTACACGGTTACAATGCCCAGCCGTATAAGCGGACTTATCATCGATCGCCTGAGCAATCAGCTTAATAAAAGATTCAACAAAGGCCTCTTGATTCTGCTCATGCTGCTTTATCTCTGTTGCCATCTCTTTGACTGCAACAGATAACTCCCAAACTTCCTTTATTCGAGTGTCAAGTAAGGCTACGTTGTCATAATCACGCTGCTTAATCTTGCTAGTTTCAGCCTTTAATTGGCGTATCGGCCGAACAATTGGCGCACCAAATATCCAAGCTACAGGCAAAGTTAAGCTCATCAAAAGCACTGTCACACCAATAGACGTCACAAGTCGCTTGTTGACCGCGCTGTAGATTTCCTCCTCAGGTATCGCAACGGCAAAATATTCAGAGTAGTGCTCGCCCGTTTCAACCTTTTTCAGATAAAGACGCTTAGGTTCTCCATTGAGCAAAATCTTAGCCATTTCACCTTCGGTCGTAGCCGTTGCAGTTCGTTCATAAAGCTCAGCATAAGGAATGGTTGTACCGGAGTTAAGGGCATGATGATGAAACCATTTTTGAGATAAAAAAGCTTTCTGTTCATCTGTGAGTGTGCGAATCGCTTGATTTAGGATAGGTAAGAACTGCTGATGTTTGTTTTGCAACACAATGTGGAACTGGTTTGGGTAATTAGCTTTGAGGTCCAACAGCACTTCATTAACTTTCAATCTTGCATGGAAAAATTTATCCAAAGAAAATTCAAGCACTGGCTTAGCGTCGAGTACTGCAAAGCTCTCACCACGATCAACAGCGTCAAATGCCAATTCCATACTAGGAAATTCAACAAGCTCAATATTTGGAAAATCTTTTCTTAGTTGAGGAATAACCGACCATCCAGATAAAATCGCAACCTTTTTTCCGCTGAGATCTCCGTAGTTTGAGACGATTTGCGCGTTTTCTCGCGTAACAACAGAGAAAGGTAGCTCGTAAATCGCATCCGTATATAAGCCTTTTACTCCGTTGCTTTCGTAATTCTGAATAGAGTGCAAACCATCGATGCTTCCCTCATGAAACTTTCCCGTTAGCTCTGCCCACGAAAAGCCATTAACGAACTCGAACTTAACACCACTCATCTCGCTAATCATTTTCAGAAGATCAATCGCATAACCGTGTGGCTGTCCAGATACAGCGAAATCCATTGGTCCCCAATCGCTTTGATTAGAGAATAACAAAGGAGGCATGCTCTCAATTACGGCTTTTTGTTGAGCAGACCAATCGATTTCACTTATTTGAGGAAGTGCATTTTCCGTTTCAGCATCTCGATTTGACGCAATAATGTTACCTGACTTTGAGTATAAGAAAGATTCTGCCTGACTATCCTCCTCTAAACCTAATGCGCTTGCAGACAACTTACTCGCTAAAGAAGATAATACGATATCGATGCCTATCACGTGTTGTGTATCGCTAGCAGCTTTTGATTCAAAAGCTAGAGAATAGGTTTGGCCAGTTATCTGGAGATGCTGAAAAAGGTAAGGCTGCGTTTTTTCAACCGTCTCTGTATTAGCGGATTCATACCAAGGCCGTGTCGTCGGAAAATAATTACTCGGTTCTGTCTTTGACTCCCTGAGATTAAACTCAAGGTCGTAATACTTAGTCGTGCGGATACGACCTGCTTCCCTGTCGCTTATCTCGATCACCACCCAACGGTCTGAGCGATCGGCACCAATTTTTTCTCTAACAAAAGGAGAAGATTCCAGATTGATAATTTGGAAGAAGCGTTCGTTAGAAGAACCTATGTAAATACTATAAAAAAGAGGGTTATCTTTTATCGCTTCTGAGAGGATCCCACGCGACTCTTCGCGAGAAATTTGATAGCTAATAGAGCGATGTACGGAAGACAGTAATCGAGCGGTATTTATCGCGTCTGAGTCGACGTTACCGATATAGTCGCTCAAGTCCTGAGATACCATGGTCAACTTGGACAAGGTATGCTCTGTCGCCATTTTTTTACTGAAGTAATATTGAAGTGAAACCGCCACGATCGCCGTTAGCACCGTCGCAAGTAGAAACATCCCTCCAACGGTAAACCGCAACGAGATTTTTGTGTTTGCCATTATTCTATCCTTGAATAATCACTAGCTAAAAACGTAACACGCTAACAATACTTATATTATTACAACGCCCTACCGCCCCTAGCAACACATTATTCTATATATTATTCAAGTTCTCTTAACATTCTGTCCTGAATCTCAATAATCATGTCTTTAAATGATAATTAACTATATACGTCAGTAAACTAATACCATAATTAATTTAATGGTATTAGTTTTCATAAAATGGAAACACCTACGCCAATGACATCAAGGCAATAAGACCCGTCTTGAACTTTTCTAAGTCATTACGAATCCAGATTGAGTAGGCTGGCTATGTGTTTGATGATTGGATTGCTAGTATGAAAATGAGAGTTACCCCTTATTGTCTTTGATTACGGGATTAGCTCCTTTAATCAAAGTGGGTAACTCTCTACCCTTCACTATTACGACTTAAGCTTAGACAGCTACACAGAATTTAGGACAGCCTCTTACGCCCAGCGGTCAGAACGTATTAGGAGATCTAAACGTGCCGTTACGTGATGGGCTTTTCCTGCATGAATTTTGCTCAATTTACTTTTATGTAAAGCATGAGCGACTTTACTCGCATCCAAATCACTACCGGGAAGAAAGTTCATTTGGCTTCTCGCTGCTTTTAACACCTCAAGAACACCTGGAGTTTTACTCTCTAGAGATATCGGACATTCCTTAATAAACTCTCTTGACTCTTCTTTTAATAGTTCAAAAGACGAAAGAATGTTTTTTTGATGTGCCACTTTATCACTGTCAAGTGTTGTGCCTAATATCTTGGACTTTATCTTGCGTATTCCTCGGCTCAAGCTGATTCGTTTGTGTGCATTTGGCGGGGTAACATCAAGAATTTTCAAAAAATTATAAGGTGAACCATATCTAGGGATGCAAACTATATAGGCAGCTAAGATCGGGATTTTACGTATGTGTTCCGCGAAGAACTGTTCTAGCCTTTCATCACTCATTGATTGAACGTTAATTAAGTAAGTCGTACATTTTTTCTTGAATTCATTATATTCTTTTTCCATTTTCCATTTTTTGATTAGCGAGACAAAAAATTTGAAAATGGAAACAATAGCGTTAGCGATAGTTGTTACTGCTGCACCAACACCAGCACTCAGAGAATTCACTAATATCGTCCCGCCACTTTGCAGAGTTGCAATCGAACTTGATACTGCCGCACCTTTTATTTGCTCTCTGATAGATATAATTACGTAAGAACCAACTTTGTTGGTCGCGAGCATAGTCATACCGTCAGATTTTAGGTAGTGCATTGTTTTTGTAATGGTCTTGTATGCTGACTCTAATGCGGCTTTAATATTACCAGCATGCTGTAAAACTTCGCCTAGTGTTTTTGATACAACATCGGGTAATAGAGCAAATAGTTTTTGCTTTAAATCGTTTCCAAAGTCTGTAATCGACGATAAAAATTCAGTCAACTTTTGCTTTAAAGTAGACACGATTTTCATAAACCAGTTTTGATCGCTATTCATAGCAGCGCTGCTAGCAACTGATTTAACAGCGCCTGACGCTATTTTGTAGCCGGCACTTGAATTGATTGATGACAATCCGTGAGTTCCAGCGTAATTAAGAGCCTTACCAAGTCCGATACTCTTATCGACTACCCCTTTAACTTCCTTTAGTTGACCTGCAGTTTTGCCAACAACAACAAGTTTAGAAAAGAGAGAACCACCTTCAAGCTCCGCTTTAGAGAATACTCTCAACATATCAGCGTACATTGGATTTTGATTTTGCATGTATAAAACTCTTATTATTTAGCTGTATTAGTTCAGAAACGAAAGTGTTCTGCTTTTGCAAGAAAGGACAACACATTGAGCATTATTTTTTCAAAGTTAAATTAGGCTTAGACACCTAGAGTATTGAGCTTTATCGCCCGATTATAATTAAACTCTATGTACTCTATATAGTTTGCCATATCTGTTCTTTTGTCACAATCGGCTAATATAGCTCTGCCGCAAATATAATTAGATTCATAGAGACTGATGAAGCTCTTAAGGCAAGTTGTGGTGAGAATGAATCGGTAATTTTTGGTACTCAAGCCTGCACCTTCAAGTTGATTCGGTATACAGGCAACTTCTAAATTAAGAAGCAGCCTTCCAAAGAAAGCTAGAATACAACTTAATATATTATAGAATTTATGCTATAAATTTAGACTCATAATTCCAAATCAAGTCAGTTCATTAATATTGATACCACACAATATCAGAACATCTTCGAGCATTATCAGGCGAGCCTATGACGGATAATTTCTCCCCTTCTGCCAGTGCGATTGTGGCAAAAGATTCTAAAAGCAATGAGCATGCAGTCAGCGATTTTGCTATTTCTGAGTACCTATCGAAGCCTTTTAAAATCGAACTAACACTCATCTCAAAAAACTTTTCAATTGATGACCAGCTTGGTCAAAAGCTTTCGATTACACGCTTTATTAACGACACTAACAACCAAGCAGCCACACGTGTATTCAACGGCATTGTTACGCAAGTTCAGTTATTGGGCATGGACAGTAACCTGCAGTATTCTAGTTATCGCATCACTCTAAGGCCGTGGTTTTGGTTATTGATACACACTCATTCTTTCCGTGTTTATCAAAACCAATCGACTAAAGATATCGTTTCAGATGTGTTAACCCAAGCAGGTTTCAGTGGCTCGTTTAAGGCTGGTACCATGCCCTCATCCAAACGAGAGTATTGCGTTCAATATGATGAAAGCGACTTTGATTTCGTAACTCGCCTGCTTGCTGAAGAAGGGGTTCATTACTTTTTCCAACACAGCGACTCAGATCACGTGATGATGCTACAGGACGCTCAGAGCCCTTATAAAAAGTCAGATATCGGTAAACTGGACATGATTGAAGTCCCTTCAGGCAACAATCCATTACTCGATAAATGGATGCCGCAAGGTCAATTTCATGGTGCCAGCATCGAACTGACTAGTTATGATTACTCACAAACTAAACTCGTGAGCAGTAAACAGAAAAAATCCAGCCATAAGATAGCTAACAACACCAAGTTAACGAAACAGTTTTACCCTAACCTTGGTATCACTGGTGGGATGGAAGACCTTGCCAGCAACCTAGTGAAAAGACGAATTGAACAGCTCGAGCAAAATTATCAAACCGTAGAAGCCGAAGCGCAACACGATTCATTTGAATTGGGTAAATGGTTTTCACTATCATCCCATTTAGACAAAGATCAACTCGGTGACTATTTAGTCACAGAACTTCACACGAGTTATAGCACCGAAAACCATTGTCAAACACGTCTCACCCTTCTTGACACGTCGACTCCTAATTATCCTTCACCGACGGATAAGGCAAAAATACACGGACTACAAAGCGCCATCGTAGCCGGTAATACCGCAGGTGAGATTAATCAAGATGAACAAGGTCGAGTTCGCATTCAATTTCATTGGGATACACAAACATCCGGAGACAAAACGAGTTGCTACGTGCGCGTTGCTCAGATGATGGCTGGCAATGGTTATGGTGCTCAGTTTATTCCAAGAGTAGGACAAGAAGTACTGGTCAGTTTTATTGATGGTGACCCAGACCAACCGATTATCACAGGAAGCGTTTATAACAGTAAAAACCCACCACCTTACAAAGAAGCTAACTCAACGAAAACAGGTATTAGCACTAAGTTAAGCGGATTGGCTAACGAGCTCTATTTTGACGATAAGAAAGACAATGAGCTCTTGTACATGCATGCAACCAAAGACTTCACGAAAGAAATAGAGAACAACCTGACAGAGACCATTAAAGGTGAACTGATCCAGAAAACCACCAAACAAGTTAACGTATCAACAGAAGATAATTACACCCTCAATTCAGACAAAGCTATCGCTGCCAAAGGTAAATCTATATCCCTAGAAGCGGATGACAAGATTGAGCTAAAGGTTGGGTCCAGCAAAATCACTATGTCTTCATCTTCTATTAGTATTGAAGCAAGTAACATTGATATCAAAGCCAGTAGCGCACTCAACCTTGAAGGCATGAACGTAACAAGTAAGGCGACATCCGCGAACAAAATATCAGGTGTAACAACGGCTCTCGAAGCGACAAGCTCCAACAGTATTAAAGGACTCAGTGTCGCGATTAAAGCGGATACCACACTCACAGCAGAGGGGTCTTTAAGTGCCGAGTTTAAATCAGGCCTAAAAGGTACTTTTAATGGTGGCGTACTTGGCGAATTAAAGGGTGCTATTGTAAAGGTGAATTAGTGAATTCAATCGCTAGCATTTAAACCACACTAGAGCACAAATTCAGGTAAGACAGAAACATGTATAAAAAAATTCCATATCAAACTGGCAGACAGTTGCTCGACAGATTCTCAAGCTCCGACGAAGCACAAGCACTGATTAATGACGAATTCAACATTGATGATTCTATTCAAGCTTTATTGGAAAGCGAGCTATATTTCGACTTAGTTCAGCTCCTTGCTCACGGATTGCCTGTTCGAGAGGCCATTTGGTGGGGCGCACATACGCTCGATGCGAGAAGTGATGTGTGGTCTACAATGCAAAAACAATGTATTTCAACAGCCAAAGATTGGGTCAAGTCACCTTCAGAAGAACAGAGAAGAAAGAGTGAACTCTTTGCGAATAAGCTCCAACTAAATTGTGGGCCATCTTGGCTAGCTCAAGCCGTATTTTGGAACGGATCCGGCAGTATTGTTGCACCTGACTTACCCAACGTCCTCCCCGACCCTTTCTTATATTCCAAAGCGGTAGCGGGTGCAATCAACCATTCCGCAGCCTTACCCAATTGGGATAAAACCAACGAGTACTATAAGAAATCCATTGGTATTGCTCTCGAGCTTGCCAAAGGCAGCCAATCATAAAGTTACAGATGACAGGAGTGGCCGATGACGTTAGCCGCAAGATTAACTGACATGCATGTTTGCCCGATGCAGACACCCGCACTTCCACCAATCCCCCATGTCGGAGGCCCAATCGTTGGACCTGGTGTACCGACGGTTCTCATTGGCAATATGCCTGCAGCAACGCTTGGGGATATGTGTGTTTGTGTTGGCCCCCCAGATAGCATCATCAAAGGCAGTGCTACTGTACTTATCATGAATAAGCCTGCTGCGCGTATGGGAGATACAACCGCCCACGGGGGTACTATTGTCTTGGGTATGCCTACCGTAATGATTGGAGGATAAAATCCTTGCATTTCATAAGGTTTCGAAAAGTCGGCTTACTGGGTAATTTTCTTGGATAAAGTTCAAATTTTTGAGTAAATATCTATTTTACATAGGACTTTTTAAGAAAAAGCGATAGAATATATAAATGTTAAATATTTTATATGAAACATAAGTAATAACTATTAGAAATAACACTTTATGTGATCGAGATATCAAATAACTTTAACAGGACGTGTATGACAGAAATTGCTCATTTACTGACTCCAATCTCGGATAATGACCCCTCCGGCTCTTACCTGAAATTGGATAGAACCGCATACCGCAGTTTAAGAAACGTTTACAATAGCGCTCAATCTTCATTTCGTCAGTTAGTTGAAACACCTGATGCATCTTCTGACCCAGCAATTGTGGATGCAAATACTGAAAACTGGGCTGAGTTAAGAAAAATTTCTGAAGAGACACTCACCTCCCAGTCTAAAGATTTAGAAATATTAGGTTGGTACATTACTAGCCAGCTTTTTACTTCACAGCCATTTCATAACCTTGCTACAGCTATCCCAGCTTTAAACCTTTTCATCAACCAATTTTGGGATACGCTAAATCCAATGCTACCAGACGCTAAATTAAAAGCTTCTGATGATGCAGGAAAAGCAAAGGAAATCACGGAGTTCAGAGCTAAATCTCTACTTCAGCTAGTTGGTGAATCACTGGACTCCAGTTCTCTTTACATACCTTTTCAAATGCTTGATTTTTGTTCAGGTGTAACTTTTGGGGATTACCTCACAGCCGAACGAAAAGGTAACATCGCTGAACTGAAAGAATCAGCCTTGAACGCGTTTGATCAAAGCGTTGCAGAAACACTCTTCCATTTGGCCAGTATCTATAGTGATCTGGAAATGGCAGAGAAAAACCTGGCTGAAAAGTGCCAAGCTGTTAGCGCCTCGGTGATCAGTTTCAACTTTATCAAAACCAACGTACGTGACCTGATCAAAGCGATTCATTTCCTAGTAGGAGAAAAATTCGCTCCTTGGCCTTTGGACGACAACTTCCACGTCATCCAAAGCTCAACCGAAACGCGCGAACAAAGCGATTCAATACCTTCGGCATCGGAACAGACGGTTGCCGTCAAAAATGAACCTATTTCAGCAACAGGAACAGGCCATAATTCAGAGCCAGTGAATCAAGGTAACGGGAGCGTGGTAGATAACGGTCAGGTTCAATCATCAAATGGCCACCCCTCTCAAACCCAAACTCAGACGATTGTTCAAAACGTGTCGAGTATTAACGGTATTGTTAATCGTGATCATGCGTTTCAGGAAATTAGAAAAATTGCTGAGTATTTTAAAGAGACTGAACCTCATAGCCCAATCGCCTTTTTATTGGAGCGTTCAATTCGTTGGGGTTACATGAGTTTCCCAGAACTACTCCAAGAAATGATAGGTAATGAGCAAAGTGTGATCGCTCAAATTAATCAAATGACCGGGATGGATAACCTAGACAAGTTGGACTTGTCAGGCAAGCCCGTCCCAGTAATAACTTCAGCACCAGAGTTCGCTCCGGTGTCGAAACCGACTATTGAGGAACCAACTAAAGTAACGCCAATTCCTATTAGTCCAAATAGCACAGCAGATACCAACCAAGCATCTGAATCTACTTCCAACTCATCATCAAGCAGCATGCAAGATTTTGAGTGGTAAAGCCCATTAATTGCATTAAGCAAGGAGAAACACTATGGCTTCTATTTTTATGAGAATTGAAGGTACGACACCAAAAGGTGCAGCAACGGTAGAAAAAATCGGGGGCAAAGATGGTTTCTTCGCACTCGATAGTATTTCTTGGAGCGCTGTCCGTGGTGTTGGCATCGATGTAGGTAACGCAAACAATGCTGACCAAGGCATGGTTGCTCTTGGCGAAGTTAACATTTCTCGTGGCTGTGATGGTGCGTCGCCACATCTAACTACTTTCTTGTACGCTCCGGGTCCAGAAGGTCGCACTGTTGAAATCGTTATGACAAAACCAAACCGTGAAGGTTCTGGTGCAGATCCATACCTAATTCTAACGATGAAAATGGCTCGTATGTCTAGCTACAATATGTCAGGTACAGACGGTTCACTTCCTAGCGAATCTTTCAGCCTAACCTACACTCAAATTTCTAAGGCTTACTACATTGAAGCTGACGGCGGTAAGATCGAGAAAGGCCCTGAAGTTGGCTTCGACGCGACTACAGCTAAAGTCACTTCAACTGCTAAGTAATTAATCAAGGAGAGTTAACGTGGCACTAAATTCCCAACATAAACGCGTAAGTAAGAACCGCGTAAGTATTACCTATGACGTTGAGACTAATGGCGCTGTAGAAACCAAAGAGCTCCCTTTTGTTGTTGGGGTTATTGGTGACTACTCAGGCCATAAGCAAGACAAAGAAGAAGTAGAAGACCGTACTTTCTACAACGTTGATAAAGACAACTTCGATACTGTAATGAAGCGCGTTGGCCCTGAGTTATCCCTAAAAGTAGACAACGTACTTGCAGGTGATGACAGCCAGTTTGAAGCAAGCCTTAAATTTGACTCGATGAAAGATTTCGAACCTGAAGCAATTATCGAGCAAGTTGAACCGCTAAAAAAACTAGTTGAAACCCGTAACCAACTGAAAGTGCTTCTTTCTAAAGCCGATCGTTCTCGCGACCTAGAAAAACTGCTTAAAGAAGTTCTACAAAGTGCAGACACGATTAATGCGCTTTCTGATGAGCTAGGTATAAAAGAAGAAGGAGCTGAGTAATGAGTACTGAAACAGAGAATCAAGCGCAAGCAGAAGCGACAGAAGGCTCACTCAGCTTTCTAGACCGAGCGATTGAAGCAACCACTCAAACTCCGGCAGATACAACGAAAGAACTGTTTTCTGTACTTACAGAGCAAGCACTTTCTGGAACAGTAACGTGGGATAAAAACGTTACTAAGACGATTGAGAATGCAATCTCTGAGATAGATAAGAAACTATCTCAACAGTTATCTGAAGTCATGCAGCAGAAAGACTTGCAGAAACTTGAAGGCTCTTGGCGTGGTCTACAAAAGCTTGTTAAAGAGAGTGAACTTGGCCGTGATCTAAAGATTAAAATGGTTGATTTCACACAAGAAGAGCTGCTTGACCAATTTGAAGACGCACCAGCAATTGACCGAAGCCCATTATTCAATGCGGTTTATCAAGGTGAGTTTGGTACTGCTGGTGGTCAGCCTTACGGTACTTTCATTGGTGATTACGAGTTTAGCGCAAAAGATGAAGACGTTGCTCTACTTCGCTACATGGGTGAAGTTGCTGCAGCATGTCATGCACCGTTCATTGCCGCTGCAAATGCTGAAATGTTCGAGTTCAACAGCTTCCAAACTTTCTCTGAAGGCAAACCTGTAGCAGCAGGCTTCGACTCTCCTGCATACGCAGCATGGAATTCATTCCGTGAAAGTGACGATGCACGTTACGTAACACTAACGCTGCCTCGCACTCTTGCTCGTCTACCGTATGGTGATAAAGGTCTAAGTACTGATGTATTCGCATACGAAGAGCTTGCAACCGATATGGATGGCAGTCCAAAGCCAACCAGCAATGACCAATTAGTTTGGTCGAATGCTGCATATGAACTGGGTCTTAAAATGACTCAAGCATATACTGCTTCGGGTTGGTGTACATCTATCCGTGGACTTGATAACGGTGGTAAAGTAGAAAACCTACCTAACTTAACCTACAAGTCTGAAGCTGGCGATCTACTTCAGCAGTGTCCAACAGAAGTGAATCTAACTGACGAGCGCGAGAAAGAGCTTTCAGACCTTGGTTTCCTTCCTTTGGTTCATTATAAAAGTTCTAACTACGCTGTGTTCATCGGTGGCCAAACAACTCAGAAACCTAAAACATTTACAGACCCAGACGCAACAGCGAATGCTGCTATCTCTGCTCGCCTACCTTACATTATGGCAAGTAGCCGTATCGCCCACTACCTGAAAGTAATGGGTCGAGACAAGCTAGGTTCAAACCTTGAAGCTCCTGATATCAAACGAGAGCTACAACTATGGATCGACCAATACACCAACGCCGGTGCTATTGGTAATGAGCAACGCGCAAAAACCCCTCTTTGTGAATCTCGCATCGAAGTGGTTGAGCAACCTGGTAAGCCAGGTGCCTACTCAGCTGTGGCTCACCTAAGACCTTGGTTACAACTTGAAGAGCTGACAACCTCAGTTCGAATGGTTGCTAAGATTCCTGGTTAATAGGGATTTGGCCGGAGTAATCCGGCCAAAATTTTTTATGAAGTTAGATACGGAATGGCAAAACAAATTTAACCAACTAGATAATACAGATAATACCTTTATAAAAGAGGCTTTATCTCTATTATCTGAGCTAGACCAACACTCTTTACGCTCTAAATCCTCATTGATTTCATTGATATCCACACTAATATCGAAGATTGATACTGCACTCAGTTTACAGCTCGATGCAATAATTCATGAGCCTGATTTTCAAAAGTTAGAACGCAACTGGTTAAGTCTTCAGCAACTTGTATCTTTGCCCATAAGCTACCAAAGAGCTCATGTAAAATTACTCGATATGAATTGGACTGAGATATCCAGCGATGTCAATCAAGCGTACTCAACAAAATCCAGCGATTTGTATAACAAGATAGGTAATAGCGAGCTAAATACTTTAGGGGGTCACCCCTTTGGATGCATCACATTTAGCCACCCTATCTCGATGGACATCGATTTTGATGCCAATTATGACGACCTATTTACCGTAGAACTGTTAGGTAAATTAGGAGAAGCGACGCTTTGCCCGATGCTTTTCTCTCCAGTACCAACGTTTTTTGGTGAAAATGGTGCAGACTGGCTCTCTGATATAACGCGAATCAATAAAATTCTATCCGGTCCTGATTTCAAAGCATGGCAAGACCTACGCAGTAAACCAAGTTCACGCTTTATTGGCATGGCGCTACCTCAGGTTCGTCTTCGTGATGCATACAAAAATCGACGAGTCGGCTTTGTTTATAATGAACAAGGCAAAGGCTCATGGGGCTTAGCCAATATGGTACTAGCTACTACAATCATGCGGGAATTTCATCGTGTGAACTGGTTCGGTTTTCTGAAGTCTCGCTGGAATGACAAGCTGCAAGGCTCTGTTATTAACCTCCCTGCGAGCCACTATTTTGACAGCCACCTGCAAAAGCCAGTAGCGGATGTTAGCTTATTCGGGCAACTGTCTAATTTTTACGCGCAAAGTGGCTTTATTCCATTAACCAAAAGCCCTTTAACCGATAAGTTTTACTTCAATGGCAATAACTCTATTTGGCAGTGTGGACAGAACGATAATGACAAAGTGTTAACTCAGATTCAGACTACGCTAATGTCTTGCAGAATTGCCCATTATCTAAAAGTGCAAGTGCGTGAGATGGTCGGCAGTTTCAACAGTGCCAACGAATGTGAGCTATTTTTAACAAACTGGATCGAAAAATTTTCCAGCAATGTCTCATTTGCAAATGAAGAAACCTTGTCCAAATATCCATTGAGCTTTGCCAAAGTTAGTGTCAGGGAATCTCATTCTCAAGCTGGCAGTTTTGCCTGCACTCTGCGTATCGTTCCTCAATACCAATTTGATTACTTTAGTGGCGAGGTTGTGCTGACTACCGATCTAAACGAGGTAGCATCATGAGTTTTTGGAAAACCTTTATCAGCGATGCAAAGCCCTATCAGGACGCCGAGATTGAAGATATTAAGTTCCACCTAACCAAGCTCTTAGAGGCAGAGGCTTCATTAACAGAAATTGATAATAGGCTCGTTGAAGTAAACCGCTCGAACTTTAAATTTGGTATCGAAGATGTTCATTTGCTCAGTGCAACTTTAGAAAACACTCAGATCACTTTACGTATCGAGGCTTGGATAAAAAGCTTCGAGCCACGATTACACGACATATCTGTTGAGCTCGAGCAGCGTAAAGAAGGTGACAATTCACTATCGTTCAACATCATAGCTAAAGTGAAGACCAATAATGGTGAACGAGACCTAATCTTTGATTCAAGAATCGCACTAAGCGATTTAACTACATCTATAGAAGAAGATAGCTATGACTGAACCCATTATGCGTTACTTCGAGCAAGAACTGGCCTTTGTGCGCCGTTCGTTAGGTCAGTTCGGTCAGGAATACCCTACTCATGCCGAAAACCTCAATATCCATCAAGGTAAGATCGAAGACCCTAGCATGGCTCGCTTACTCGACGGTGTAGCACTATTGAACGCAAAGGTCGAAAAGAAACTATCTGAACAGTTGCCTGAAGTTATCGAAGGTATTTTGAGTGTTCTCTACCCTTCTTATATTCAAACTGTTCCTAGTGTTGCTTATCTTGAACTTCATACTGAAGACGGTCCTATTGAATCAAGCAGCTTGCCTAAAGGCTCACTTTTTTCAAGTACAAACACGAAAAACGAGTGCCTATTTAAGACCGTTGACGAACTCAATATAGCACCATTTAATTTAAGCAATGCCAGAGCATTGAGTGCGCCGTTTAGTTTCAACAGACCTTCAACAGCTAACCAAAGCTCCGCGGTTGTTCAGATATCTCTGAGTACTGGTGATCCGGATGTTTATTTCAGCCATTTAGAATTAGGTGATCTCGATTTCTTCGTCAAAGGCTTCGAAAATAATGCTGACTCTCTCGTCGATTTGCTTCTCAACAATACCTTGTCGATTTCCATTTCCGATTCCGAGTGTGCCCAACACTCGACCGTTGATAACCTTCAACTAAAAAATCGAATTAGTGATCTCGAGTTTAAGTTCTTGCCTGAACACGGAAATCAATTCACCGGTTATCAACTGATCAATGAATTCTTCTTTTTCAAAGAGAAGCGACAGTTCTTTAGACTAAAAAACTTTGCTGAACACGCGAACAAATTTGACGAGTCTGAAATCGTGATTAATTTGTTTATGTCATCATTGCCATCGGAGTTCATTCGTCTATTTAATAAAGACGTATTCAAGCTCAATGTCGTGCCTGCGATTAATTTATTTGAGCAAACTGGCGAACCGATCCCATATGACCACCGGACTCTATCCGTTCCAGTTAATGCCGACGCTCATAGTGACAACAATATAGAAATTATTGAAATTCAAAACGTCTATGAAATCACTCCGAACGGAGAGGTCCCTTTAATTCCACTTTTTAAAGAAAAGTATTCACATAACCAAAGTTACGACTACTGGCAAAGTAAACACGATCACTTTGGTGAAGTAAGCATAGCGATTTCGTTATCGGACACGACAAATACAGAATTTAGCAAGCTACTTGGTACCAAGTTACTGTGTACTAATGGGAAGCAAGCTTGTGGTGTAATCGGCACTTTGGAATGCTTAGAGAGTATTGATTTACCCGGTGATTTCTCACCTATTTACCCGCCCTCTGCGCCGATTAAAAAAGAAATCGACCAAAACATCCACTGGGAATTTATTAGCTTATTGAACACCAACTTCACATCATTGGTGCAATCTAGCAACCCGGTAGCTGAACTCAAACATATGTTGAGTTTGTGCAGTCGCGACCAGGTATCAAGCACAGAAATTCAGATGATTCACTCAATTACATTCAATTCGCAAGTTTCTGCAATTCGTGTGTTGGGTAAGAACGTGTTCTCGCCCGGAACCGAGATTGAACTTACGCTTGATGCCACCTCACCTTACCTAGCATTTGCCGATGTGTTGAATCGCTTCTTCCAGCAGTTTTGCAGTTTTGATAGATACATTCAACTTAAGATTCGTCTCTATGGGCGAGATGGTTTCATAAAAACATACCCTAAGATTCACGGTAGTCAATTGTGCCTGTAACTCCACAAAATAAGCACAATTGGATCGATCGCTATAGGAAGCCGATATGAAGCATTTCATCGAAGATCTAACGACTCAACCCGAAAAGTACGACTTCTCGCAAGCAATGAGACTATTGGAACGACTCCAGTCTCACAGCTCTACTCAGGTACAGATCCAATTGAAGTCTGAGGCAATGCCAACTGGGAACCCTCAAGAAATTCAGTACTTTTCGCTAAAGGGAAACAAGGCAAAGCTGAGATTGGCAAAAGAAGCGCTTTCTGGTGTAAAAGGGGTAATTCCCAATTATATTTATGAAGAGTTGTTAAGCGCGATACACAACGACGATCATTCACTTCAAGACTTTCTGGATGTGTTTAATCAACGCCACTTTGAAATCACCTATCGAACTAATGTGCAACGTTGGTTACTCGTTGAAAACGAGCAGAACTCCAAAAAAGCGGCGTTATTGAATCATTTTTCAGCACTTGGGAAAGAACACAAAGAATACCTGCAATACTCACTATTACTTAGCCAACAAAGCCGTAGCCTTACAACGCTAAAAAAGATACTCAATGATTTTTTTCCTTACTCAATCGATGTCGAATGTAAGGCATTTGAACGTCGCCTATTGCCTACAGATTCATTGACACGACTAGGTAAAAATCGGGATTTCAATAGCCGTTTAGGACAAGGTTTCTTAGTAGGAAGAACCTGCCTCGTTAATTTCAACAACTTGAGTATTTTTGTTACTCCAAAAAGCAGAAGTGAATTCCTAGAAATTCAGCAAGATGACCAATTAGCGAAATCCATGTGGTCTTTGACTCAGCATTACTTAAAAGACAACACGCCTGTTGCCATTTATCTGAACGTTAAGCGTTCATATTTAACCAAACCCCGTTTATCAAGCAACGTTTCTATTGCAGCTCGCCTAGGAGAGATTGATTATCTTGCCCCTCAGCACAGTCCTGATAAAAGTGTAAACATTTTGCTTTTATAGTTCGCAATATGGTTCGTGTAGATTATAGAAATATAAGGAATAAACAATGACACAAGTAACGCTCACTAACTTAGTCGGCAAGCTAGCACCTGCCCTAAAGCAGGCGCTCGAAGCATCTGCTGGTTCAGCAATGAACCAAGGTGTTGGAGCTATAGAGGTTGAACACTGGATTCTTCAACTTATCTCCCAGAAAGACCCAATGCTCATGACATTGTGTGAATCTCAGAAACTTTCAATAGATGCCTTAGTCAGTGAATTGACAAAGAAAATCTCTATGCTCCCAAAAGGTAATGAAGGTCAACCGACGTTAAGCCACGGCTTAACGGAATTAATCAAAGACGCTTGGATGATTGCATCAGTAAACTACGGGCATGGAGAGATCGTCAGCCTACACCTTATTCAAGCTCTAATGCAGCAAAATGTATTAGGTGTGACGACCTTACAACTTGAATCATTAAGCAATGTTTCACTTGAGTCTCTGCAAGGTCTTATCAAGAAAACTCCTATTGCACGTAACTCTTCAGCACCTTCAGCTAATGGCGCTGTCGATAGTACCCCCGCGGGTAACGACGCTCTAAGCAAATACACGGTAAACCTTACTCAGCAGGCTATTGATGGCAACATCGACCCAATTTCAGGCCGTAATGCAGAAGTAAGAAAAGCGATTGACATCTTGTGTCGTAAGCGCCAAAACAACCCGATTATGGTCGGTGAACCAGGCGTAGGTAAAACCGCTGTTGTTGAAGGATTAGCGTTAAGAATTGCAGCTGATGAAGTCCCTAGTGCTCTACAAGGCGTACAGATCCACTCTTTAGACCTTGGCTTGCTGCAAGCCGGCGCGAGCGTTAAAGGTGAGTTTGAAAACCGCTTAAAAGACGTCATCAATGAAGTAAAAAGCTCAGAAGTACCCATCATTGTATTTATCGATGAAGCTCACACCCTTATTGGTGCAGGCGGCGCTGCTGGACAAAACGACGCGGCAAACCTTCTAAAACCAGCCTTGGCGCGTGGTGAGTTCAAAACCATCGCTGCGACAACATGGGCGGAATACAAAAAGTACTTCGAAAAAGATCCGGCTCTGACACGCCGATTCCAAGTTGTAACCATTGAAGAGCCTAACGCAGAAGATGCGATGCAAATGCTTCGTGGTGTGGCTGCTTCATTGCAAGCTCACCATGGCGCTTTTATTGCTGAATCCGCGATTGAAGCAGCGGTCAACTTATCGATCCGTTACCTTCCAAGTCGCCAACTGCCAGACAAAGCCATTAGCCTACTTGATACTGCCAGTGCACGAATCGCACTGACACAAGGCGCGAAGCCAGAAGTATTGGAAACACTAGAGCAGACGATTCGTTATCAAGAAAACGAAAAATCAGCATTAGAAAAAGAAGAGGCACTGTTCTCCAACAGCGCTGAGTTGATTAAAGAGCTCACACTATCGATAGAAGAGAACCAACAAACGTTGGCTGCGTATTACACGCGTTGGGAAAAAGAGATTGAATTAGTAGACCAAATTAAAGTGATTCAGCAAGAGATAACTGAAGCACAAGAGCTAAATGCGGTTGACTCCAACAAGCAGCAACAACTCGACGGCCTGCGTATCGAGTTAGCAAACGTACAAGGTGAGGAGCCCCTCGTCTATGCCATGGTCGACGATAACACTATTGCTCAGGTGATTGCGAATTGGACTGGTATCCCGGTTGGCAACATGATGAGCGATGAAATCGCTAAGCTGCTGACCTTGGAAGATGAACTTAATACTCGAGTAATAGGACAAGATGTCGCAAAGAACGAACTAGCAAAAGCAATTCGTATTTCCCGAGCGGGTTTAACGGATAATCGAAAACCGATTGGTGTGTTCCTAATGTGTGGTCCAAGTGGTGTCGGTAAAACTGAAACTGCCATGGCACTTGCGGAGCAACTTTACGGAGGAAGCAACGATCTTACCGTTATTAACATGACCGAGTTTAAAGAGGAGCATAAAATTTCCATGCTACTCGGCTCACCAGCAGGTTACGTGGGCTTTGGCGAAGGCGGTGTATTGACGGAAGCGATTCGACGCAACCCTTATTCTGTATTGCTATTGGATGAGATGGAGAAGGCTCACCCTGGTGTACATGATCTGTTTTATCAAATCTTCGATAAAGGTCATATCAAAGACAGCGAAGGTCGAACCGTCGATTTCAAGAACACCATCATTATTATGACATCGAACGCTGCCGACCAAGCTATCTGTGATGTGTGTGCTCAGACTACCGATCGCATCGATAATGACAAGCTACTCGAATCAATACGTCCGGATCTGCAACAATACTTTAAACCTGCATTTTTAGGCCGAACTACCATTGTTCCCTACTACCCACTTAACGATGAAGAATTAGCGAAAATCACAGAAATATCGCTAAATCGAATCAAGAAAAAACTTGCAGAGCAATATAAGGCTTCATTCACTTGGGACGCGAATTTCATTCAGTTCGTGGTC
The DNA here is from genome assembly GCF_041473955.1 of Vibrio sp. 10N.222.54.E6. Classification (NCBI taxonomy): domain Bacteria; kingdom Pseudomonadati; phylum Pseudomonadota; class Gammaproteobacteria; order Vibrionales; family Vibrionaceae; genus Vibrio; species Vibrio sp. 10N.222.54.E6. The sequence continues at coordinate 417,942 of NZ_JBFRTD010000017.1, read as the reverse complement.
GACCGTAATACCGATCCAACCACTGGCGGTCGCGCTGTAGAACAAATTATTAACCGTTCACTAATGCCAAGATTAGCCGAAGAATGTATCGGACGATTAAGCCGCAGCGAACCCATTACTCAAGTAACCGTTAGTGCAACGAACAACAGTGCTGACTTCGATTTATCTATTAAGTAGGCCTTAACCAATGAACAGCAAGACCAGCCAAACCTCCACCAATCCGACATCATTTAGCCTGTCACTTAGGGTCAAATTGATGTTTGCCATCATGGCGGTTTTGCTGTTTTCCATCACGTTAAATGCAACACTGAACTATTTCAATTTCGAGAAAAGGCTAACGGAAACCTCCGATTCTACCTATCGAATCGTTTTAGAAGAAACACATAATGATATCAATCAAGCAATCAGTTTAGGTCTGCCTCTTTCAGCTATATCGAACATACAAGGTATCCTAGATCGTAGGCTAAAGTTTGTTGATGGCATTACTGCATTAATGGTGGTGTCTACCTCTGGTGAACAACTATTTGGCACAGGTGTACACAACCAAGCAAACGATCGTCAGCTATCACTTGATATAACCAATTCTTTCGGTTTAGTTGAAGGCCAAATAAAGCTCTACTACTCTACGTCACTATTAGACCAACAAAAAGCGTCCTTGCTAAAGGATCAATTCTTGTATTCAGTCATATGGATAGTGCTGTCTTGCGCATTTGCCTTTATAGCATTGAAATATCTGTTAGAAGGGATTGTAGACCGTGTTAAAGGTGCAACTGCGATAATCGAAACTTCTGATGGAGCTAGCGATTTACTTCCTACCTTAGCTCAAGCACATAAGGCACTGCAATCTCCCTATTCAATGTCCAAGTTCGAGAAATTGAAAACAAAACACTTTCCCGTGTTTATCATTTCTCTTGCTATCCTGTTAACGATTATTGCTAATTTAGGTGTTTCTTATCAATCTCTGGACAAGTTTTCGCAGATTTATGAAGTTAAACTCGAGCAGAAATCAACCCTGATTGGTGACTCACTAAATCAGATGATTAAAGGGTTACTCAATAAAGGCGTTCCTGACAACAGACTGCATGGCTTAGAAGACGAGTTTGCTTTCTTCGTTGATAACCACAGTGAGATTCTATCTATTACTTTTAACGGGGAGTCTGGTAGCTCTTATCACTATCCAGAGGAAAATGTTAAACACGCGTCTATACGCGTATCAACGTTTAATAGCGACAACCTCGATAATAGCAACGACCACAACAATATAGACAACCACAATAACAGTAATAGCCAAAGTCACACAATGCAGCTGAAGGTGACTACCGACAACAACTTGATCATGAATATGCTGAAAGAAAGCGTCATGGATATGATCACCGTTTTGGTCGCATCTTGCCTTGTCGTCGCCGAAATAATTCTATTCATGTGTAACTTCATGATTATTTCACCTTGGAACCAATTAAAGAAAGTATTCATGCTTGTGAACCGAGATATCGTCAATCACTTGGCAAAAACTTCTTCTCGCGACGAGTTTGGCAAATTGCTTCATCTAGCTAACCAAGCAATTATTAAGCTAAAGCCTGCTCAGCCTTCACAAGATATTGATAAACAAGACTTTCGATTCATTCGCTTACCACTATTTTTATTGGTCCTCTCGGAAGCGTCTTCACTAGCCTTTTTTCCTAGGTTCGTGTCTTCACTGGACAACATAACGGGTTGGATTCCTGACAACCTAGTGACTAGTCTACCAATTTCACTGTTCATGTTGTGTTGGGCGATCTCACTACCATTTGCGGGATACTGGTCAGACAAAGTAGGCAGAAGACATTCGTTGATGACAGGAGGGCTGATCACGAGCATAGGGTTAATCGCTACTGCTTTCGTTCAATCCCTCGAATTCTTATTAGTAGCGCGTGCATTCACGGCGGTTGGTTATGGTATCGTTTTTATTTCCGCACAGGGTTATGTGTCAGATACCACCAACGATTCTAATCGTACTAAAGGAATGGCGACTTTCTTGTCATCATTTTTCTCTGGCTCTCTATGTGGAGCCGCGATTGGTGGGATCCTTGCGGAGAAGCTTGGATACTCAGAGACGTTTATGCTCGCTGGATTGATCGCAACGCTCAGTGTCTTACTTGTCTATGTGTTTTTTGAGAAATCAAGCACAATTAACTCAAGTAAACCTCTCAATTTAAAAGATTTCAAACAACTGTTAAGTAACAAATATTTTGCATTAATCACGATATTCAGTGCGATACCAGCGAAGATCGTACTTACTGGTTTCCTTTACTATATTTGCCCGGTTTATCTACAATTCTTGGGCGAAAGTAGCTCTGTTTCTGGCCGAGTAATTATGGCTTACGGTCTTGCAATCATCGTCATTTCACCGTTGAGCGCAATTCTAGTCGACAAACTCAAAAACAAAATGGCTTTCATTTTTATCGGTGGGCTACTTTCTTCTCTTGCATTACTCAACTTCTACTTCTTCCAAGGTACATTGGGAGTGTTACTGATCGTCATCATTATCGGCATTGCGCATGGCATTTGTGTTTCGCCTCAAATACCACTGGTCATCGAACTACTCTCCGGCCAAGGAATTGAAAAAGGGAAAATTATCGGTATCTTCAGGCTCACCGAGCGCATCGGTAATATTGCAGGGCCTATGCTAGCAGGCGTATGTTTGAGCATTTTTGGTTACGATAATACCATCCTTATATTTGGGGTTTCATTACTCGTGAGTTCATTCAGTCTAATTCTGTTCTTTTCATTATTTCTAGAATCCGATAAACAGAAATTAGGGGTTCAATCATGAGATTTTTAGTTTTCGTTATCACCTTTATTTTAATGACTCCCTTCACCTTTGCCAAAAGTGATGAAAAACACGTTGTCCTTTTATTATGGCGTGGAGTAACTGATGCAGAGCAAGGTTTTATGGACTATTTATCACAACACGTTGATGTGCGATTCACGGTTCTCGATGCAAACAGCGATAAGGCTCAACTTAAACAAAATATTAAAGATTTAAAATATAAGAAAGCTGATCTTATTTATTCATTCGGTACTACTATCACCCTTGAGTTACTAGGTACTTATAATGAACCAAGCGAATTTAGAAAGACTAACTCTACACCCGTGGTGTTCAGTATTGTCACCGACCCTGTGGGTTCTAAACTGGTAACTGATTTATTTTCTAAAGAAAGAAACTTTACCGGGGTATCCCATATCGTACCTCATGAAATACAATTTAAAGCGATTGAAAAGCTAACTAACGTTTCAAGTATTGGGGTGATATATAACGCCGAAGAAAATAATTCGATTATCACAGCAAATAAGATGCTTGAGTTATCGGAAATTCATAACAAGCGTGTTATCTTGTACCCACTAAATATTGATAAAATTAGGTCAAACAGCAACCTAATTAGCCTCACAATTGATAATATGAAACAAGAAGGTGTTGATATGGCATATTTGCCGCCTGATTCATACATCATTGCGCAAGGAGGCGAGGTAGTATCAAGGCTACATTCAAAAGGTATTCCCACATTCTCAGCAACCGAAAGCCCAATAAGAAGCCATAAAGCCCTGTTTGGCATTGTTAGCCGTTACTACAATGTTGGCCAATTCGCCGGATATAAAGCGAAAAACATATTACAAGGAACCCAAAAAGCTTCGGACATTCCAATAGAATCACTAAGCCAATATTCATATATTGTTAATATCGAGGCTGCACATAAGCTCGATTATTACCCGCCAGTATCTATCTTGAAAATCTCTGAGCTAATAGGACACTCTAATGATGTTAACTAGAGCCTCTGCAAGTAAATTGCCATTGGCAACTCTGCTCATTGCTACCTTTTGGTCAATGAATACTTTTGCTAAAGTTCAAATTGGACCATCTCGATTAATGCTCACGACGCAAGATTGGCCTCCCTACCAAACCTATGAAAATTCCGAGATGCAAGGAATTGCTTTAGACAAGGTTAAGTGTGCACTAGGTGTAATGGGCCAACCTTATCAGTTAACCATGACAACTTGGTCTGACGCACAACTACGTGTTCATGGTGGCGGACAACACGGTTTCTTCGTTGCGACCCAAACCTCTGAACGTGACGAGTATGCAACACTCTCAGAACCAATCGCGCAACAGACTTTAAATTGGTATTTTGGCCCAGGCGTAAAGCCTGATATTAATGAACTATCAAAATTAAATCTGAATTTTTCTGCAAAATTTGGCTCTAGTAAATGGTTTTGGCTCAAACGAAATGGATTTAACGTCGTAATGCAGCCACGAGATGCTAAAGTACTACTAAAGCTTTTAAAGCAAAGGGAAATTGATGTTGTTCTAGAAGATGGTTTAGTCTTTGAAAGAGAACTTGAGAAGGCTTCATTGCCACTCGATTACTTCAACTCGATGAACTTAGATACCAAAAATATGGGGGTCTACTTTTCAAATCGATTCCTTAAAACCTATTCCGGGTTTTTAAATAGTTTTAACTCAGCTATATCCAAGTGCAAGGAGTAACCATTGTCTATCAGTGTCCACATGATTTCTATACCTGCTGAAGAGGTCGTTACCTCTAGAGTCGTTTACCTGCCTGAAAATGGCGGAAGCTTAGGTCGTTCGCCATCATGTGATATTGCGCTACCTGACCAAACCAAATGGGTCTCAAGAACTCACTGCCAGCTCTACCCCACTGAACGCGGGTACGCCATCAAAGACGTTAGTAACAATGGTGCTACGTTAAACGATAAATCATTGATAAGAGAGAAAGAATACATACTTTCCGATGGCGATATTATAAAATTAGGTCACTACACACTGTTAGTTAGCCTGTTAAGCGCACCTAAAGTGGATGCTACGAATAACACCAATCAGGATGATCTTTTTATAGAACCTTTCAACTTAAAGCTTGACGACAATGACACAGACTTTTTGGATACTACGCCTGAAGTGACGATAGTTAAGAAAGCCTCAAACTTTTCTTCAACGAATGTTCTGAGTGACGACCCGTTCTCGTCAGACCCCTTTGAAGATTTAGATAGCGATAAAGTCGTTCCCAACATTGAAGTAGACGAAGTCGTTCACAACAGAGGAGGCTCCCTGCCCTCTGCTGAGTTGGAATATTTTCCTGTCAATGCCGAGAACAACACACGAATTGAAGAGTCGATAGACAAACTCATCACACTGACGGAAAAAAACCAACAATACTTACAGAACCCACAGCTACAACAAAAAGCTCTTTTTGAGGCATTGGAACAAACGGTAGACCAGTTTCTAAACGAATTTGCACCAAAGCAACTTGAAAACCAGTTTAGCGAATACGTGAGTGACGGCATTTTTTCCAACAAGGATAAAAAATATTGGAAGATCTATCGAAAGCACTTCCAACACCGTCAAGACAATGGGGACTTCAGACGTCAGTTCAAAGCATTATTTATGGAAAATATGCAAAAGCAAAGTGAGAGGCAAGAATGAAACGTTTAATGCTATTGTCTCTTTGTTTAATGATAACTGCGTGCTCATCGTCAGACCCCGCCCCTGTTGTCACCCAATACTCACTGACAGTTAAAGCGGATACGACGGTCAACCAATACAATGATGCTCAAGCCAACCCTGTTGTCGTTAGGCTTTACCAACTCACAGATCAGCAACTGTTTAAACAATTGCCTTTTATTGATTTGTACAATAATGACCTACAGTTGTTGGCTGCAAACTTAGTTTCAAAACAAGTACTGCCTATTGTGCTGCCCAACTCAGAGCAACAACTGACGTTAGATATTAACAAGAACACTCAATATATTGCCGCATTGATTGAATTCGCCGATTACCAGAACAGTACAGCGAAAACTGTTTTAATGATGCCAGCAGATCCTGAGCAAACTTTAGAGTTAACGATTACTGGTAAGAAAGCGGAGTTAGCCTCAATACAGCCCGACTCCAGCTGGTGGTAAATCTTTAAATGCACAAGCCAATATATAAAAATAATAGAAAAGGACATTACGTGGACGCTTTCAAAAAAGTAGTGTGGCAAGAAGGAATGTTTATAGCACCTCAGCACTTTCAGCAACAAGATCGCTATGTGCAGAACTACATTCGTCAGAATATAGAGACATTAGCTGGTTTCTCTCCTTTTTATGGCATCACCGAATTAGTACTTAATCACGATCTATTGAAGATTGGTAAACTGTCTATACCGAGCTGCTCCGGTGTATTTCCCGATGGAACTCAGTTCAACCTTAAGCAAGAAATCGTTGTCGATATACCTCAAGGCACCATAGAAACCATCGTTTACCTCGCATTACCGATTTCTTTACAAGGTAACAAAGATTATTGTGAAGATGGGCAGGAACAAAGTCGCTATATCACCCAATCAATCAATGTATTTGACACATCAACATCAGAAAACTCTACCGTTGAAGTCGATGTCGCACAGCTAAATATTGGGCTAAAATTCGCCGGTGAAGACACATCTGGTTTTACTCTGATTCCTGTTGCTAAGATATTAGAAATCAGTGATTCAGATGAAGTGATCTATGACAGATCTTTTATTCCCGCATGTCTACATTACGGAGCTTCTACTCTGCTTGTCGAGCGAGTTAAAGAGATTCACGCACTCGTCAGTAACCGAGCTCAAAACCTTCTGAAACGTCTTGAAGCAGGACAAGATCAAAAAAGTCCTCAATCTATGATGCAAGACTTTTTATGGCTTCAAACTCTGAGCTCATGGTTACCGTGGTTCGAATTAACCATCAGCAACACCAAATACCCGACTCACGAATTATATTCTAAATTGAAGCAGTTTGAGGCTCAGGTCATGGCACTAACACCTGCTATTCCTGATGAATGTCCGCCCTTAAAGTATGACAAATTATACGATAACTTTAACCCGCTGTTTTCTAGTCTTAGAAACTTGCTAACATTGGTTCAACAAGACTCTGTTATTGAATTCAAATGGGATATATCACTGTTTGAAAAGCGTAGGTTACTGCGTACGTTGATCAAAGATCCTAGTAGCATCTATAACCGACGTTTCGTTCTAAGCGTTAAATCTGATATCAGTAGCACAGAGCTCAATGAGCTATTTCCTATTTCCGCGAAGCTAAGCAGTAATAATAAAATTGTCGAATTAGTAAGAAGCTCTCTGTCGGGTATCTCTTTGAAACCCTTACCAATTGCGCCAAGTGAACTCAAGCCAATGCAAGGCGTGGCTTATTTTGAAGTCGATACCAAAGATAGAAATTGGTTGGATATGCTCGACACTCGTGATGCCATCGCGTTGCATGTCGATGCTCGTATACCAACCCTTGAAGTCGTTTTATATGCGTTGAGATAATGGTTATGGATTATTTAGATGAAGAAACTCTCATCATCGACAAAGCGACAAAGGGCTCTAAGGATAACGAAACTGATCAGGTAGCCTCTAAATTGGTCGCTGTACATTCTACCAGCGCCCAAGAAGAGTTTTTGCGACACTTTGATAAGGCAGAGAATCAATTATTCAATATCAGTAGCGATTTACTAACCAAAACACTCAAGCTCTCAACCTTATCTGAACCTGAAGATTTAGCGATTTTTAGAGAACAGTTGATACAGGGTATAAACGACATAAAAGCTCAAGCAACCGAGCTTACTTACCCTATTGCTGTTATCGATAAACTCTGCTTTTTGTATGCAGTGGTCATTGATGAATTCATCATCTACTCCGAGTGGGGAGAAAAAAACGGTTGGGAAAACAAAACACTGCTTAGCGAGCTCTTCGGCATGCGCAATGGTGGTGAGTTGTTTTTCTCTGTTGCAGAGAAAGCAGCACGACAGCCTCACAAACTGATTGACCTTCTAGAGATAGTTTACCTCTTCATAAATATTGGATTCAAAGGCCAATATCGTGAAGGTAATGCTGACCAATTGAAAGCATTCACCTATCAGTTAGAGCAAACCATCAGCCAATATCGCAATACTAGCGGCGTTTACTGCCGCATCAAAGTGAAGCTCCCAGAAGTAAGGAAGCCAACAAGGCGTAAACGTTACTTAATCACTAGCCTTTTCTTCTTTTGTTTAATCGCAACGAGCATTGGCTTAACCGATTTCTGGTATACCAACACCCATGCTCAACGAGCTCGTGACTTCACGTATTTGCCTAATTTCAGTCAGCGTTACATCGTCTCCGGCGAAGTAAAAGATATTGTCTTTATAAGCGAAGATAAAGACTTAGCGGCTCTTCCTCGTTACGCAAGTAAAGTTGATGCTGTAGAAGTATTGCAAAGCAACAAGTTAACACCAAGTTCATCACATTGGTTGGTGCAACTTGCGACTTTCTCTAGCAAGCAAAGCGCTGACGATTTTATTGATAACCTGTCACCGTCAGTTTATCAGCCTATTTCTTCTCCTTATGAAAAATATTACCGAGTGATATTAAGAGCAAACACAAAAGAAGAAGCAAGAAGTACCAAAGAATGGTACGTAGAAAACGACCAAATAAACGCCATTATTGTTCGTACTTCTGCGCCTGACTTAAACAAGGAAGAATCAAACTGATTATGCCGAAAACTAAATCAAACAAATCGGGCAATACAAAAAAAACAGTAGGTATCTCGATCCTAGTATCTTTTGCCCTTTTTACCGTCGTCTCTAGCATAATTCTATTAACACCTCTCAACGCATATTTGACGTGGGCTTTAGCTACTACCGCAATTATATCTACACTTGTAGGCTTAGTATGTTACTGGGTTCTTATCAACCGCAGTGAACCATCACAAAAAGAGTCATTCGACAAATCGCTGATTCAGAAAAGACAAAAGCAACTGGCATACCATTTCAAACGCATGGTCAGCAAGCAACGGCCAAAAGCTCACTTAATGAGTCGCTACGACCTGCCAATCTACCTACTATTGAGTCAAAATCCGAATAAAGACAAAAGTATCATCACTCAAATGGGTTATGAGTCATATAAGCTCGACGATTTTGGCAGTGATATTGAATTCCCAATTCTATTTTGGGTCAGCGAGCATTCCATTTTAGTTTCGGTAAGCACTGGCGAAGATCAACACCCAGAATACCTAAAAACACTCTGTCAGTCCCTAACAGCATGGCGCCCGAGGCAGGCCGCGAATGGTTTATTGCTCACGACTGACGTAGCTTCATTGTTGGAAAATAATGAACAAATAACACAAAAAGCTGATGAACTAAAATCGACAATAAAAACGTTTAATCAGGCTTTTGGGGTCAGCTTACCTATTTATAACGTTATCTCTAATATGGGTAGCATCAGCGATTTTTGTCAGTTTTTCTCAGCATTTGACGAATCAAAAAGAGACGACGTATTCGGTGCCACGGCTCCTTATTCTAAACACGGTGGTATCGACGCAGACTGGTTTAATGATGAATACGACCATTTAATCAGTGAGTTGATAGCCAACATGAGCAACGCGCTTGCAGGTCAACTCAACCAGGATTATCGAAACTCAATTGCTAGCGCCCCTTTCCAGTTTGGATTATTGAAACAAAACCTTTGGTTGTTCCTCAACCGCTTGTACCGTGGAGAGCAGCTTAGTGACGCTCTTCAATTCCGCGGATTTTACTTTACTCATGATGGTCAAAGCTCAGCTCAGTCTGACTTGTTGGCGAGCACTGTATCTTATTCGGTAGGTCATGAGCATTATCAACACAATGAGCAGATCCCGGTTAACCAGACCCTTTTTGCTCAATACCTTATGACACACGTGATTTTATCCGAACACGAACTGGTTGGGGTAAACAAGCGTAAAGAAAACGCATTGTTAGTTAACCAAGTCATTTTCACACTATCTTGGGCTAGCTTACTAACCGCCGTATTACTTGTGATTAAGTTTGACTTTGATTTCCAGAATCAACGAGAAGCTGAAGCCGATGTAATGCTTGAGCGCTATAAAGAAGCGATATCAGCATCTCCTTACGACATCGAAAACATGGCTGAAAACATACCTAATCTGTTTTCATTACAGCGAATTTATAACCTCTACAATGAGCCTGAGCCATGGTATACGCTGCCATTTATGCCTAACTCTAGTATCAAAGGAGAGATCGAAAAAGCATATTTTGCAGCGTTACAGAAAGTACTGATTCCTTCTATGGAAAATACCCTAGAGAAAGACCTATTTGTGTACGTCAATCTCGAAGATCAATCTCAGACTCTAGCTTTGCTGAATAACTACCGTTTATTGTTCAGTAAAAATAGGACTAACCTTCATGAGCTTAAAAACTACTACATGCGTACATTCCAAGACCAAGGTGAAGCAGATAGTGTCAATATTGCTCAACTAGAGGTACTACTGAATGACATCTTCGCGCGTAACCTAACACCAATGAAATCAAATCACGATTTAGAGAACCTAGCGAAGAAAGTCATTACTCAAACAGGTATCGGAACTCTATTGTATGAACACATTCAAAGCTCAGAAACCTACTCAAAGCGCGTCGATATTCGAAGTGATTTAGGCGATAATTGGGGTTCAGTTCTGCAATTCCCAACAAGTTATGTGGGCTACATGGTTCCATATATCTATACACCAACGGGGTTTAATGAGCTCGATTTATCCGTCAACTCACCTACTCTAAAAGCAGCCTTACAATCATATGAAGGGGTTGCAGGGGCCTATCCGAGTGCACTCGAAATGCACAGAATCAGCCGTGAACTAAAGCAAACTTATCAAAATGACTACATAAATTATTGGCGAGATCTCATTAGCAATGTAAAAGTCAATGAAATAGCGGATCCTGCACAACTTAAAAAAGCATTCGCTAGCCTATCAAGTGCAAACAGTAACCCACTGGTCAGCCTGTACTCAACCGTCGCTAAGTACACCTATGTGGAACTCGAAATACCAGACAACGAGGGTAAATCGCAAGATCCTGCGACCATACCAATTCAAGACCAAGATAAAAAAGAATCTGCACGCCAGATAACTTTAAGCTTTCAAGCATACAAAAAACAGGTCTCTGCCAACGATCAAGGGAAGAAGCCAATAGACAATCTGCTGAGTGCGGTTATTAATGCAAATAAATGGGCAGACAAGTTTTATGAAACCAAAGAACCTCAAAAAGTAGCCTTCGATACTTTATCTGTGACTTTGCAAGCTGGTAACCCTATTGCATCATTATCAAACTTATCAAACGATCATTTAGCTGTAGCAGAAGAAGTGATAAGTAAAATTGTGCATCAAAGTAATGAAATGGTGATGTCGCTGGCTCATGACCACCTTAATACAGCATGGTCAAACGAAGTTTATCAACCATACCAACAACGATTAGCGTCTTTTTATCCATTCAACCGACAGTCCAAACTGGATGTGAGCGTTGCTGATCTCAAGGCCTTCTTCGTTACAAACGGTATAGTTGATAAGTTCTCTCAAAATCGCCTCAATGGATTCGTTAAAAACAATGACGAAGCACCTTACTTACCAGGGCTGTTGCCTGGTACTGCGCTATCTATCACGCCAGATGTATGGACAATGATGGACAAAGCTTCTGATATCAAAAACGCTCTTTTCCTAGCTGATCCATCAAACATTCAGATCGATTTCCAAGTAAAAGCTGTTGATATGACACCAAACATTACCGAATTTTCAATCATTTCGGACAAACCGATCTTCACTTACCGTCACGGGCCGACCTTATGGAGTCAGCAATCATGGCAAGGAGACTCCGAGTTTATCGAGAAACTAGGAGTCCAGTTGAACACACAAGACTCCATAATTGGCCAAAGTACAGTCAAAGGTACATGGAGTTGGTTCCGCTTATTCGGTCCAAATGTGAGTTTTTCATCCGCTCAAGATACACAAGTTGAGTTTGTGTATGGTGACAGTAAAGTAAAACTGACCATCAAAACTCAGGGTCAGTCGAACCCGTTTGTTCCCGGCTTCTTCTCTGGATTCTCGTTACCAAGTGATATCTAGTAAAGCCCCCTCAAGTAGCTCGCTTTGTACATCAAAGCGAGCTCCATCTTATGACAATAATTCTCTGTCAATAAGTTGCTCTTCCTTTGGTTTTAACACTCTGGCAAAGTTGCTTTGAAGGGAGAATTTTCGGACGACGCAAAGCTCAAGCAGGAGCTAACTAACCGTGGCTACACTAATCTCTCTCGATTAGGTAGACGTGTACTTCAAGCCCAGCACCCTAGCTGGGGCGTCGTTACTATAAAGTATGCTCAAGCAGTAAAGCACCGTCACTTTCTCAAACAAGAGGCTGAGTTTCTCTATTCCAACTCCAATTATAACTGGCCAGAATATTGCGATTATTTCTCTAACCAGCAGAGTGACTATCTAGTCCTTTCCCACATTTGTGGAATAACACTATTACAAATCCAAACCGAGCCTTCTAAGTCAAACAACTTCCCTACCAACTGGATTACCTTGCTAGAGCGCTCGATTCATCAAGTCCACAAACTTGGTTTCGTTCATGGTGACATTAAACCATCTAACATCGTATTGACTCCTCAAGGGCAAGTACATTTAATTGACTTCGGCTCTGTCATAAAGAACGGAACTCTGCGTTCCGAGCTACGTTTTGAAAGCTATACACCAAGGTATTCAACACCTAGTTCAGTCTTAGGCAAATTCGATGACTGGTTCGCTCTTGCAGTGATACTAGAAGAGTACTTTGACCAATTTGATAACAAAAGTAGCTCAAAACAGTCCTTCCAATACATAAGTCTACCTAGCAGGTATCACATGCTGTTAAGGAAATGTAGGAGCTAGAATAGTATTAGCCCGAGACTACACCATAGATAAAGTTATTCTTTGTTAAATAAAGGTTAACATATAAAATATCTATTCATAGAAAGGGACTCCATTATTTCCTTTTAGATTCCAAAACCAATAATTAACCCTCCAGAAATCATGCATTTCCACCAAATTCCACTACGCTTTAATAGCATAGAACATAGCAATCTGATTAAATTTTTTAGGGACGAAAAATGAATCAAATTACGACAGATAAACCCATTATTCTGGTTGTTGATGATATCCCAGACAACATCCACACCCTGTCAGGTATCCTCAATGAAGACTTTAAAATTAAAGCTGCGACGTCAGGTCAAAAAGCGTTAAAGATTGCCTCTTCACATCCAAAACCACACCTGATCCTGCTCGATATAATGATGCCAGAAATGGATGGGTATGAAGTGTGTCGCCGACTTAAAAATGATCCAGTCACCGCCAATATCCCTGTAATTTTTGTTACCGCGAAAACCGATATGGTCGATGAACAAATGGGCTTTGAGCTAGGCGCTGTTGATTACATCACTAAACCAGTTAGCCCACCTATTGTGAAAGCTCGTGTTGTCACGCAAATCTCCCTCTACGACCAAAACTTGGCACTGTCTCGCAAGGTACGACAAAGAACGGAAGCTTTGGCAATGAGTCGATTGGAGATAATCCGCAAGCTCGGCCGGGCAGCAGAGTACAAAGACAATGAAACGGGAATGCACGTTGTAAGAATGAGTTACTACTCGAAAATTCTGGCTCAGCAGTTAGACGTGCACGAAGAGTGGGTTGAGCTACTATTCCAAGCGGCGCCAATGCACGACATCGGTAAAATTGGCATCCCGGACAACATATTAGGCAAACCAGGAAAGCTGGATCCTGAAGAGTGGGCAATCATGCAAACACACGTCACCATTGGTGGGGACATCATTGGTGATAACGATTCCAAACTACTAAAACTCGCCCAAGAAATTGCGCTATATCATCATGAAAAATGGGATGGTAGCGGCTACCCTCACAAGCTATCCGGTGAAGATATCCCTCTCAGCGCGCGAATTGTAGCGATTGCCGACGTATTCGACGCATTGACTAGCGAACGCCCATACAAAAAAGCTTGGCCTATTCAAAAAGCGATTGAGCTGATTCAAGAACAAGCTGGCCATCATTTTGACCCTAACTTAGTGCCTATCTTCATAAATAAGCTCGACGAGATGTTAGCGATCAAAGACTCTTTTTCTGATGAACCAGAACACTAAGTTCGCTGGTACTTTATCAATACAGGTACTTTATGAATACTGTTTCAAGATTTGCTACTGATTCCAAAATAATCTTAATCTCTTTTCTCGTTGCGGCTGTCGTTGTGTTTTCCGTCGCAGTGGGCGCTTGGATCAATCTCAACGATCGCTTCATCGGTGTCGAACAGTACGCTTCTAGTACTCGACTATTGACCTCCCTCGATAAACTGCGTGTTTACGAGTTGTCTTTCAGTAACGACTATAACGAAAAAGTCATTGCCAACTTTAATCAAGAAGCAAAGCAAACTATAAGTTTAGCCGACGATTATGCCAATCAATATGCGGAATCACTTCCGAGCAATCTACTCACGGAATATTTGATTCAATTCAAGCAATATGTCGGGCTTATTGAGTTGAATCAATCTACCCGAGCGCTAATGGATGAACGATCTAATGCCGCGACCGAGCTATTGCGAGAGATGAGAGATTTGCACAATCAAGCCATTAATCAAAACAGTCAAAATATTCGAGGGTTGCGATTAACTAGCGAAGAATTGACTAACGTTGCCTTAAAAACAAGTCAACTCGCTACTCTCGCCGTTAATATACAAAACCTTGAAAAAGAATATTTGCTCGACGGAAACCTAAAGACCTACTCACTGGTCAAGGTTGAGATGCAAAAGGCTTCACAGTTGATTACCGAATTACACGCTCAAATTTTAGATGACAAAGGACAACAACGTTTAGAGATTGTTGAAAAGGCAAAAAATCGCTATTACACCAACTTAGTTCAACTTCAAGGCGTACCGGTCTCTTCTAAAAAGTTAACAGCCTCGCTCATCAATCAAGTCACTTTGAGCGGCTCTGAATTTTCGCGTTCGGTTGGATTACTCTATCAAGCTAAACAGATCCAAGTCGCAGAACTGAATCATCTCATTTCTCAATCTCAAGCAGAACTCTCTTCCCAACTGCTCATAGGTCAAGACCTATTGGCGATTCGCACACTACTGAGTCGTTCAAATAGATTCAACCGAGATTTTCTGCTCGCAAATTCAAAGGAACAGAAGCTCATCGCCGACAAAGTGTCACATGTAATCAATGAGATGCAATCTAAATCAAGCAACGCACAACGACTGATTGCCTTGTACGCACCAGAGGTAAAAATTACTGCCTTTGACGACCATATCAGCGTCTATGAATCGCAATTCACTGAGTTAGTCAGTTCACAAATTCGAGGCCATCAATTACTCAAAGCAATGGATAAAAGCTTCTTAGCACTGCGAGATTTTGTTTCTCAGCGCCACTTAGCAGAAAGCGTCAATGTCAAAGATTCATCTAGTGTAACCTCCCATTTGGCCGTAGGAGGTTTGATTTTCTTCGTCATTATTTTGTTGATGGGTTTGCTCGCCAACAAAGCGCATTCAGCTTTAGAAACCTTCACGCACAGCCTAGCTGCTGCACGGGATGAAGCCGATGCAGCGAACCATGCAAAATCCGATTTCTTAGCTAATATGAGCCATGAAATTCGTACACCAATGAACGCCATCATTGGTATGAGTTACCTCGCATTGAAAACCGATTTGACCAAGGCTCAGCGTAACTATATCCACAAAGTTAAGCTCTCTTCTGACACCCTACTCGGGCTAATCAATGACATTCTCGACTTCTCGAAAATTGAAGCTGGAAAGCTCGACATTGAGAAAGTTGACTTCCAACTTGAGAATGTACTCGACAATATTACTAACTTGGTTGGCTTACGAGCTTCAGATCGAGGTTTAGAGCTGCTCATTCAAGTAGATAGAGACGTGCCAACCAACCTTATTGGTGACCCTTTGAGACTTGGGCAAATACTGATTAACCTAAGTAACAATGCCGTCAAATTCACCGAAAAAGGCGAAGTGAAGATCTCAATCTCAGTAGCAGAAAGACAAGGCGATGACATCAAATTGAACTTTGCAGTCTCTGACAGTGGTATCGGCATGAAGCAAGAGCAAGCCAGTAAGCTGTTCACCAAATTTACTCAAGCTGACAGCTCAACCACTCGGAAATATGGCGGTACAGGCTTAGGCCTTGCCATCAGTAAAGAGCTCAGCCAACTGATGGGAGGGGATATTCATGTCTCAACGGAGCTTGGCAAAGGCTCGACCTTTTCGTTTACTATTGCTACTCGCGTTAGTCATTCTATTCAGCAACACCGTGTTGTCGTACCTGCATCAATTAACAATTTGAAAGTGTTAGTCGTCGATGACAACTCCAGCGCCCGCTTGATCGTAGGCGATATCCTAGAATCACTAAAGCTGACACCAACACTGAGCTCATCCGTTGATGAAGCTCTTATTGAGTTACATACCGCTGACGCTCAGAACAAGCCATTTGATTTGGTAATCTCCGACTGGAAGATGCCTAAGCGAGATGGCGTAGACTTACTAGCAGAGCTCAAAAATGGGCAGCAGCTCACAATGCCTAAAATCATGATGCTGACCGCATACGACCGAGAAGAGCTTGCTGAACTCATAGAACAAAGAGGCTTTGAAGTACCGAGTATTCTAGACAAGCCAATCACCTCATCTCATCTCTATGACTCTATTGTTTCACTCTATGGACTCGACTCAGACCGCGTATCTCGCAGCGAATTAGAACAACAAAATCAACTCGCTAACGTCCAACAACTGGCCGGAGCTAACATCTTGCTGGTCGAAGACAATGAGATAAACCAAGAGCTCGCAACAGAGCTTTTAGAGGGGCAACAAATTAAAGTCACCATTGCCGAGAATGGTCAGCAGGCGATAGATCTTTATCAACAAGCCATAACTGACGACGTACCTTTCGATGGTATTTTGATGGATTGCCAAATGCCAGTGATGGACGGTTACGAAGCAACCCTGCATATTCGTAACAAGATAAAAGACACACAAACCCCAATCATTGCGATGACAGCAAACGTGATGGAGCGGGATAAAGAAAAAGCACTCAACTGTGGGATGACTGACATTATCGCTAAACCGATTGATGTCGGCTCGATGTTCGCGACCTTAGCCAATTGGGTGTCACCGTCTAACCCTGTGCAATTTAATGTTTCGTTGCAAGAGTCCACCAAGATTCTACAAGAAGAAAACAACGCAGAAAAAGCACCCGAGGCGTTACCTGTCATTGACGGTCTTGATACCAACATGGGATTAATGAGAGCGAGCAACAATCACACCTTATACACGAAGCTATTGAAACGATTTGTTGAAGCCTACTCTGACAAAAGCACCTTAACTGTCGAACTATCAAATAGTGCTCAACAACGTTACTTGCACACCCTCAAAGGTGTGGCCGGTAACCTCGGAGCTAGCGACTTGCATAGTCTATGTGAAAACCTAGAGTCCGAAATTACCGATGACGACCTAAAAGAAAAGGTCATCAAAACCACGATTGAACTCAGCCAAGAGATCGCTAACTCGATCTTCCACACAACAGTCGCCACCGAGAATACAAGAGACCAGCAAGCAAAACCGGAGACATCGCCTAATCAACCAAGTACTGAACTATACGGCCTATTATTAGAAGCGGTATCCAATGATGACACCGAAGCTCTCAACATTGTTCTTAACATTGAGGACGGTGCTGTGGTTGGGCTAACACCTTCGGAATTTAAAAAGTTGGAAAGCGCACTCGAGGAGTTCGATTTCGATTGCGCGACTGAACTGCTAAAAGGCTCAACACTGGCTAGTTCATCATGATCGAGAAACACTAAATATGTCATAAGTTACAAACTATTAAAGAGAGTCCAAGTGGCTCTCTTTTTTCATCTGTCTCCAACAGTAAGGACACCCTCACCTCCCCGTGAACTTTATGAACTTTATTCACCCAATGTTCTTTATCCTCAATATCACCGCATTACAGACAATTCTTTAACACACCGTTAACTTTAACGTCATCTGCTAAGCAATACCCTACTCGTGTATTTAGCAGCTGGATATAAAACATAAGTTTCTCTCCATTGAAGAGATCCCCTACATAAGGAACGTGAACCATGTTCAAGGCACTGAAACCTACTCTTGCGGCTTCTATCATCGCAGCAACCTTTTCTTTTAACACTTTTGCTGCTGACGTAGAAAAAATCCACTTCCTAATCCCTGGCGGCGCTGGTGGCGGTTGGGATATGACGGCTCGTGGTACGGGTGATGTATTAGTTAAATCCGACATCGTAGAAAATGTCTCTTTCCAAAACTTGTCTGGTGGTGGTGGCGGTAAAGCCATTGCACACCTAATCGAGACGGCTCAACGTCAAGAAGACACGCTAATGGTGAACTCAACGCCTATCGTTGTTCGTTCACTAACGGGGATCTTCCCACAATCTTTCCGCGACCTAACTCCTGTAGCAGCAACTATTGCCGACTATGGCGCAATCGTTGCGTCTGCGGATTCGAAGTACAACACTTGGGAAGATGTAGTAAAAGAATTCGAAAGCAACCCACGTAAAGTGAAAATTGCAGGCGGCTCGGCTCGAGGCAGCATGGATCACCTTGTTGTGGCGGCAGCGTTCAAAGGCGAAGGTTTTGATGCGAAGAAAGTGCGATACATTGCTTACGATGCAGGTGGTAAAGCAATGGCAGCTCTATTATCTGGCGAAACACAACTGCTTTCGACAGGCCTTGGTGAAGTGCTAGAAATGTCTAAATCAGGCCAAGTAAAAGTATTGGCGGTAACGGCACCAAAACGTCTTGATGCGGCACCAAACATCCCAACACTAACTGAGTACGGCAACGAAACAGTATTTGCTAACTGGCGTGGCTTCTTCGCGGCACCTGGCACTAGCCAAGCGAAAATCGACGAGTGGAATGTAGCTCTAGGCAAGATGTACAAGACCGATGAATGGCAAGTGGTTCGTGACCGTAACGGTTGGATTGACAACTACAAAGCTGACAAAGATTTTTACGCCTTCCTAGAAGACCAAGAAAAACAGATGGGCGACCTAATGCGTGAGCTTGGTTTCTTGAAATAACTAACAACCATAGAGGGTCTATGTGCCCTCTTACTCTTTCCTTGTTTCGCCGTACATGAGTTAACTTCATACTCCTTTGTTTATTCGTAGACGTATTACTAACGCTTGCCGATTCGTTGTAAACGCAAGTGGCTGATAAACCAGTACCGTAATTCGCTTACCTTTGGTTAGTGATCCCAGACATTCTTCATTAACTCGCTCATGTACGGCTTTTTTACTATTTATACCACCCCAAATGGAGTTGGATATGTCGGACTTACCAACCAAATTTCTGAGTAAGGAATCTTTGCTTTCAAAGGATCGCATCGGAGCCATGATCTTTATGCTGGCGTGCTTGTGCTATGGCTACCAAACCACGCTAATTCCTTTGTTCCCCGGTGACGAGTACGAACCCTTCACAGCAAGAACTTTACCTACCCTATTAACGTTTATCGGCATCGGCCTGTCGTTGATCCTACTAGTTACAGGACAACCGGACCAGAAGGTTTCATGCGACACCACGCCGTTGAATTGGAAGCTGCTCATTGGCTTTTTAGTGTTGATGGCTTTGTACGGTGTTGGACTGACTTATCTTGGCTTTGTTTTAGCAACTAGCTTCTTCTTGCTTGCTGGCTTTTACCTATTGGGTGAGCGCCGTAAATCTATTTTGTTTGGCGCGTCATTTCCTTTCGTTATCGCGTTCTTTTTATTATTAACTCAAGGCTTAGATATCTACCTAGAGCCTGGCTTAATCTTCACTCTTTGGTAGGGATAACATTATGTTAGACGGAATTTTACAAGGACTTTCTACCGCTGTGATGCCAATGAACATCATGATGGTAATTGTGGGCTGCTTCGTGGGTACCTTCATTGGTATGCTCCCGGGGCTAGGTCCAATTTCAGCAATCGCGTTGATGATCCCGATTACATACGGCCTAGACCCTTCTTCTGGCTTAATCTTAATGGCAGGTGTGTACTACGGCGCAGTATTTGGTGGCTCAACGTCATCAATCTTAATCAATGCTCCAGGTTGTTCTTCAACGGTAGTAACCGCATTCGACGGCTACCCAATGGCACAAAAAGGCCAAGCAGGTAAAGCGTTGGCACTAGCAGCCTACTCTTCTTTCACTGGCGGTACTCTGTCAGCAATCATGCTTTTGATTGCAGCACCGGCTCTAGCAAGTGTCTCATTGAGCTTCCAGTCGTCAGACTACTTTGCATTGATGTTGTTAGGTCTATCGGCTGTAGCGGCTTTTGCAGGCCCAGGTCAGGTAATAAAGGCATGGATGATGACCATTCTTGGTTTGATGTTATCTACTGTTGGTATCGACAAAGGCGTTGGTGTTGAGCGTTTCACGTTTGGCCTAACAGACCTAATGGATGGCTTTAGTTTCCTACTTCTTGCTATGGCAACCTTCGCTTTAGGTGAGACTTTAATGGGTATTTTGAAACCAGAGAAAGACACCAGCGGCGAAGAAAGCCAAAAGATGGCCGATATTGGCAGCATGAAAGTGACCAAAGAAGAGTTCAAAGAAGTCGCGCCCGTTTCGATTCGTTCTTCAATTCTTGGCTTCTTCACTGGCGTGCTTCCGGGTGCTGGCGCGACTATCGCAGCTTTCTTAAGCTACGGCATGGAACGCAGCCTAGCACCAAAAGACAAGCAGAAAGAGTTTGGTAAAGGCAGTATTCGTGGTCTTGTGGCTCCTGAATCAGCAAATAATGCAGCTTCGAGTGGTTCATTCGTTCCGCTACTGACACTCGGTATTCCGGGCTCTGGTACTACAGCAATTATGCTTGGTGCACTCATCGCTTATGGCATCCAACCGGGTCCTCGCTTGTTCGTTGAGCACCCAGATGTATTCTGGTCGGTGATTATCTCGATGTACTTTGGCAACATCGTGCTGGTTATCTTGAATCTGCCTTTAATCCCTTACATCTCTAAACTGCTAGCGGTACCAAGAACGGTACTACTGCCAATGATTATTTTCTTCTCAATCACAGGCGTGTACTTGGTGTCTTTCAACACGATGGATGTGTTTGTGATGCTAATTGTGGCAATGGCGGCGATAGCGTTAAGGCTGGCCAACTTCCCGCTCGCACCGTTACTGCTTGGCTTCATATTAGGTGGTTTGATGGAAGAGAACTTGAGACGCGCACTGATGATCAGTGATGGTGAACTCAGCTTCCTTTGGGAACGCCCTATCACCATGACCTTCACTATTTTAGCGGTATTGGTTCTATCTAGTCCGATTCTGGTTAAGCTGTTCAAGAGTTTTAGAGCAAAGCCTGTTGAAGTGTAAACTTGGCTTAGCCTAGAAAACAAAACGAAATAAAGGGAGCCTCAGGTTCCTTTTTTCGTATCAGTCATTTCAAAAAACCACAGCTCCAAGTTGGTAGCAAACTCACAAACCCACCTCTTCACTGCACATTGCCCTGATATTAATAACAAAATCAAGTAAGGTGATTCATCATTTAATGCATTGGATTCTAAAACTATGGATTGGTTGATTCTATTCTTGTCAGGTGTGATTGGTGGCGTGTTGAATTCCATTGCAGGAGGAGGCAGCTTCATCACCTTCCCCGCTTTGTTATTCGCTGGCGTCCCTCCGATTGCAGCCAACGCGACCAATACCTTTGCTTCGTGTGCTGGATACATTAGCGGAGCCTACGCTCTGCGCCACGAAATTCAATCTGGTACCAAACAACTCAAGCTCGTTGTTGGGCTATGTGTAATTGGCGGCGGCATTGGTGCATTTTTACTACTACACACGCCAGAAGCGCTATTTACCCAATCCGTACCTTGGTTATTACTGTTCGCCGCTCTACTTTTTACCTTTGGTGGCACACTCAATAAATGGCTCAAGAAAGTAACAGCTAAACATAAGCACGCCACCAGCGCAGGCGCGTTCTTTTCAGCCTTATTACTTTTGATCGTGTGTGTTTATGGTGGTTATTTTAATGCAGGCTTAGGCATTGTGACATTGAGCTACTTGGCACTGGCAGGGTATACCAATATCAACGTGATGAATGGCATCAAATTGTTGGTATCGGCATGCGCATCACTCGCGGCAATCGTGTTCTTTGTTGTGAATGGTTCGATTGATTGGCCGTCAGGCATGGCCGTTTTGTTTGGGACATTAGTCGGTGGTTACTATTCAGCAAAAGTTTCTCGTCGTATTCCACAACAATATGTTCGCACCACAGTGATCATCGCAAGCTTTTTGATCACCGCTTACTTCTTCTATGCTAAGTAGGTTCTACGTCAACTAGGTTTCATTCAAACTAATTACTACAGTAATCACGGTTTTCGTTAGCAAAACACAACGTAAATCGCTAAGCATGAAGAAGTGACAATGCCCTCGACTGGTTATTTTGTGAACTATAAAATAACCAAGCCAAAATGTGTGATACGAGCCCTTTAATTAGCAAATTTGATAACAATTTAGACTGTTTTTTAGCCTTTATTTTGCCAAAGGTGGGATAATTCTCCTGTCGAAAGTGAGACTTCATTAGGAGGCGTTATGAACATTAAACTCGGTCATGTCATGTCATCAAGTCGACTCATTTGCTTTGTCGCTTTTCTTGCTGCCACATTCGCGTGGATTCTAAAAATGCCCGCTCTGTTTTCTGTGTCAGCGCTATTCTTACTGATCAGCGCTATTGTCTATGGCGTTGACCTTTGGAAGAATCAAAGAAAGAACCGCGAAGCTTAAGGCGAACGACTAAATCGACACGCATTAAAAAAGGAGCACTTAGGCTCCTTTTGTATTTTACGCTTTTCGCTTTAGCTGATTAGGCTATTTCGACGGCTTTTCTAGCGACGCCTTTTTATTAGCGAAAGCCTTACTTAACGACGCCTTTCGATTAACGACGCCCTTTTGCTAGCGACGCATTTCTATTAACGACGAAAGTTACGACCGTTGCCGCCACGACGCTCTTTAAATGCTGACGCTGCTTTAGCTTGTGATGCTAGAATCGATTCAACCGTTAATTCCATTGGCTCACGAGGTTCTAACCCGTGACGGAATGTACGTGAACGTGGAGGCATCTGGTATTCGATATCAGAAGCTTTAGGCATGCGCTTGAAACGGTAAAGGTAGAAATTCTCTACTTTCTCACGAGCCCACTCTGTTTTCTTCAAGTATTTAACGGCACTTGCTACTGTCGGCTTAGTGTTAAAGCAGTTCATGCGCATTGCTGCATCCAAAATTTCCCAACCGTAATGATCCACTAATTCGTTGATCATAGTTTCAAGCTTTAAGCCATGCAGTGGGTTGTTTTGTTGCAGTTCGATTCTTTCTTCTTCAGTCATAACATTACCTTTTCCAAGGCAACTAAAGGCCTTGAATTTACTCTAGAACACCGTCATCACTGACCGCTTCTAGCTCAATCATTTGGGCATATCATCCATTGCCCTTATCTATGCCTTTATGATGGCATAAAGCATGCTCGTTATCCTATTTATCTTTCAATTTAATTTTAATATGGTCACTTACCATCCTGATGTTGCGTGTAATACAGCCGCCCCTACTAAAAAGGGTCTGTCTTAAAGATCCACCAAACTAGCTCAAGTTAACAAAAACCATGATAGAAGAATGAAATATCCCTACTTTATCAATGGAATTTAAACTTATTAGAACGCAGTGTTGCTAATTAACAGTAAGGTGCTATGTTAGAAGTGGTATAGAAACCTACTAATAATGATATTAAACAATGATATAACTATAAATAAAGGTTGGCTTTGACCATGTTTGACTACTCCCAAATCAGCAGAGTAGCCGCCCAAGATAAAGACATTATCGCTATCGTTGATGATCTCTTTCGGCTAGCTCGCGAACATTACCCCATTCTATCTAGGCTTTCGGTCGTGCTGTGCAATGAAAATAGAGCATCGAATTATTTTGTTTCGGATACTCTGTGCCAAGAAGCTGAGCATCGCTACATCGAACAAGAACTAAAGCCAGAATCAGCTTTATCTAGAATGGCTGAGTCTTTAGATACTCGAATCATCCACGACCTCACCACCATTAGCCCAACCAAACAAATATCTCACTTGCTCGATATCGGTCATCAAAGCAGTTACACAACACCTATTCATCATCAAGAAAGTAATCTTGGGTTTGTGTTTATCAATGCTTCATCAACGGGGTTCTTTGCTAACCAAACCATCCAGTGTGATATCGCTTATCTCACTCAAGTGATCTCTAGCCTTTTCATTCAATGGTTTGAGCGCCAACGTCACTTTCAATCCTCTTTAGCGATTGCTTTAAACATGGGTCATGCGAGAGACCCAGAGACTAAAGAACACCTTATTCGCATGGGTAAATACAGTGAACACATTGCTCGTACTCTGTCGCACAGCAAGGAAGAAATTACGCACCAATTCATTCACCGAATTCGGCTGTATGCGCCCTTTCACGACATAGGTAAATATCGAATTCCAGATAAAGTGCTATTCAGTAGCGCACGCTTTAATGAAGAAGAACGAGCCGTCATGGACAACCACACCTTGTACGGTGAAGAAATGATTAACAATGTGGTTGCCCTATCATGCCATAGCGCGATGTGTTCTGAGGAAATCCAATTCATTAAAAATATCGTACGTCATCATCATGAAAGGTTTGATGGCACAGGGTTGCCCGATGCTTTGAGTAACACAGCAATACCGCTCGAAGCACGCATCGTGACATTAGCCGATGTATTCGATGCGCTGATGAGCAAAAGAGCCTATAAGCACGCGTGGACACTCGATGAAGTCATGGATTACATTGAGGCTCACTCGGGTTCGATGTTCGACCCTGAGTGTGTTGTGGCTCTTAAACAGAACCTAGATGGCTTTATGGCAATTAGGGAGCAATACAATGACGATGTTCAACCACACGTCATGACAGCTTGATCTATGACACCTTGAACTGTAACGCCTTGGTTGTGTAGACCAAAGAAAAAGCCAACCAACAAAAAAGGATGCCAATTGGCATCCTTTTGTTTTCTAGTTTTCAGCTGAAAGAACGAACGTGTTCTTTACTGATTCTAACTAACGATTATACGTCGTAAGTTGTAGAAGCAGTGTCGCCGCCTGTACCAGTCCAGTTTGTGTGGAAGAATTCACCACGTGGACGGTCAGTACGCTCATAAGTGTGAGCACCGAAGTAGTCACGTTGAGCTTGTAGAAGGTTCGCTGGAAGACGAGCTGTAGTGTAGCCGTCTAGGAACGTTAGTGCAGAAGTCATACATGGCATTGGGATGCCTGATTCCATAGACTTAGCTGCAACTTTACGCCAAGCGCCCATGCAGTTGTCTAGGATGCCTTTGAAGTATGCATCTGAACCTAGGAAAGCGATTTCTGGGTTCGCTTCGTAAGCATCACGAATGTTGCCTAGGAATGCAGAACGGATGATACAACCGCCACGCCACATAAGTGCAACGTTACCGTAGTTTAGATCCCAACCGTTTTCGTTCGACGCTTCACGCATTAGCATGAAACCTTGAGCGTAAGAGATGATCTTAGAAGCAAGTAGAGCCTGACGGATTGCATCAACCCACTCTTGCTTGTCGCCTTCAACTGGAGCAACAGTCTTACCGAACAGTTTCTCAGCTTCAACACGTTGATCTTTAAGTGCAGACAGGCAACGAGAGAATACAGACTCAGTGATTAGAGTCAGTGGGATACCCATGTCTAGTGCGTTAATACCTGTCCATTTGCCCGTACCTTTTTGGCCAGCAGTGTCTAGGATCTTCTCAACTAGCGCTTCACCGTCTTCATCTTTGTAACCAAGGATATCAGCAGTGATTTCAACTAGGTAGCTGTCTAGCTCAGTTTTGTTCCAGTCAGCAAATACAGCCTGCATTTCGTCGTGGTTCATACCTAGGCCATCTTTCATGAACTGGTATGCTTCAGTGATAAGCTGCATGTCACCGTATTCGATGCCATTGTGAACCATCTTAACGAAGTGACCAGCACCGTCGTTACCAACCCAATCACAACAAGGCTCACCCGCGTCAGTTTTCGCAGAGATACCTTGGAAGATAGGCTTAACCGCTTCCCAAGCTTCAGGAGAACCGCCTGGCATGATAGAAGGACCGAAACGAGCGCCTTCTTCACCACCAGAAACACCCGTACCGATGAAGTGGATGCCTTTCTCGCGAAGAGCGGCAACACGACGGTTAGTGTCTGGGAAGTTAGTGTTACCACCATCAATGATGATGTCGCCTTTGTCTAGAAGTGGTACAAGCTTGTCGATGAACGTATCTACAACATCACCAGCACGAACCATAAGCATCACTTTACGTGGCGCTTCTAGCTTCTCAACTAGCTCTTCTAGAGAGTAAGCACCAACAATGTTAGTACCTTTAGCTGGGCCTTCTAGGAACTCGTCTACTTTCGCAGCAGTACGGTTGTGAGCCACAACTTTGAAGCCGTGGTCGTTCATGTTTAGGATAAGGTTCTGACCCATTACTGCTAGGCCAATTACACCGATATCACCTTTCATTATTTTATCTCCTTGCGGCTATTCGCACTTATGCGATAGCACTTGCTGCATTTGAATCTAGGAACCACTCTGTCTCACCAGTTTTAGACTGGATTTTCGCTGCCGGGTAAGGCAGTTCTGAAGCAGGAGTTGTATGAATTTCTTTAACGATCTCAACTTTACCTGCACCCAGTACTAGGTAGCTGATTCGTTTTGCTGCTTCTAAAACTTTCGCTGTTTTAGAAACACGGATCTGGCCCGACTCTGGGTGAGAAGCTAATACAGATAGGTTCTCATCTTGGTAGTCAGTTACACCCGGGAATAGTGAAGCTGTGTGGCCGTCTGCGCCAACACCTAGCAGGATCCAATCGAAAACAGGCGTGCCGTTTTCTGTTGGAATCACGTCTGCCATCTCTTTCGCGAAACGCTCTGCTTCTGCTTTTGGCTCATCTTCACCACGGATGCGGTGGATGTTTTCAGCAGGAAGGTTCACGTTCGAGAAAAGTAGCGCGTTCGCTTCGCCGAAGTTGCTTTCTGCATCATCAGGTGCAACGCAACGTTCGTCGCCCCACCAGAAATGAAGGTTATTCCATTGAATGCCTTCTGCGTATGGCGCTTGAGCTAAAAGCTTGAAAAGCATTTTTGGCGTGCTGCCACCCGACAATGAAATGTGAACAGGCTTGCCCTGCTCGCTGTAAGCTTTCATTTCGTTTGCTAGGTTTTCAACGACTAATTCAGGCGTTGCAAAGATCTTGTGATTGATCATAGTTCGCAGTAATCCGTATCTGTTAAGTTTTTGCATGGGAAACGCCATGCGCGGCCATCACGCTGCAGAAGCTCATCGGCTTCTTGTGGGCCCCAAGTACCACAAGCATAGCCAAACAGTGCTTGAGGGTCTTGCTTGAAATCTAAGATCGGTTGAACGTACTTCCAACATGCTTCTACTGCATCGGTACGTGCAAACAGAGTCGCATCACCGTTCAGTGCGTCAAGAAGAAGACGCTCATAAGCCGTTAGCATCTGAGTCTCAGGCAGATCAGAGTAAGAGAAGTTCATTTTCACTTCTTTTGCTTTGAAACCTGCACCTGGCTCTTTCAAACCAAAGCTCATCTGAATACCTTCATCCGGTTGGATACGGATAATCAGTTTGTTCTCTGGTGCATCTTGACCAAACACTGGGTGTGGTGTGTTCTTAAAGTGAATCACAATTTCAGTCACACGTGTTGGTAAGCGTTTACCCGTACGTACGTAGAAAGGAACACCATTCCAGCGCCAGTTATTGATGTGTGCTTTAAGACCAATGTACGTTTCAGTACGAGAGTCGTCTGCGACACCATGCTCTTCACGGTAACCTAGTAAGTGCTGACCACGAACATCTGATGCTGTGTACTGACCTAACACTAAGTCTTTACGCAAATCATCTTCTTCTAATGGTTTCAGACACTGAAGTACTTTAACCACTTCATCACGAATAGAATCTGCATTGATTTGAGCAGGTGGCTCCATACCAACCATTGCTAGCACTTGTAGCAGGTGGTTTTGGAACATGTCACGAACTGCGCCAGAACCATCGTAGTATCCGCCACGTTCTTCAACGCCAAGGAACTCAGCACCTGTGATTTCAACGTATTCAATGAAGTTACGGTTCCACAGAGGTTCAAACATCGCGTTTGAGAAACGAAGCACTAGAAGGTTTTGTACCGTTTCTTTACCAAGGTAATGGTCGATACGGTAGATCTGGTGTTCTTGGAAGTGATGATGGATCTCTTCATCCAGCGCTTGAGCTGATGCTAGATCGTAACCAAATGGCTTCTCAATAATCAGACGACGCCAGCCGTTCTTCTCATCGTTTAGGCCATGTGCAGCAAGGTTTGCTGGAATCACACCGTAAAGGCTTGGCGGGGTTGCCAAGTAGAACAATGTGTTATGGTTTTCGAATTGGTAGTCTTGCTCAAGCTTATCCAGACGTTGTGCTAGACGAGCGTAATCGTCTACATCTGAAGTGTTGATCGCTTGATAATGCAGATGTTCAATAAATGCATTCAGCGTCTCTGGCTCAGTTTTTTCCATTTCCTGAAGAGACTTCTTCAGCTTCTCACGGTAAGACTCGTCGCTGTACTCAGTACGGCTCACTCCAAGAATCGCAAAGGATTCTGGAAGTTGATTGCTAGCATACAGGTGGTACAAAGCAGGAATTAACTTGCGGTAAGTTAGATCTCCCGACGCACCAAAAATAACGATGCTGCTGTTTTCAGGTATTACCATCATCTTTCCTATAAAAACAAGGTTTTTAGTATTCGCCAAAGGTATCAGCGACATACGAAAATAGATAATAGGTCTTGGCTATTACATCAATAGCGAGTGCCTATTACACTTGAGAATGCGTTTGGTAAACGAGGGTGAAAGCTATCACCTCTATTCGGGACAGTATTGTCTATGAGTATTTGATTTACATCAACCACTGTGAAAGCAATCGATTAAATATTGACTGATTTCGAACAAATTATAATCGATAAGTCAGCTGTTCTATCTGGAAGAAGAAGCAAATCGGCATTCTCAAACATTGTAGTCAAGAAAGAACGGTATCTGGTCGGTGGAGTGAGCAATAAGAAAGGGAGAAAAAACCAAAACCAGCTTACTCAACTGGCTTTATATTTATTTGATAGCATCGCGTTTATCTTTGTGACTTGTTGTCGCTAAATCTATCTTCTAGCTTTGTTGTAGCAGCGTTCTGGGCGACCTACTGACCCGTAATTTAAGTCAGCCACTAACTCGCCAGTCGTGATAAGGAATTCCAAATAGCGTCGAGCGGTGGTTCGGCTTGCTCCAATGCGTTCGCCTGCCTCATCCGCAGTAATATCAGCGATGTCGGCTTGTTGGAAAATAGCTCTAATTTTATCAAGCGTTACACCATCGATCCCTTTAGGTAACGTAGAAACCTTTCGAGAATCTGCCTTGGCATTGGCTTGGAGCATCTTGTCGACCAAGCCTTGGTTTAAGTCAGACACACTTTCAAACTCTTGCTGCTGTGACTGATACTTTTTCAGTGCCGCTTCCAAACGAGGAAACATCACAGGTTTCAGTAAATAGTCGACGACTCCACCACGCATCGCCTGTTGCAAGGTGTCGACATCTCGGGCAGCAGTAATCAAAATCACATCACATCCCTGATTACTACCACGAACGTGGTTCAAAATATCAAGTCCGCATCCGTCCGGTAGATACACATCCAATAAAACCAAATCAGGCTTTAAGATGTCCAATTGCATTAATGCTTCAGACTGTGTGGTCGCAATCCCGACCACATCAAAGCCTCCCATCTGTTCTAAATAACGATGGTGAAGCTCTGCAATCGCAATATCATCTTCAATGACCATGACTCTCGTGATTGCGTTCATTTATGTTCTTCCTTTAACCATGCTTTTTCCGTCACTACGATCTTTACTCGATCGCTCCGTGCTCAATTATTATTGTTGTTCTTCTTTCGGTAAATACACCGTCATGCGTGACCCAAAATCAGGGTTATCAACCATTTCTAATTGCCCTTGATAACGATCTGCAAGTTGCTTAATGAGATACAAACCAACACCTCTGTTCTGCTTCGCTTTGCTCGATACGCCTTTTTCGGTGAGTGCTTTGGTCGCCAAGTCTTTCGGCAAACCACAGCCCTTGTCTTCTACTTCTACGATAATTTCATTGCCAAAATCGCTGATCGACACATCGATTACGCGACGAGCTGGTGCTATTGGCCCTTCTTGTTTAATTGCCATCATGGTTGCATCAAACGCGTTATCAATCAGGTTGCCAAGAATCGTCACGACATCCTCTGCGTTTAACCAAGCGGGTAATGCCTCAAGCCTTGACCCCTCTTCAACTTTAAGCTCCAAACCAATCTCTCGAGCTCGCTCTGTTTTGCCTAAAAGCATGCCTGCAATCAATGGATCTTTCACTGTCTCTCTTAAGAACTCAATTAAGCTCTGGTAATGAGCGGTTTCTTGACCAATCAATTGTTGAACAGAATCCAGCTCGCCCATTTGAATCAAGCCACTAATGGTGTTTAGCTTATTTTGATGCTCATGGGTTTGCGAACGCAGTAGATCAGCATACTCTTTGGTTTGTGAGAGCTGGTCTGTTAAATCGTTGATTTCATCTCGCAATCGGAAGCTGGATACCGCCCCTACCACCTCACCAGCCACTATAATTGGGCTGCGATTAGCAATGATTCGCTTATTGTTCAGGTACAGCTCAACATCGTGATCGGTATCGCCAGTCGATAACAGCTGTTCTAAGTCACTGCCCGCTAATACATCTGATAGACGTTGCTGATTGAGTGCTTTATCTCGGTCTATGGACAAAATATCGCACGCGCTTTTGTTTATTGAGCGCAAAATGCCGTTCTTATCAATGCTCAAAATACCTTCTTTCACGGTACTCATAGTCACATCAAGTTCTACATATAAGCGGCCAATTTCTTCAGGCTCAAAGCCTAAAATAGCGCGCTGAAAACGGCGAGACACATAGCTTGAAATCACCGCATTGACGGCAACCACCAGCAACGCCATCACAATCAAAAAGGCTAAGTAAGGTTCAATTCTGTCTTGTAACGAGTCCAACAAGTAGCCAACCGACACCACGCCAATGACAGTGCCTTGTGGGTCTTTAACCGCGGATTTACCACGGACAGAAAAACCAAGTGATCCTTTGGCCGTCGACACATAAGATTCACCCAACACCAATGCTTTTTGGTTATCACCACCGCGCATGGGTTTACCAAGCCGGTCATCATAAGGGTGAATCATGCGGATACCTTTATCATCTCCCACAACGATAAACGCCGCGCCAATGAGCTGGGTAAGGTTTCGAAATTTAACTTGAGTTTCTTCAGACAGAACGTAGGGAGCGCCATTAGGGCCCATCGTTCCATTTTCTTGAATAATGCTGGTGACAAGTGGCGATTCAGACAGAAATTCAGCAACACCTAACGCTTTCAAACCCATCTCTTGTTCTTGAGATTGTTTGATGTAGTAAAAACCAGCACCTGAGAGTATCAAAAGCTCAACAAGGCCAGTGACCGTCATGATAATCAGTAACCTTTTACGGAAACTGATACTGCTCCATTTCATATTCCACCGTCCCTAGTGTTAGACGAATGATGTTAACACTAAGTTAACCGCATGACCTTTCTAGCTATGCGAATTTGTGACTGTTACTCAACTAAATAATTGAGCAGATTGTTAATTGATAATCCTTTACGTTATTCATTTCGATTAATCGTTCATTTTTAGAACGGATTAGCTTAAAAAGCAAAGTAAACGAATGAATATTGAGCTAGATCACTAAGCTTTTAGGTGTTTTTTAGGTTGTTTAAAATAAATACAATTATAATAGTTGCATATGAAGGGGTTCGTTGTTGCCAAGCCATAAGTCCTCATTTTCAGACCGCGCTTTAAATCGAAATTTAGGTTAACAAAAAGGCAACAACCCTTCGCTCACTGGACGTATCTATAACTAAAAGTTGCACGCTCGTCGTTACGATTGTTGAACAAACAGGTTACCTACCTAACCTCATTCATACATCTCTATTTACGCGACAGGCCAGTAGACAACTCAGAGGTGACTGATAAATCAGCACCCAATAATAAAACATTGATGAGCAGGAAGTATCGATCAGTGGCAACGTCCGATAGAAACAGGATAAAAAACATAACGTATAAACATTGTTGAAAAGGAAACCAGGCAATGAAACGCGATAACTTTGGAATTTGTCTTACTAAGACTATGCTGTTCAAACACTTACAATCGACTTTTACTCATGTAAGAGCCTATGAGAAAGACGGAACCTCTCCTCTTGATCTCAAGGTATTGTTAGCGTTCCCGCAAATGTCAGGTAGAGATTTATTACAAACAATGCAAGGTTCAAGACAATTGGTGTGGCGCGCCGATCACCATTGTCCTAGCTTTAAATAAGCCACTTCATTTTGTAAGAACACTTCTATACTGAACTTAAAGAGCACGCTTTGTCGTGCTCTTTTCGTTTCAGTGATCTTTGTTGCTCGCATCACGTACTTTATTACATTAACTTAACGAGTTATGAGGGTTTATAATCCTGTGAGACAATCATCTCAAGACAAATGACTATCACCCTGTTAGCATTAGAGCTAATACTCTAAATGGTATTTAATGCAGATGACCAAACCAAAATTCCGACACCTTGCGCTCGCCAGTATGCTTCTCGGCACATTTGCTTCGCCAGTTTTCTCTGCCCCGCTCACTTTTTCTGAAGCGTGGCAAATATTGCAAGAGAACAACAACTCACTTGCAGCTCAACAAGCTAACGTTGAGCGTTATCAACACCTTCAGAATTCAACCAGCAGCCTTAATCTACCTTCGATCACCTTGGGGGCTAACTACACGCACCTTGATAGTGATGTGACAATTAATGGTGAACAGTTCAAAAATAGCTTAAGCGGCGTGCCAAATTTAGGTGCAGTTGGAGGTATTCTTCAGCCTATATTAAGTGGGCTTGGCGGTGTTACCTCAACCATCACCGAACAAGACATCTTCAGCTCTTCCATCCGTGCTATTTGGCCTATCTTTACTGGCGGACGAATTACCGCTGCGCAAACTGCTGCCGAAGGTAAAAGCGAAGAAGCGCAAAGCCAACTTCTGATGGAGAAACAGGCTCGCTACGAAGACTTAAGTAAATATTACTTCTCGGTGATCTTAGCGGAAGACGTCGTGAGAACACGTCAAGCCGTTGAAGCTGGCTTAACTCAGCATCGTGATTTCGCCATCAAGCTTGAACAGCAAGGACAAATTGCTCGAGTAGAACGTCTGCAGGCGGATGCTTCTTTGGATAAAGCCGTTGTTGAACGAACCAAAGCGCAGAACGACCTCAAAATTGCTCAATTAGCACTGACTCAGATCCTTGGTCAGAGCCAAAGTGTCGAACCTTCAGAACAACTCTTTATCAACAAAAACCTGCCTCATATGGACGTATTTGTTGATCAAACCCTCATGACCTACCCAGGCCTTAAAATCCTTGAAGCAAAAGAGAAACAAGCGAGTAGCTTGATCAAGGCTGAAAAAGGCAAATACTACCCAGAAGTTTACCTTTACGGTGATTACAGCCTGTACGAAGATGACTCGCTAGCCAGTGAAATGAAACCCGATTGGTTAGTCGGTATTGGTGTGAATGTACCGCTACTTGACACGTCAGGTCGTTCCGACAAAGTCGCTGCCGCTCATAGCGCCGTGTCTCAAGTCCAGTTTCTTAAGTCGCAAGCCAAGCAAGACTTAACCGTTTTGGTACAAAAGACCTATCTTGAAGCGAACCAAGCAATTGAAGAAGTTCAAGGCCTCAACTCAAGTCTGTCTTTAGCTCAAGAAAACCTTTCACTTCGTAAAAAAGCCTTCACTCAAGGACTTTCGAACTCGCTAGAAGTGGTTGATGCAGAGCTCTACCTTGCGAGCATCAAAACCCAGCAATCTGCTGCGCGATTCAAATACCTAATCTCTCTGAACAAGCTATTAGCGCTAACCAGCGAAATGAATGCTTACTCGAGTTACTTAACCTCTTCTGTTCCGTCTGACTTCGACTCAAAAACAGACACCGATAGCCAGTCAAAAGGATAATTCATGAAACCTATTAAGCCCCTTCTTCTATCTTTAGTTGGTATCGGCGTTATTGGCTGGGTCGGATACAGTTTTTACCAAGCTTATCAACCTCAGCCTGTTAAGCTTCAAGGTCAAATCGATGCGCAGCAATACAGCATCTCATCGAAAGTACCTGGCAGAATTGATGAAATATTCGTGCGTAAAGGCGATTCGGTTGAAAAAGGCGAATTGATCTTTTCTCTTCTTAGCCCTGAGATTGACGCGAAGCTAGAACAAGCAAAAGCAGGTCAAAAAGCTGCGGGCGCATTAGCAAAACAAGCTGAGAATGGTGCG
Source organism: Vibrio sp. 10N.222.54.E6 (assembly GCF_041473955.1). NCBI lineage: Bacteria > Pseudomonadati > Pseudomonadota > Gammaproteobacteria > Vibrionales > Vibrionaceae > Vibrio > Vibrio sp. 10N.222.54.E6. The sequence continues at coordinate 383,581 of NZ_JBFRTD010000017.1, read as the reverse complement.
CGTACTCAACAGATCCAAGCTGCTAAAGACCAGTGGTTGAAGGCAAAAGCAGCCGCCGATCTCATGGACAAAACTTATCAACGTGTCAATAACCTTTACAACGATGGTGTGGTTGCCGAGCAAAAACGCGATGAAGCCAAAACACAGTGGCAAGCAGCGAAGTACACGGAAAGCGCTGCGTTCCAAATGTATCAATTGGCACGAGAAGGCGCTCGTGACGAAACCAAAGTGGCAGCCGCTCAAAAAGCATTAATGGCGGCAGGTGCGGTGGCGGAAGTTGAAGCTTACGCAAAAGACACGCAGATCCACAGTTGGTTTAATGGCGAAGTGTCTCAGGTACTATTGAGCAGCGGTGAGCTCGCACCACAAGGCTTCCCTGTTGTGACTGTTATCGACACCAAAGATGCATGGGCAGTACTTAATGTGCGTGAAGACATGCTTAAGCATTTCGAGAAAGGCAGCCAGTTTGAGGCGTATCTACCGGCTCTAGATAAATCATTAACTTTCCAAGTAACTCACATTGCCGTAATGGGTGATTTCGCTACTTGGCGTTCAACAGACGCAGCACAAGGCTTCGACTTACGTACTTTTGAAGTAGAAGCGCACCCTGTTAATACTAGCGAAACACTGCGTATGGGCATGAGCCTTGTGGTTGAGCTTTAGGTGACGTATGTCTGCTAACTATCGATCTACAGGTTCGCAATCTAAAAGCTCACAATCTAAAGGCTCGCAATCTACAGCCTCGCAATCAACTGAGCATCATAGAGCGAAGAATACCTTGCTTAGGCAGTGGGCGATTGTCCGCAAAGACAAATGGTTGTTGTCTTGCCTAACTTGGATACCTTTGCTGCTTGCTGCCAGTATTTGGCTGATTTTTTCACAAGGGATCGCTCGTGACTTACCGGTTGCGGTTGTTGACTTGGAACACAGCCAAATTTCGCAGCAGTTCACACGCCTTGTTGATGCATCACCAACGCTGCAAGTCACTCAGAAATACAGCTCTGCGAGTGAAGCGGCGAAAGCGATGATTGAACGTGATATCTACGGTTATGTTGTGATACCAAGGCATTTTGACCGAGACCTTCTGCTCGGATTGAATCCGCAAATGTCTGTGTTCTACAACAGCCAATTTATCTTGATAGGTAAGCTAGTGAATTCCGCGTTGTTGCAGGCTCAAGGGACTTTTAACGCGCAACTTGAGGTCGTTAAGCAGTTATCACACGGTGATACCACGGTGCAATCCGCATTAGGCCAAGCAGTAACAGTGCAAAGCCAGATCACGCCACTGTTCAACAAGAACACCAGTTATGCTCAGTTCTTGGTGTCTGCGGTTATTCCTGCACTATGGCAGATCATGATTGTGGTGGGCACGATATTGGTTTTGACGGCGAACGTTAGAGCTCGTGGCCTTGATGCTTGGTTATCCAACGCCCCGATGAAGTCACTAACATCAACATTAACGCCCTACCTTGTCTTATTTTTGATGTTTGGTATCGCGTTTAGCTTTTGGTTCTATGTCCTTTTAGACTGGCCGTTTAACGGCAGTTTTGTGGCACTGACCGTCGCCCAACTGCTTACCGTCATCAGTTGCATCATCATGGGTTGTTTGTTTTTCTTCTTAACGCTTGATCCTGCAAGGGCGATGAGTTTCGCTGGCGCCTTCACAGCACCAAGCTTTGCGTTCATGGGGATTACCTTTCCAGTAACCGACATGAACACGGCAGCGCAAATCTGGAGAAGCTTATTACCCGTAAGTCATTACATCGAAGTACAAACGGCACAGTCTAGTTATGGCGTAAGCGCGGCACAGTCTTTGATCAGCCTCTCTTCTATGTTGTGGTATGCCGTTCCTACATTGGTGGTTATATTATTAATTAAGAAACATCTAATGCAAGCATCACTCTCAGCTAAAACTAAAAACGAAGCAGAACAAGGAGTAAAACAATGAGCTTTACTCAACTGCTAAAACAAGAACTGTTAGCGGTAATTCGCAACCCTGTTGTACTTCTAACGGTATTTGGTGGTGTGGTCTTCTATTCATTCTTGTATCCGCTGCCTTACGCAAATCAAGTTCCTCAACAGCTTAAAGCTTCCGTTGTGAACTTGGATAAGAGCCAAAGCAGCTACCAGTTAGAAAGAATGGTAGATGCCACGTCTCAAATTGACTTGGTACGCCGCGACTCCACCATCGCCGATGCTAAGCAAGCTGTTCTTAATCAAGAGATTGGTGGGTTCCTCGTCATCCCAGAGAACTTCTATAAAGACTTGCTCCTAGGTAAGAGCCCGACGCTTTCTTACGCTGGTGATGCATCTTACTTCTTGGTCTACGGAACCATTGTTGAAGGGCTTGCCAAGGCAGGCGGCACGTTAGCTGCGCAAGTAAAGGTCAGTCACTTGTTAGTTGAAGGTGTGCCGTTAGAATCCGCAGCCAAAGGCTACAGTGCATTCAGCTTGAACCTAAAACCAACCTTCAATAGTCGCATGGGCTACATTGATTACGTGGTTCCAGCCGTCTTTGTGTTGATCCTGCAACAAACCTTAGCCATGGCTTCTGGTTTAGTTGGCGCGACCCAAAACGCTCAATCGACGTTTGGCTATTGGAGTAAGACCTCTCCAGCGAAACTGATACTTGCTCGCTGCTGTACCTTAGTCGGCATATATTACTTGTTGTCGATGTACTACTTCGGCGCGAGCTTTTCGATGTATGGCATTAACCTACTTGCCTCCATAACAAACATTTTGACCTTACTGCTACCCTTCTTATTGGCTAGTTGTTTGATCGGGATTTTTATTGGTGAGCTAGTGCCAAGAAGAGAGTTAGTCACGGTTTTGGTGTTAATCAGTTCAATGCCGCTGATCTTCTCTTCAGGTTTTATCTGGCCTGTTGAAATGATGCCTGAATGGTTAGTACTGCTGTCACAGTTATTCCCAAGCACACCCGCTATCCAAGGTTTTTTAGCGCTCAATCAGATGGGGGCATCTTGGCAAGAGGTAGCGTCTCAATGGACATTGCTATGGATACAAGTCGCTCTATGGGGCTCGTTACTCGCACTTAAGCTTCATCACAAATCGAGTAAACGTATCATTGGCTCTGTTTAACTCTAGTCTCTATTCGTCAGGCACTAAACCTCACGCTCATTGAAACCATTAACAAAGCTCTGATAAAGGGCTTTTTTAATGTCCTTTAGCTTGATTACATCTTCAGCTATCCATTGTTTAAACACCTCCCCAAAACATATTGAACATTAAAACTCGCCGACTTCCCTATGCACCTCCACTATCATTCACCTTAGTTCATGCTATAACAGCTACTGCATATGCCTTTTCCAACCTAAAAAATGCCTGCTTATTCCCAAACAATGACAAAACCCGAACAATTGTAAATTTATTGTAAAAAAATCTTTGATGGTATTATTTTTGTGTATAGGATTATCAGTAGGACTTGGCAGGCCGAATGCCATAGTCTAATTGGTGCACATACCAAAAGGATATCCATATAAAGCAAGATCAGTACTCATATTTATTTCATTTTTCGACCTAGCTACAGCCGTTTATGTTGCCGTCGAATTGCAATAAATAAGTCGCTGAAATGTAAAAAATCAAATAGAAAAAACACAACAGCAACAAACATAATTTAATAAAAAGACAGGGAAAACCATGAAAAACATACGTGAATTATTTTTTGGGTTTATATTATTATTTAGTTCCAGTGCATTTGCAGAAGAAGGATCATTTAATCAAGCTATCAGTAACTTAAGTCAAAGTGTTGATGGTTTTTTCAACGAATATACAGGTTGGTTCGTTGGACTGATATTTAAAAGCGTACCGGTAGGTGAAGCAAACTTCCCAATTATTGTTGGCTGGTTACTGCTCGCTGCGATCATCTTTACTGTTTACTTTGGCTTTGTTCAATTTAAACGTGTCGGGATGGCCATAGACATTATTAAAGGTAAGTACACAGACCCTAACTCCAAACACGAAGGGGAAGTTTCTCACTTTCAAGCGTTAACAACCGCGCTTTCTGGAACTGTTGGGCTTGGTAATATTGCCGGTGTGGGTGCAGCTCTCGCAATTGGTGGTCCTGGTGCAACATTCTGGATGATCTTGTGTGGTCTTCTGGGTATGGCGTCTAAGTTCTGTGAGTGTACCTTAGGTGTGAAATACCGAACTATCCTACCTTCAGGTGTCGTTTCCGGTGGTCCCATGTACTACCTAAGCCAAGGTCTTGGTGAAAGAGGGTTGGGTGGACTAGGTAAAGCCCTTGCTATTGGTTTTGCATTAATGTGTATTTTAGGCGCATTGGGCGGCGGTAACATGTTCCAAGCTAACCAAGCACATGCCATGTTAACTTACGCATTCGATGTACCAAGTGAATACGGTGTCATCACAGGCCTTGTACTCGCCGCTTTAGTTTTCTCTGTGATTGTTGGTGGTATGCCTTCTATCGCATCGGTAACGGAAAAAGTTGTTCCTTGGATGGCTGCTCTGTATATCGGTATGGCTCTGATTGTTATCGGTTCTAATCTTGATCAAGTGGGTCCTGCGTTCAGTGCAATCTTTACAGGTGCGTTTACTGGCGAAGGTGTGGTTGGTGGATTCATTGGTGCCTTAATCCAAGGTCTAAAACGTGCAACGTTCTCAAACGAAGCAGGTGTAGGTTCAGCAGCTATCGCTCACTCTGCGGTTAAAACAAAAGAGCCAATCACTGAAGGTCTAGTATCACTATTAGAACCGTTCGTTGATACAGTCATCATTTGTACAATGACAGCCTTGGTTATCACTATCGCTGGTCTAAATACAGGTCCATTCGATGGTTCTGGCTTAACGGGTGTAACGCTTACTGCTGCATCGTTTACTGAAACGGCAGAAGTGTTCAAATACACACTCGCTCTAGCGGTAATCATGTTCGCGTTTTCTACCATGATCTCTTGGTCGTACTACGGTCTTAAAGCGTGGACTTACCTATTTGGTGAAGGCAAAACAACGGAACTGATTTTTAAAGTGATGTTTTGTGTGTTTGTTGTTATCGGTGCGACGATTCAGTTTGGCGCGGTAATCGACTTCTCTGACGCAGCTATCTTTGCGATGTCTATTTTCAACATTCTAGGCCTGTACTTCCTAATGCCTGTTGTGAAGAAAGAACTGCAATCATTTGTTGCTCGAGTTAAATCTGGCGAAATCAAAACTTACGAAAAATAGTGACTCGTCAATAATTTATTGTCGAATAACACTGTTCTAAAAATTTTTGTAAGACCCTTTGCTTGAGAAAGCGAGAACAGTATTGCAACGTACAAAATCCCTACAGGCTGTGCTTGTAGGGATTTTTTATGTCTGAATTTTCTTGTTTAAGCCGCCGTTCAGGATCTTGGCTTACTTGTTTACGATCCAAGACTTCTTCTACTTCAATCATTTCTCGTTGCGCCAATGCCGAATTACAATCATCAAAGCAATAAGCTACGGTACAAGTCTCGCACAAATATTCAGGCATCCCTTTGTCCTTTGAGATAGTCTAATCACCGAGTGGCAACAAACCACATATTCATCCTAGAACATAACAATTATGCTAATTTTCTGGCGTGTAAATATGCGTGCAAAGTCACCAACTACCCAACAAAGCACATATCAAGATCAATTTTACGTATCTAATCACTAATTTCAGAAATAACAATGTAAAGCGCATCTTAGCCATTTAGGGGGTGAGAACGCAAAACGCCCACATCACGTGTGCGATGTGGGCGTTCAAATTCTTACTGCAAGTAGTCGTGATATGGCTATATTAAGCGCTCAGCTTATAGACCCATCTCTTCAGTGAGAGTCTTGATCTGCTTGATATCCATGGTGTGAACTTCAATCATTTGTCTGATGTCACTTAAGCGGGAATTGGCATTATCCTGTTTCTCACAGGCGTCAGATTTTGTATCCCATGACGTACCATCTAAGAAAACATCACACGCTTTCTTCAAAGAACCAAGATTCTGTTCGATGTCATCTCTTTCTTTCTCGAGTTTTTCAAGCTCTTGAGATATCTGTAATTCTTTGCGGAAAAGCTCACGCGAACGTTCAAAAAGGGTCGACTGCATATCAGCTTGACGGCTCAACTTTTGATTATTTTGTTGAGTTTGTTCTAACGTTTGCTTCTGTTCGTTTAACTGCTGCTCTAACGAGTAGTTTGCTTTCTCTAAAACTGCAGATTGTTTCGCTAAATCTTGGAGTTCTTTTTGATGCTCTTCTGCCTGTTTCACTAGAGCAGCTTCTACTTTCGCATCAATTTCGGTATCAACTTTTGCCACTTTCTCTTCAACTGATGTCACCAACTGAGTTTTACTATCACGCAGTTCTTGATAACGAGTTTCTAGTACCTGATAAGTGGATTCCCACTTCGAAGCCGTGACTGTAGATCCGATTAAACCGCCTAACGCCAAACCGATAACCGCAGCAATGCCGATATAGAGCTGACTACGTTTATCGCGTTCCTCAATAACAACCACTTCATCTTGTTCGCCTTGTCCAGATTGCTGGTTCACTAGCGGGTACTCCCAAAAATTTGTTTAACGTTACACGGTCACTGATACTGATACTGATACTGATACTTTAAGCTCAGTTAAACCTATTGCCCAAGCCAGAAGCACTTGAGCTTTGCTAACACGTTTATCCTATCTGCTTACAGACAGACTTAACGAGTTAACTCCGAAATCATCAGGCTGGCAGTATACAAAAGGAAGCTGCTAACGATAACTATCACTACCCATTTTTGCAGTTTTTCGTTTGTCCGGTAACGAAACAGCACAAATGCCAAAGCCAATAAAAAAACAATCGCTATTAATCGAGTCATAACTCCTCCTTGTTTCTCTATTTTATACCATTTAAATAAGCAAGTTACGTCAGAGACTCGTTGTTTGATCATTTAGTTGAACAACATTTGAGCAAACAGATGTTTTGTAGCTGACATCACATTTTATATGATCTAGGATACGCCTACAGATTACCTAATTATTTAGGTAATTGTTCCGATGAAGACTGCAGGAGAGTGGTTTTTAACTAAATATTAACATTTAGTTAGATAAACCCGCCGAAGAAGTAAATCTTTCAGGCGCTTTGTGCTGGAGAAATCCAGAAAAGTGAGGACTGTCGTTGGAGGAACCTCTGGAGAGAACCGTACTACTTTTTTGTAGCAAGCGGTCGCCGAAGGAGCAAGCTTAGTGCCCGTTACTTATCTATAAGTGATTCGCTAAGTGAAACTCTCAGGCAAAAGGACAGAGGAGTGGAAAGCAACAGCCTTAATTAACAAAAGAATTCTATCTAGAAATCCGTCTGTATTAAGTAGTGCTATCGATCCCTGTGATCTGCACTGCCTTCCCTCTTCTCCTTAAATTTTATATTTATTAAGGGGAATCTATGAACCACCTACAAGCTACACTACAAACCATCAACCAATTCGTTTGGGGACCACCACTACTTATTCTGCTAGTGGGTACAGGTATCTATTTTACTTTTCGCTTAGGCTTACTCCAGTTTAGACACCTCCCAACCGCGCTAAAAATGGTGTTCAGTAAAGACAAATCCGGTACGGGTGACGTATCAAGCTTCGCCGCTTTGTGTACAGCGCTTTCCGCAACGATTGGTACAGGCAATATTGTAGGCGTAGCGACCGCAATCAAGATTGGTGGTCCTGGCGCCCTATTCTGGATGTGGCTTGCCGCTATATTTGGTATGGCGACCAAATACGCAGAATGTCTACTTGCCGTTAAATACCGCAGAACCGATAGCAATGGCGAAATGGTTGGCGGCCCAATGTACTACCTGCAATACGGTGTCGGCTCACGAATCTTAGCGGTCATGTTCGCTGTCTTCGCGCTCGGTGTTGCTTGCTTCGGTATCGGTACCTTCCCACAAGTAAACGCAATTTTAGACGCAACTCAAATCTCATTTGGCGCATCACGTGAAATGTCAGCGGTTGTCCTCACGATCCTTGTGGCGGTTGTAACCCTTGGTGGTATTCAATCTATCGCTAAAGTAGCAGGGAAAGTCGTTCCTACGATGGCGGTGATGTACGTCGTCGCGTGTTTAAGCGTTCTGATTTCAAATGCAGACCAACTACTGAATGCCATTACCCTTGTTGTGACTTCTGCGTTTACCAACACGGCAGCAACCGGTGGTTTCTTTGGCGCGAGCATCATGCTTGCTATCCAATCAGGTATCGCTCGTGGCGTGTTCTCGAACGAATCTGGCTTAGGTAGCGCACCAATGGCAGCAGCCGCGGCTAAAACAGACTCATGTGTGAAACAAGGGCTTGTCTCTATGACAGGCACCTTCTTCGATACCATCATCATCTGTACGATGACAGGTCTGGCACTTATCTTAACGGGCGCTTGGCAGACTGACCTTTCTGGCGCTGCGATGACCACTCATGCATTCGCTGTTGGCTTGAATGCAGACACCCTTGGCCCTATGTTGGTTTCTGTTGGCTTAATCTTCTTTGCGTTTACAACAATTTTAGGTTGGAACTACTACGGTGAGCGCTGTGTTGTGTTCTTGCTAGGTACCAAAGCAGTATTGCCTTACAAGATTATCTTCATTGCGTTGGTGGCTTCTGGTGCATTCTTAAAGCTCGACATGATCTGGATAATGGCGGATATCGTGAACGGCCTAATGGCAATTCCGAACCTAATTGGGCTTATCTTACTGCGCCATGTTGTTATCGAAGAAACCAAGCTATTCTTCAAACCGTTAACTTCTTCAAATGATTGTGAAGCAGTTAAAGCATAATAAGAATTGAGCGATCAAAAACGCCCGCAATGATGTGCGGGCGTTTTATTATAAAACTAATGGCTATGTGCCAGTGATTTAGATTCCAATACATTATACCAATCGTAGTAAATAACTGGTCACCCTAGCTTGCTAAAACGCTCGATAACTGCGTTAGTATTTTTGATTGTAGAATAACTACTTATCAAAAAATGCTGCCTTGTTCTCAAGCCTTTTCCCTGCGCTATTTTTGATCACTTACTTACTGTGATTGGTATTAAGTCACTATGACTTAGCTAGGTTCTTCCATTAAAAGCTTCACACCCAGCCCCACCAGCACCATGCCAGTCACGCCTTCCATCCACTTCATAAAACTCGCATTCTTAAGCAAGTTTTTAGCCGAGTTAAGTGCCCCAGCCAAACCGCATTGCCACACCATCGCAATCATAAAGTGTACCGAAGCCATCAACATAGATTGCAATAATGGTGATCCTTCAGGGTTTACGAATTGAGGTAAAAAGGCCAAATAGAAAACTGCCGTTTTTGGGTTAAGAACGTTAGACAGAAAGCCTTCGCGTAGAGAACGCTTAGCACTGTATGCTTGCTGAGCTTGTTCACCCACCTTCAAACCGCCACCGTTTTTCATCAAAGCTCGTAAACTGCTTAAGCCAAGCCAGATCAGGTAAACCGCACCCACCATCTTAACGGCTTGAAAGAGTTCAGCTGACTGGGCGAGGATTGCAGAAATACCCACAGCAGAGAAAAACGCGTGTACATACAAGCCGCTACAAATACCAAAGCTGGTCATCACGCCGTCAGATAAGCCAGAACGGCTCGTATTGCGAATCACCAAAGCCGTATCTAAACCCGGCGTTAGCGTTAAAATAGTAATGGCAATTAAAAATGCCTCAAAGTTCAAAATATCCATATCATTGTCATTGTTGTTCAGCGATCTATCATCAATACCGTGTATCTGAACAATTCGCAAGCAACAATTGCCACCAGCTATACAACTCACTGATTTTGTGCACAATGGAACAGTTTAATTTGTTAAGAAATAGTAAATTCAAGGCATCGTACCGCCTCATGCTTTTCTCGCTATATCTTCAACTCCGAAGGTCAGCGTCTTTTAAAAGTAGAGCCATAATCAAAGTACATGAGAGATGAACCTTAACGCTGACGCAGTCCTAAGGATCATTTACAGAAACCAAATTAAGAGTAGTCAAATGAGCGCATTCAAAAAACTAGTCGAACACTCTCAAAAATGTTCACGCTTTCAACACCTAGCCTCGATTTGTGGTTGGGACCAAGCTTCAATGATGCCTGCCGGTGGTAACCAAGCTCGTAGTGAAGCAATGGCCGAGCTTTCGGTTCATATTCACGGGTTGATGACGCAACCACAACTTGGAGATTGGATTGCAGACGCTGAAAACGAAGCGCTGAACAACGAACAACAATCATCTCTGCGTGAAATTAAACGCCAATGGCAACAAGCTAACCTACTTCCAGAAAAATTGGTGGAAGCGAAATCTCTAGCGGGTTCAAAATGTGAGCATGCGTGGCGTAGCCAACGTGGAGAAAACGACTGGGTTGGTTTTGAAAAGAACTGGCGTGAAGTGGTTGAGCTGTCTCGTGAAGAAGCACAGATCCGCGCCGATGCGGCGAACCTAACACCTTATGATGCCATGCTTGATATCTATGAACCAGGCACCAGCTCTGCTTCACTTGATGTCTTGTTTGCCGACGTTAAGACATGGCTGCCAAACCTGATTGATGAAGTAATCGAAAAACAATCGAGCGAGCAATTTAATGCGCCATCTGGCATCTATTCGACCGAGAAACAGAAAGCACTTGGTTTAGAAGTCATGAAGCTGCTTCAGTTCGATTTTGAACACGGCCGATTGGATGAAAGTGTTCACCCATTCTGTGGCGGCGTGCCTTCAGACGTGCGTATCACAACCCGCTACGACGAAGCTGAATTCGTTCAAAGCTTAATGGGTATAGTGCATGAAACAGGGCACGCGCGTTACGAACAAGGCTTACCAAAACACCTAGCAGGCCAACCGGCGGGCGAAGCGCGCTCTATGGGTATCCACGAATCTCAATCTTTGTTCTTCGAGATGCAAGTTGGCCGCAGCGACCCATTCATCGGACACTTAGCAAACTTGGCGGGGCAGCAATTCTCAGGTTCAGAGTTTGAGAAAGAGAACTTCCAGAAGATCTACACTCGCGTGAAGAAAGACTTCATCCGTGTTGACGCTGATGAGCTTACCTACCCTGCACACGTTATCTTACGCTACGAAATTGAACGTGACTTGATCAACGGTAAGATCAAACACACCGATGTGCCAGAACTATGGAATACTAAGATGCAGTCATACCTTGGATTAAGCACTCAAGGCAATTTCACTAATGGCTGTATGCAGGATATTCACTGGACGGACGGCGCATTCGGTTACTTCCCATCTTACACACTAGGGGCGATGTACGCGGCTCAGTTCATGGCTTCAATGAAGAAAACAGTGGATGTGAACGCTGTGATTGAAAGTGGCGACCTATCCCCTATCTTCACTTGGTTAGAATCGAATATTTGGAGTAAAGGCAGCCTGCTTAACACCGATGACTTGGTGAAAGGCGCAACCGGTGAAACCTTGAATGCGCAATACTTCAAAGATCACCTAAGAAGCCGTTACCTTTAATGGAATAAATCGATAGAGGCTGATCAGTTTATTGCTTCAGCCTTTTTAATCTCATTTTCAAAACATACTTAGGTTGATTTGAAGATTTATCCCTTCATCGAACCTAACAATCACGGAATATCCTGGTACCTGCTAGCGCGGAATTGGACAATTCCGAGTTGCGTCTTTTGCTAATATAGCAAAGCATGAATTATTGAAAGTATGGAAAAATTCGCTTACGTGAGTGTCCAGTATCACTGGAGCAGATCATTTGTTATATTTTTTTACCTGAGAACAATGCAACACACCCTATAACTTCCACTTTTACATCAGTAAAGTGTTCATTTAACGATGTCACCAATGAGTCTAAATCATCGTTGTTATTACTAAATATGCCTTTCTTATTGTAAACACCCATCAATTTTTTAGCGAAAAAATTCAGTTTCGTACCCTTACCTAAAATTGTACTACCAAACAAAACCCCACCTTCGTTCATATAGCTTTTTAAATGCTTAAACATAATGCCTTTACCAATTAAATTTCCAGGCAAACAATGAAGTAAATAATTAACACTAATTGAGTCAAATTTTTCGATACTTAATTCAAGAGGCTCAAGTACATCCCCACAGTAAACTTCAGGTTGAAAATGACTAATTGCTTTTGAGGTTGTATCAAGACTATTTTCATTCAAATCTAGCAAAGCGATACGTTTTGTTGTTTGTGGTAGGTAATTCTTAAGGTAATAACCTGAGCCAACGCCAACATCTAAATGATTAGATGAAACTAACATTGAAAATTGCTCACTAATAAGTCTAGTTGGGCATTTCCAAAAATAGTTATTTGATACTCCTAAAACCCAGAAATCGTATATTGATAGTACTTTCTTCGAGTAAACCGCTTGTCCAGCAATTGAGGCTTCTTGATTCATGTTAATTTCATATAGTTATAAATTATTAAAGTGCAATTTATACTAAAAAGTGAAGATTGCAAATCATACCAGAGATAAGAAATATAACATTTTAATAACGTGCCAGCATACATTGCTTCCGATTCAAGGCACGTTATCAATCAAAAACTTCCCTTTAGTTCTCTACTATTCAATAGCCGAGAAATAGTTGAACAACATATTCGTGCGTAACTGTGATTTAAGATCAGTCTGTTGTGGATTAGAAAATTTAGCTACATTGTTGGATCTCTAGGCATGAGGAAAAGTAAGGCAAGTTGCAGGGTTTAAAACTGAGTTCAATCCCTCTCTGGCTCACTTTTGGGCATAAATGATCTACAGCTTCCCCTAAATTAACAATTCAGAGATAACTATAGGTATGGAAAGTTACTTAACGTAGCGTCCAGTATTGATGGTGCCGATCACTGACAAGTATACGGACCTTCATGACAATATGCTTTTTCACATATTTTAAATCATGCTCTCTAATGCCTATCAATAAAAAAGCCCAAACAAAGGATTGGGCTCAATTGAATAATCATGAAACCATTGTCATGGTGGTTATATTCCGATTAATTTCCCCAGATTTGGCTTACAAACTCTGGATGGTCAATAAACGGATTACGATTCCCTTGGAAATCATGTACCGCCTTATTTCGGTCGATTTCTTTTTGGCTTACTGGATCTTCAGAATGCCAACGCTTTAGCATAGTAAGTAGCCAAGGTTCAAAAACGGTTGTATTGGTTCCATCCAGAACGGCATCAGAGCTTGTAGAGTTTCCTTCCCAATTAGCGATTTCATTTTCATAGCGTGTTGCCATGTAGAAATATGCTCTTGCGAAATCACCTTTAAACTCATCAATTGGCTCAAACACCGTACCGACATAACCAAGAGAGTTCGCTGCACTGCCTAACTTAGAACCATTGCTTGATGTGTATGTCGCGCTACTCACCTCACCAAATGGCCAATTACTACGTTTCGAGTTAACGTAACCGTCAGTGGCAAATAAATGGTGACCGTCAGAGTTCATTGGCTCGACTTTCCCACCAAACCAGCTTTTCGGGAATGAGTGCTCACGGTTGTAGCAATCACCTTCTTTGCTGTATTGACCACATTGATCGGCCACCTTAGTAAATTGGATTGAATCTGAGCCTGAAGGTTTCTCCGAATACATATCGAGAATCGACCCATCAGTGTCATAGTATGCGTCTAGGTCAGCCTCAGACACTAACGTCCAAATAGCGGTGTAACCCTGACTACTATGATTATCAATAATTTGATACAAGGCCGTTTTTAACGCAAAGCCCACTTTGCCTTCAGCGTCTTTGTAATACTCACCTAACACTGGTGGTTCAGTTGGTGGTGTAGTTGAGCCACCAATCGTAAATTCTGTACTCTGACTTGCTTGGAAATCACCACCAGATGCCACAACGGTTCCGTTTACCGACAAACTGTATGAACCATTCCCCACACTGCAACACATCCCATCTCCATAAGAGTCTGAGACTTCTAGGGTGTAGCTACCATCTGCTAAACACATTTCCACTTCATTGTTGGTGTTACTTTGATAGTCTGAACCAGAATAAAGAGTTTGAGAAACTGAGTTTTTGAGAGACCAACTGGTTTCAGAGCCATAGTTATCCGTCACTAGCGTGAGTGCGGCACTTGTGTCATTGCAGCTTTGTGTTGGTGGAGTCTCCGTAGGCTGAAAGTTATCTAAATACACCACTTCCGCACCATCAAAACCTGCATCATCATAAAATCGTATGCCCACAACGATATCTTTAGTGCTCGTAGCGCTGTACGAGTGAGTCAATGCTTGCCACTGATTCGTTAAACCATTATTCGAGTAGCCTAAATAGCCATCAACAAAAAGGCGAGCTTTCACGTTGCCTTCCGTATGGTAAACATCGACAGAGAAATCATAAGTTTTCCCTTGTTCAACACGTATCGTTTGCAGAAAATCGGTATTACTTTGAGTGCCTGTATTCACTGTTACTTGCGCAGAGAAACTGCCGTTATTAACAGGTACGTTAGAGGGTGAAACTGCAATGCCGGAGTCAATCACACTCCATCCAGATGGTACGTTTCCTTCCCAGCTTTCGAAACTTCCATTTTGCATTTGCGCATGCGCACTCGCTGAACAAAGTAATGCAACGCCACTTAGTGTTATTATTCTATTTATCATATAACCTTCTGTTTAATTAGATAAAAAACCAACTAAGCTTAGAAAGTATTCAAAAGATGGATAGAGACATAAATCACACTTATAAATGTAAGCACTATCAGTTTTATTAATATATGTGATGTAAGCAATGCAACATCGACCTGTTAAACAAACGAATAAAAAAGGCTGAGCAGGTTATCTGACTCAGCCTTTTTACTGTTTAGAACTAGATCATTTATCGCCAGTGAGCATATCGAAGAAGATCTGTCTCGACTCTGGGGTGTTGTCTCGATGAGTTTCGTATTTTATATGCGAATTGGCATCAACAGATTTTGATAACTTGATACTCCAAAGTGCTTTCATTTGATTCGGTACAATTGAGTATCGGACGTCGATAATACGCAACTCGTCCGTTGGGTCCAGAGCAATATAACCATTAGAGAACCAGCGGAAGCGTTCAATATCTTTGGCTTGTTGAGAATCCAGGTCAAGCCAAGGTAAGTCCCTGCTAACGTTCAGCTTAGCGACCGACTCTCCTGGATATACGTTTACCGATGTACCAACCCGCACTGCGTCTACATGATAATGAGCCTCTGTTTCGTACACCACTTTCCAAACTAAGATATTCGCAAAGCTTGGTTTTGCCTCTAATCGAATCGGCGTATGTTGTCTTTGTTCCGCTAATTGCCACCCAATCGCCTCTGCCCTATCTCTTTGTATCATCCCTAATGTTGGATAAATTAGAGCCCAAGCAAACGCAACACGTGCTAGCCAAGGTGCTCGTTTCAACGTTGCAAACACAAGCAAAACTAAGATGGGCAGCGTATAAACAGGATCGATGATTGATATGGTATTCCAAGCAAAACGCGCATTAGTCAAAGGCCAAAGTAACTGCGTGCCATAAGTGGTACAAGCGTCTAACAGTGCATGAGTGCCATAACCCAGAGCGCAAAACAGCCAGCTTTGCTTGAAAGTAAGCCCGCGCCTTTTTGCAATCAGATGATGTAGAACAAAGGCACAGATCAAACTGCCAATGGGGATAAAGAAGAGTGAATGAGTAAATTGTCGATGAAATTCCAAAGCCAACAAAGGATCACTTTGAGACTTAATCAGTGCATCTAGATCTGGAGCCAATCCAGAAAGTAGCCCTAATACACCTGCAACAGCCAAATGTTGTTTTTTGCTTGCTGACTGTGCCAAAGAAGCGCCTAACACGCCCTGCGTTAAAGGATCCATAAATCACTCATTGATAGCATTCCGTTGAATCAAACAAGATACATTTAGCTATAGCAGTGAATTGGGTTAAATAACAATGTTTTATCAAGATAATACTGTTGATAAAACACCCTGACATTAATGAATTCCATGAAGAGTTAGCGTTAAACGTTTTGCTGTGTGGCCTTGCTTAACAGCATTTCCCAATCAGATTTATCAACCTGTCCTTTGTGAACATTCACTTTGTAATAGCCAGTTTTAGTCAGTGATTTAACCTGAATATACTGACGAGAAAAGACAGAGTTTTTGATCACTAAGTTCGCTTTAACGTCATGTAGATGTATGTCTTCACCAACTAAAGATAAATGTCTTCGGGTGAACTTGGAGATCAAAGCATAGACAGCGATCATGATTAAGATAGAAGTAACAAAAGGGAAAAACTGGATCTCAGTCTGATAAAACAAGTTGATAGCTAAAGATGCGATCACGTAACTTATTATCATTGATAGAGCCACGTTCCAACGTGGGCCGTTGCCCTTAAATGAAATTTCTCGTGCCATCACTCGCTCCTTTAGATAAGTACTTGACCACATTTGAATATTTATTAAACGCGAACAACCTTATTATGAACTATGACGCATTAAAAGGAGTAACTCATGTTATTGAAGGGCTCAGATCGCAATTAGACATTTACATGCATTTTTTCGCACCTAAATGTCTAATGAATAAAGAAACTGATTCAGTTACAGGTTACTGAATTCTTTAATTAACGAGCAACCATGCTGGCTGCGATAACCACCAACAGTACTGAGAAGATCTTCTTAATCGTTGGAACCGGTAAATGGTTAGTTGCTTTTGCGCCTAGCGGAGCTGTAAACCAAGATGTGCACACGATGCCTAGCAGCGCAGGCAAATAAACAAAGCCAGCAAAACCTTCTGTTAGAGCAAAGTGGCTGCTGCCCGAGGTGATATAACCGATAGACCCAAATAATGCGATCACAATGCCACAAGCCGACGCACAACCAATGGCCTTTTTCATATCGACAGAGAAGAACGTCAATAGTGGAACCAGCAATGCCCCACCACCAATGCCTATCATGGCTGACAAGCCGCCCGTAATAGTTGTAAGAACCGTTAGTACGCCCTTGTTCGGTAGCTTTCGTTCTTTAGGCGCGTCATTTTTGCTGCTTAAGAACATCTTGATCGCAATAAGAACCACACTCACGGCAAACACAATACGAACCACTTTTTCCGGTAAAAGAGCCGCCATAAAGCCACTAATCAATGCACCCAGAGCAACACCCAACATGATCCAAGGTGCCAAATCCCAAGGCACGTTGCCATTTTTGTGGTGAGCAAGCGCAGAAGAAGTTGAGGTAAACAAGATTGATGCCAAAGAAGTCGCAATCGCTGCAACGACCACTTGGTCAGCAGGTAAAACTTCTAAGTGAAGTAAAATACTGCTTAACACAGGTACAATGATAAGCCCCCCGCCAATCCCCAAAAGCCCGGCAAGAAAACCAACACCACTGCCTAATAATGCACAGTATAAAATCAACAACAGCAACTCACTCATTTCGTCCATCTCTTAATTAAATTAATTATCTTAAATAACACACTATTAATGTGGTTATATTTCCATCAAGCCAATTAATATAACTGACACCACCTAATATTTTCAAACATAATAGATCATGAATATTCCTCATGTTGATTGTGAAAGAATACCATTGTTAATCATTTATCGAACCAAGTATAAAAATACCAAGCGATTAACTTAATACCGTATTAATTTTTCATACAGTATTGCCTTCAACTATTAATCCGGTCACAAGCAAAAATAAAAGCAATTTTAATTCTAAAGACCGAGAAAGTCAGACAACAGATTGGGATATCAGATCAACATGAATACAGAATTTAATTTTACAATTAAGAGCATTAGCCTCGACGAGAACTATCAACCTGCGGACAGCACACGTATCACCACCAACTTCGCTAACTTGGCGCGTGGTGACAGCCGCCAAGCAAACTTGCGCAATGCACTGCAGATGATTGACAACAGTTTCAACGCATTAGCACACTGGGACAACCCAAAAGGCGACCGTTATTCTGTAGAGCTTGAAATCATTTCTGTTGATATGGACATTGAAAGCAACGGCGAAGCATTCCCTTCCATTGAAGTACTGAAAACCAATATTCTAGACCGTAAAACCAACGAGCGTATTGAAGGCATTATCGGAAATAACTTCTCTTCTTATGTTCGAGATTATGACTTTAGCGTACGTCTATTGGATCATAATAAAGGCCAAGATAAATTCAGCATTCCAGAAGATTTTGGTGATTTGCACGGCAAGCTTTTTAAATATTTCGTTAACTCTGACGCTTACAAAAAGAACTTTAATAAGCCACCTGTTATTTGCTTAAGCGTGTCAGATAATAAAACCTATTACCGCACTGAAAACCAACACCCAGTATTAGGTTTTGAATACCAACCGAATGAGTCTTCTTTAACTGAACAATATTTTAAGAAGATGGGGTTACAGGTTCGTTACTTCATGCCGCCAAACAGTGTTGCACCTCTAGCTTTCTATTTCTTTGGTGATCTACTGAACGATTACTCAAACCTAGAGCTTATCAGCACCATCAGCACCATGGGTACATTCCAAAAAATCTACCGTCCTGAGATTTACAACGCGAATGCGGTTGCAGGTAACTGCTACCAACCAAACTTGAAAAACTTGGATCACTCGCTAACTCAAATCGTGTATGACCGAGAAGAACGAAGCAAATTAGCTATCGAACAAGGTAAATTCGCAGAAGAGACTTTCATTAAGCCATACCAGTCAGTTCTAGAGAACTGGTCTGCCAACTACGCGCTTTAATCGAGCAATTGCGCTCTTAAATCACCAAGGATAGGCAGTATACGTTATGAAAACATTATTACCGACTTCAACAGCAGGCAGCTTACCTAAGCCATCTTGGCTAGCACAGCCAGAGACACTTTGGTCTCCATGGAAACTGGAAGGCGACGAATTAACCGACGGCAAACAAGACGCGCTACGTGTCTCTCTTCAAGACCAGCAACAAGCCGGTATTGATATTGTGAGTGACGGCGAACAGACACGTCAGCACTTTGTAACAACCTTCATTGAACACCTGAATGGCGTGGATTTTGAAAAGCGTGAAACCGTTAAAATTCGCGACCGTTACGATGCGAGTGTACCAACAGTCGTTGGCCCTGTTTCTCGTCAAAAGTCGGTTTTTGTCGAAGATGCTAAGTTCTTACGCCAGCAAACGGATCAACCAATTAAGTGGGCTCTACCGGGGCCAATGACCATGATAGATACGCTTTACGACGCGCATTACCAAAGCCGTGAAAAGCTAGCATGGGAGTTCGCAAAAATCCTTAACGAAGAAGCAAAAGAGTTAGAAGCGGCTGGTGTTGATATTATTCAGTTCGATGAGCCTGCGTTTAACGTATTTTTTGATGACGTGAACGATTGGGGTATTGCTTGTTTAGAAAGAGCCATTGAAGGGCTTAAGTGTGAAACTGCAGTTCATATTTGTTATGGCTATGGCATCAAAGCAAATACGGATTGGAAAAAGACACTAGGTACCGAATGGCGCCAATACGAAGAGGTATTTCCTAAGCTTCAGCAGTCGAATATCGATATCATCTCATTAGAGTGTCATAACTCTCATGTGCCGGTTGAATTGCTTGAGCTCGTTCGAGGTAAGAAAGTGATGGTCGGTGCTATCGATGTTGCAACCAATTCAATTGAAACGCCGGAAGAAGTTGCCGACACTCTACGAGAAACACTGAAGTATGTTGATGCCGATAAGCTCTACCCGTGCACCAACTGCGGCATGGCTCCCCTTCCTCGTGAAATTGCCTCAGCTAAGCTCAATGCGCTAAGCGCTGGCGCAGAGATCGTTCGTAAAGAACTTTCAGAGTAACGGTTTAAACTCAAACTAAAACCGAATTCTTGAAGCCTAAGTATCCTATTAATACTTAGGCTTTTTCTATATTAGTACATGATCTTTATAAGCAGCGGCTTACCAGGTTTTATCTAAGTCTTGAGCATATAAAGAGATCGCGCGTTGGTACTCTTTAATCGCATCGCTATTAGTCGTAGATACCAAAAGCTCAAGTAACAGCGACGTCGCCTCTTTATGGCGACCCAAATTGTACAAACACATTGCGTAGAAAGGTTTCACCTCTATCGAGTCAGGATACTCAGCCCTAGTCTGTTCGAAATAGCCTAAAGCCTCTGCATAAAGACCAAGGCTTCGATAAGTACTCGCCAAACCGAACAGCGCATCAAAACGCTCTACTGAAGAAAGCACGCCAGACAGAGATAGCACATAGTGCTCAATCGCCTGTCGCTCTTTACCTTGATTATCGTAAGACCACGCGATCTGCAAGTGCGCTTTCGCGGCATAATTTTCATCAGTGAGTAGCGTTGCCAGCAAGTCACGTGACTCTTGGTACTTCTCTTCTTTTCGCAATTCGATTGCTTGTTTGATAATGGTGTCCATAGTTCTTCCTAAAATCAGTTCCATTTCAACGAGTCCTTTCACTTCAGACAACTGAGTAAAACCTTTTGATTGATAAAGCTTAATGGCGGGGTTCTCACTGAACACTCGCAACACTAACTGAGCCGATGATTGATTGTTCGCATGTTCAATAGCTAAATCGAGACACTTAGAGCCAAAGCCTCTACCTTGATATTCAGCTAATATCTGCAAGTCCCGAAGAAACGTTGTATCACTGGTGTAACTGAAGCGGATAACACCAATACGGCTATCCCCTACATAAATTTCATAGTTATCCAGTTCATCCCAGCTACGTAAAAACTGACTATGACCCCAAGCGATTCCACGAGCTTGATAGTAACTCGCCATATTCGTTTTAGTGATCGATTCAGCGAACTTAGGATCGGAACCTTTGACCAACCTTACTTCCATATTGTGTCCTTTGTTTTCAAATCACATCTGAATACGGCATAGAAAAGTGCCAAGAGTATTGCATCGTGTTTGAACCATCCTAATCAATCTGATTCCTTGTTTAACGCCTTCTCTAACCACATTGAACTGATGTATTGATTGTTTTTCTTCGCATATTCATTGAACACTCCGACTTCTCGAAATCCAAAACGTTTATGAAGTGCTATTGAAGCTTCATTAGGTAAAGCAACACCTGAGAGTACGCGGTGAACACCACAATCACTAATCGATGCAAATAGCTGAGAATAAAGCTTAGAGCCTAAACCTTTACCTTGAGCTTCAGCCGCAAAATAAATAGTGACCTCTGCGGTATCTTCAAATGCCGACATAGCCCTGTATTGCTGAGAACACGCGAAGCCTAATAACGCATCACCTTCTGTCGCAACATACAGTTGATATTTGCTTTGGCTCGAAAACTGAGAAAACCACTGCTGGCGATTTTCCAACGACAACTTCTCTTCTTCAAACCGCGCATTGGTATGTTCAATATAAAAGTTGAAGATATCGGTGATGCCTGCAATATCAGGTAATGTCCCTACTCTGATTTCCATGTAATGTCCTTTTAGTTGTCTATTTTGAATGACTAGTAAACAGGCATCAATAGTGACTGCAGAACTGACTCTCGCAAGGAATACCATCACGATCACCATCTATTTTCACATTGGGACAGTTTGCCAAATAAAACTTTGCTTCATCGCAAGATAGCATCTCACTACAATGCGTTTTACCTTGGCAACTAAATCCCATATTCTCATATGCAGGATTTAACTTAGGCTCCAATACCAAAAGATACAAACCTGCGCCAATAAGCCCGACGAAAAGTGCAGACAAAATAATTGAAAGAGGGTTAGATTTGGATGTTTCTATACCAACTAGTTGAGCACTCGAAGCGCTGAGTTTAGAGCCACTATTCGATAATTGAAATTCAACTTCATCCCCAACTTGAGGACGACGATAACCGTCCGTAAACTTCGATATATGAACAAAAACATCTCCCTCTAATTCATCTGAATTGATGAAGCCAAAACCTCTCTCATCAACCCAGCGAACAATTTTTCCATTCATAGCTATCCCTTCTTCAAACCGCTTTCAACTCTTGACTCATATCACCAACAATATGCAGATTACATTATGACAGCTTAATGTGGGGGCAAATTACTCGATGGACTCTTAACTTTACCCATTTTAGTCAGGATACCTTTGCCCTTCTCATAAACAAAAGATAAACCAAAGTAGACTGAAACCCACAAGACAAAATCGAGAGCAGCTAACTTGATATCAAGTGGATCTGAAAAGATGTTATAGGTGTGCCCAAACTTTGCTTCAATTGATTTAACTAAAATCACTGTAACGATAAAAATCACAATCCTCATGGGTTTTCCTATCTATATCTTTAAACTAAATCGTACACATGCGTGTGGATATTGTTTAAGTTATTCCAAGTATATAATAAGTTGACGGCCCTACTTGCCATCGACCTTTTCTATAAACCAACTCCCTTGGCACGGGCCATTGGTTAAGTGCCAAGGGCCGTCAAATCTATTGCTACTTCCATGTGCTGAAAAACGATAATCCCATCGGCGATGTTTGGCATATAAACGTAAGTCGCCGCTTTCACAGTAATCCAGCCCTCTAACGGTGTTCCGTTGTAGGTAAGCCTTAGGGTTGCCTTGCCCTCACGAATGGTTCCGGTAATAGTTGTGCGTTCACATATATTATTGCCAGTGGTGTTAATGCGACGGCCTAGCCACTCACCGTCGAAATCGGTAGAAGGAACAAATTGGGGAATATCAGGAAGTTTAGGAAACAACTCGGAATTACTAGACCCGAACCACTGAAGAGCACGACCAACAAGGGAGAAGACAACAAAGCCGATTGACATCGCTATCACAAATCCCTTTTTCATTATCCTCTTCCTAATCAGATGACCTAAAGAAAAGAACCCTAACATAATGAAAAGTAATAACTTACTATCAATTTAATTAATTTTGATATATTCCACAAATTGCATTCAAATGTTGAATATAGAGAAAGCGGCATTGAACGAAAATGCCGCGCATTGAGAATCAATTGTGTGCAGTGCCGGAAGCTCTACATAGAAAAACCCTAACCTTCCAAGGCATTGCGCCAATACTGAACGGTTTTCTCCGACACCAAGCATGTCTCGCTCGCCGCTGATACTAGAAAGTCACATAAGCGAGCTGCGACCTCTTCATTCCCCAACAAGTATAAACTGCGAATGGCTCGCGTTAGCCGTATCTATACTTAAGCGAGCGTCTACTATGAACTTTTCGATTTATTCCTCTGTTGTGCTTCACTGAGTTTCTCTTTCGCTAAGGCTTCTTGCTGGTCTAAAAAGCTAAAGAAGTTACTTTCGCTAATGAACGGGTTATTCAAACCATCGGCATTTTGCTTCTCACGATTAGCGAATAGATGATTCTTATGAGGATGGTTAGACAGATTCACACTCACAACAGGCGGCTGCAAAGCGATCTCTCGGACTCTGTCCATGCTCTCGAAGAACTGCTTCGCCAGCTTTGGATCTCGTGCATTAATACTATGTCCGCCAACTACAAATGCGCGATGTGATATACCGTTGTCTTTCACCATAAGGTCTATCGAATAATCCCCTTCTGTGTGGCCGGGCGTAAGGTAGAACTTAAACTCGTCCTCACCGACAATAAGACTACTGCTATCTTGCACAAAGAAGTCTACCTTGGGCGGCAAAAAGGTATTCTTACCACTGCTTTTGTTAGCTTGAGCTACGGCTAACTCATAACCCTTTTGTGTCATCACGACCTTTGCATCATATTCAGACTGGAGAAATTGTGCTCCACCAACATGATCAGAATGGCCGTGAGTCACCAAAATATGAGTGATAGCCTTATCTTGTAACCCAAGCTTTTTTAGATTGATGGGTATCCACATCGAATAAGGGAAATCGAGTGTATCAATCAGAACTAATCCCTTTGCAGTCTCTACCGCATAAGACGACACCCATCTATCACCAACGTAATAAACGTTATCGAACATTTGGAACGGTTCAACATAGCCGTTTTTAATCGACATTTCCGGTACGTCTTTAGATGCCATTGCACTGGTCGAAACCAATAACAACAAAGCCAAAACCAATTTTTTCATTTTACTTCCTAGACTGATAACGACGCATAAGTTAGCTGCAACGTCCTAATTAAATTCACAGTTCTAACATACGACACTAGTACTCTGCGACACATTTTAGCTCTGCTGCATGTTCAGGGAATCTTTCGTGAAGAAAGCACAACGCATCCGTTGGCGTTGGCGTTGGCGTAGCGTATAAGTTTTAGATTTAAGCCAGCAACCAGTGTGTTAATAACTGAGTACTAAACCTGAATTACTAAAAGAGATAGGTAAAATATGCACCGAAAGATTACGTCTTTCGCAGACAAAATCCCTCAGAAAGCGTCCTTCGGTGCATACAATTTCAAGCGACTGACATAGATGACTAGCGTAAGTCGCTAACATAAGTGACTAGCGTAAGCGTCTCAACACAACCTGCTGGTCGAGATCATTCTGATAGTCCGTGTAATCAAGCCCTTGATCAAATATGTACTCAGTGACAAGAGTACGAATGCACTCAACTAATGTGCTTGCTTGCCAAGGCTTTTCAAAGTAACGGTCGATACCTGCTGCATTAATCGCATTGATGGTATCAGTATGAGTGGCCTGCCCTGTAAGAAGAATTTTCTTTGTATTCGGAAAGCGGCTGTCATGGAACACGTCAGTGAGTAACTCCACCCCCGTTTTCCCTGGCATCACATGATCAGACACGATGACGGTAATGTGTTCGCCTTCTGCGTCAAGTTCATCAATGAGATCAAGCACTTCTTGTGCTGATTCACAATCTTCAATATTCAGCCAACTCGCCAGCGGCTCTAAATCTTGTACCACTGCGCTCAGTACTTCTCTCTGGTCATCGACACAGATTAAATTAAGCTTCTCCATGTTCACCCTCTACTGGTAACTTGATTCTAAATACAGTTTTAGAAGCATCACTTTTCACAATAATACTTCCGCCATAACCCGCCACAATCCGCTTAACTATTGATAAACCCAAGCCCAATCCAAACGATAAACCACCTTTTTTAGTGGTGAAGTTGGGCTGAAATACCTTTCTACGAGTCACCTCGTCTATCTCAGGGCCATTATTCGTGATCGTAACTAATATTCTTTTCTTACTTAATCTGGTTTGAATTTCTATTGCGGCATCGTCTGAATTCGACATTGCATCACAAGCATTCTTTACAATGTTGACCCAAATCTGAACGAGCTCTGTTTTCGAGCCTTTAAAAGTCGGCAAATCTGCAGGGCTCAATCGCACAGACACTCGACGTAACTCACTTTGTAACAACGATAAGGCATGGTTAATGGAGTCGTTAATATCAACCGCTTCTTCGGTGTCAATATCAACTCTGCCAAGTTGTTTAACCGATTTTACGATGCCAACGGTGTGTCTAGATGCCAAACGTAAATCATGTAAATCACAGCCCATCTGCCAAAAGCGAATCGCTTCTTCTGGGTTTTTCAGCCAATGTTTTGAAATAACGTCTGTTGCAGATAACGCGTCAATTGGAATCGCCTTGGCAAGAGAGCGAGCAATGTTCTTGTCTAAACCATATTTTCTTTCAAATTGTCGCCCACGTGTTCGCGCTTCTGACGACGACGTTTTCTGACCATGCATTAACCCAAAATCGAAAAATTGACTGGCTTCTGGATGCACTTCTTCGAGCAGATCCATGATGACCGTTTCAAGTCGACCAGATTTGCTATTTACTACACCAATAGCGTTGTTAAGCTCATGGGCAATCCCTGCAGCTAATTGACCCAAGGTCGTCATTTGCTCAGCAGTATGTAACTTCTCTAGCGCTTTTTGTTTCGCTATCGCTTCTTGTGTTGCACGGCGTTGACGACGCGACAACTCATTGACAATCACAGGTGTGAACTGTGCGGTAAGAGGGCCAAATTTACGTTCATCTTCTGCCGGCGTGTCTTTATCGATCCACGCTAACTCAACATCGGTTTTAGCAACAACCGTTGAAGATGCTGTCCAATTACCTGAAAAGAAGCTATGAACGCCTATAAAAGCTCCACTACCCGCGCTAAACACGCGTACTCGCGGTGTATTCGCTTCGGAATAAAACCCTTCCAGTTCTCCACTAAACACATAATACAAACGAGTGTTTAACGCTGATTGTTCAATAATGGTGTTACCGGCACGGCACGTCACCCGACGTTCTGTCTGATTAAAATAACGATCGATAAGTGCTTCTAGCTTTTGTTGATACACGTATCGTTATCCTATGTGACCAATTGAATGTAGCACCCACACCATAACAAAACTCAGTAGCACACCAACCACACCTAAAATAATACCGATTCTGGCCATTTGATTACTTTGCACATGACCTGTGGCATGAGCCAACGCATTCGGTGGCGTACTGATTGGCAGCGACATACCTAATGAAGCGGCAAAAGTCACAACCAGAATTAACGTTAACTCACCGCCTAGTGGCGTGAGTGAAGCCATAGACGAACCTAATGCAGCCATAATTGGCATTAACAAGTTAGCTGTTGCGGTATGAGACATAAAGTTTGCCATTACCAAACACAAGAACGCCGCTCCGAACAACACCACATAGGGTGAGTAAGCATCAAACGGAATGCTGTGTACCACGAGCCTTGCTAAGCCAGTTTTATCGAGAGCTAAACCAAGTGCAATACCACCTGATACAAGCCACAGTACGTCCCAAGAAATCTTTTTCAGGTCTTCTTTATTGATGATCCCTGTCAGTGAGAACACAGCGACAGGAATAAGAGCGACGGTATAAGAGTTCATGCCATGGCTTGAGCCCATTAACCAAAGAATGATGGTCAGCGCAAAAGTGACGTATACCGCAATGGCTTTGGGTGTTTTAAGGAATTTACCTTTGATGCTTAGCTCGATTTTCTTTTGGTCAGCTTTGTACATAAAGCCTATTAAAAACCACGCTAACGCCATCATAATAACGACAAACGGCACACCAAATGCCATCCATTCACCGAACGTAATTAGGTTGTCGCCAACTAAATATTTAAGTGCGATAGCGTTCGGCGGGGTACCGATCGGGGTACCAATGCCACCGATGTTAGCGGCAACAGGGATACAAAGCGCAAACGCTATACGACCGGGGTCTTTCGGGCCAAACACAGCCAGTACCGGCGTTAAAATAGATAGCATCATTGCCGTTGTTGCCGTGTTAGACATAAACATCGAAAAGATACCAGTGATCAACATTAAGCCGAGCATCACAAACTTTGGGTCTTGTCCAAATGGCTTCAATAATACACGGGCTAAGTTTACGTCTAATCGATACTTAGTGGCGGCCATCGCTAAGAAAAAACCGCCCAAAAACAGCAT
This sequence comes from Vibrio sp. 10N.222.54.E6, assembly GCF_041473955.1. Classification (NCBI taxonomy): domain Bacteria; kingdom Pseudomonadati; phylum Pseudomonadota; class Gammaproteobacteria; order Vibrionales; family Vibrionaceae; genus Vibrio; species Vibrio sp. 10N.222.54.E6. The sequence continues at coordinate 356,389 of NZ_JBFRTD010000017.1, read as the reverse complement.
GATGATTGGGCTGGCGAATGTCGCCATGATGTCGCTGTATTTTAACAACTCACCAAAATGTTCCTGCCCATGCTCAAACCTTAAAAAGATCAGCCCTTTATCCGACAACATCAACAATTGCAGAACGATAATAACAACAGACGTCGCGTAGATCGGGATGGGCTCGAACACCCAGCACAATGCCGCTAATAAAAAGATCGCGATAACGCGTTGTTGAATAATCGTAAGGCCTTCAAATGGGAACGCTGATAGCGGCATTACGAGGATAATGAAAGGAATTAAAATAGGGATAATGTATTTAATATAGGGGCGCATAGCACAAAAACTCTTCCTGAGATAACAACTACTTAGAAATTAGATTTAAAGTTCTAATTTAGTCCGACAACGAATTATCGACCTCTTATCACTATCTCACTATCGGCTAGATCAATGATTCCGTAATCGCGATATCCCCTTTTTCGATTCTGTGCGCTACCTCTACGTTTGTATGTGATTTACTGTTGCAATTAAATTCAGGAGAGTGGTTTCTACGTTCCTAGTCATAATCCGTTCCAGTTACTCTAGATACTGTCAGAACAGATCAGTCACTTAAAGTCACGTCCATAAATTAAAGCCATGCCCATAAATTGAGGACCGCTTCTGATAAAAGCGCTGAACAACCTTTTAAAGGATGAAGTAATGGATACTGGCACTACTATAAAGTGCCTTTTCTAATAGTTGGTTGCTTGTCATGTTTCCTCCTTGAAACTAAGACCGAATAGATTTGGTTGTTTATATGACTAGCATCTTTGAGAGACAAATCGAACGGTCTACACCGACATATTTACCATAAGCACTGGATTCTGAGTAAGCGTGGCGACAATAAAAGGTCACCGCTTTAGAGTTAACTCTACGTGTCGATAAAATAGCTTTTCGATAACCTTTTTCAATCGCAAGACATTCGAGTTGTTTCAACAAATATGAGCCAGCACCGGCTTTGTTAGAGTACATCCGCTTAAGTTCACAAACTTCACTTTCGTGATATCTAAATACCCCACATGCCACCGCGCTATCATTTAGATACACCACGATACATCCATCTTTTGATGGGTCGAAAGCGTCAGATACAAAAGAGCTTTCGCCTGTGTCATTAGTAATCTGGCGAAGTGACAAATTCAGCTCAGCGGTTAATGACTGAAAATCTCTATGATTTGGTTCTATTTTCTTATATTCGAATTCCATACCTACCACATAATGCCAACTCAATCAGCATGATCAAAAATACAATATTGCAGATCGCCCCAAGAATAGGAAATATTGCCGTCTCTACAATCACACGAGAAAGTGTTCGCTACAAAGGTAAGTGCTTAATCCAAGGCGGTCGAAAGTAAGCACGAACCGCTTTATACATGGCGATGATGGCAGCCATGCAATGTAACACCATATTCATAGCGACTTATGCTCGACTTTTAGCAGCTGTAAAACCTAAAAAAGTTGTAACAACCGCGTGTGTTCGAAAGATGGTTGTGACCCTTAACTCTATGCTGAGAGATGGTGCCATGTGGGATGAAAATACAGCCAAAAACTAATCATTGACCATAGTCGTTTGTATGGATAATAAGCACTCCAATCGGGTAATGTGAGACCCAGGCTTTAGCTGCAACTAAAGCTTTCTATGTAGTAGTTCGTTTAAACGCTGGCTCCTCTATCGAGAGACCGATAACAAACATGAACGCTACATAGGACTTCAAGCATAAACCTCGAATAGTCGACTGGGTCTCGAACCCGCATTACGCAAGCATGAGTTAGCTTATTATGAATACCAAAATCAATCAAAGCATCAACGTTGGAGTTGATACCGGCAAAACACAATTAGACATCCACATCAGGCCACTAGACCTATTTTTCTCAGTAGAGAACAATGATAAAGGCATCAAAAAAGCACTCAAAACGATTAAGAGTCACAATCCTGAACGAATCGTTATTGAAGCAACAGGCCGATTAGAAATGCCTTTTGTTCTTGCATGTGCAGAGGCTCAATTACCTATTGTCAGAGCAAACCCTGTCCACATAAAACGGTTCGCTGGTGCTATTGGCCGCAGAGCCAAAAATGATCGTTTAGATGCAGAATTGATTGCTCACTATGGAGAAGCAATCAAACCAGCTCTTACTGTCATAAAGCCAAAAAACATACGCCTAATGAGTGACTTAGTCATTCGCCGAAACCAGTTGTTATCCATGCAAACCATGGAAAAGAACCGAATCCAGATACTTCCCGCTTCTCTCCATCCGACTATCAAACCGATGCTAACCACGATAAAAAATCAAATCACCAAGTTAGAAGAAAAGCTCGTTAAACTCATTGAAGATAGCCCTGAATATCAGGCTAAAAACACAATATTGCAGAGCGTCCCTGGAATAGGAAACATTGCCGCTGCATCAATAATTAGCAACGTACCAGAACTTGGCTACATCACAAATAAACAAGCGGCATCACTAATTGGTGTCGCTCCAATAACACGCGAAAGTGGGCGCTACAAAGGTAAGCGCGTGATCCAAGGCGGTCGAGCGCAAGTACGCACAGTGTTATATATGGCAATGATGTCAGCCATGCAATGTAACCCCGTATTCAAAGCAACTTATGCTCGACTTGTAGCTGCCGGAAAGCCTAAGAAAGTCGCAATAATCGCGTGTGTTCGAAAGATGGTTGTGACTCTTAACTCTATGCTGAGAGATGGCGCCATGTGGGATGAAAACACTGCCAAAAATTAATCATTGACGCCATAGTCGTTTGTTAGCTTTTTTTACCACCTTCAATTGTTAATGTATTTAGGTCTTTAATTGCTTCTTTGTAAGCGTCATCCGATAGTAAATTTTCTTTGTGAGCTCTTTGTAGACCTAGACGATATTTTTCTCGGTTATTAATTAAATACCTACGACCAATAGCTATAGCTGCAAACACAGCAATTGCACCAACACCTACAATAGCTTCGTCTGCAACTCCTGGGATCAATGCCAACACGCCAACTAATAATGCAGGTAACTCTAATTGAGAAATTGCTGAAGAATTTTTTAATAATTTAGCAATTCTTTCTGCTTCTTCTTTATTCATAGCAAGTATCCTAGACAATAAAACGATATAAACAGAAAGCAAAAACACCTAAAGAATTAGGGATGATGACACCTCTCATTACATGCTTCTTTTCTGTAGGTAACCCATTCTCACATCGGACCCATGAAGAGTATCGATCTACATCTATAGACACAAAAATACAAAGTAAATAAATCACAACCCAGCCAAAATTACCTTCTATTGCACCTTTAGCGTCAACATGCACATCAGCAAGAATCGTTGCTAATGACATTATAAATACGGAGGTACCAACAGCGTAGTAATTAATTTTAGGTGTATTATCGCCATCTTTACGGCCTAACCTATTTGCATAAACACCAACCGCCACAAAAATTAATGGTGTTATTATGTTTAGCAGTATATTTGTCTGATTGACATCCATAATCTACTTAATACTCCTTGATTATGATAAAAAGCTAACGCCCACTTAAGCGGACAAAAATTGTTGGCTATACTTGTTGAGGAACGAAACAAAGCCAACTGTTTGTGTTCCGTTTAAAGTGCTTGTTATGCAATATCTGCAACGAGAGTCTTCGATTTTTCATTAATAAAGTAATAATTAGTAAATGCTTCAATAGCGTGATAATTTCTATGACAGTAAAATTTTAGATCTTTTTTTGATACATGCGATAATTGAATGAATTTATCAGTATCTATTACTCTGTAACTTGGCATGCTATCAAAAACATTACTACTATCAGGAATAGAGCTAGCGTATTCCTTATAATCAATTTCTTTTTCACCAATCAAATCATAAACATAATTTTTATAGATATCTTCCCCTTCATATTCGTCATCAAGTAGAACATAAAACTGAAAAGCACTAAATAGCTCCACATAACAATAAATAAACCTTGATTTTTTGTTAGCACATAAAACTAAACTATGAACTGGATAATGAGAGCTTTTATGTTTATTTTCTTCAAAGAAACCTTCTGATTTAGCCGTTGGCAGGAATGGAGATACTATTACTTTTTCTCTTATTACATTATTATCCAAGTCTATGATACATTTCATATTTTTTCTTAGTATGCCATTTTTTGCAGCGTAGCCTACAGCTACCTTCGCTAACCCCCGCTTGAATATAGTATTCCCTAAATCAAATGGAACATTAAAATTACCAGCTAAATCATCAAATATTACGACAGTATCATCTTCTTCAACTTTGCCATTTTTTATCAAATACTTTTTATAGTTCTGACCTGTCTTCTCAGAATCGGCATATATAGCCTTTTTATCCTTATCAAAAAATGGTTTTTTTGGAAAGAATTTACCATTTCTATAGAAGACATCAACACCATAGCCTTTGTGGAAAGCAGCAAAGCTTTGAGTCTTCTTTCTATCTCTTTTCAAATCTAGTCTAGAAACCCATGAACTAAATATACTATTAAATTTTTTATCTATGTCTTCGTTCAAAAATCTATTAGCTTCATCCGTTAAGATGTACTTTGATTTCATTTGTCCACCAAGTGAATTTGGAATGATGTGCTCAAGAGAACCGTCAACACCCTCATCGTCTTTAGTCGCTTTAATTTTCTTTCCGGTCAAATAACACTCAAACATAAATATCCATGTATTGCATAACAGCTATTAGACAGAGAAATTCTGTACTTAAATGCAGAATTTTTCTATCTAGTTTCTTATGCTGTCTATCTTAAGCGACTTACTCCATTCATAACAATAACTTATGCTTACTAATTTGTGATTGAACGAGAAAATGTAGAGTTTAGTTCTGCCTAACAAAACAAAATGAATAAAACTTGATAACTTCTCTGGAGAATATTGTTAAAACAAGTTTACTATTGATAATAAAAACAACATTTCCACTTCAAAAAACCGCTTATTTACTCATTTGTAATTAAGATAAAAACAGAAAAATATCGAAGTTAACTTAGATAACTTCATTCTATCAATTCAAACAAAACGGATTTTAATAACTCCCGCCCTATCATACGTTTACGATAAATAATAAAATTGGATTTTATAAAAATAATTTGATCAATAAGGAGCTTTGTAAACTTTGAATTACATACTCTAAAAATTAATCTCCCTGATAAACTTGTCATAATTCCAAATGCTCTTCCAATCTTGATTCGCAACACATGGCACAGATGTGTTGCATATAGACTTCCTATAAAGCCGTTGGGAAGAAGGAGTTTATATTAAAATCAGGAACGAAAAATGAACCAACAACGTCAACTAAGCTGGAAAATAGCAGCCATTCTAGGTACGTCTTTCGGCTTTACTGCACACGCTGCAGAAATGGTCAGAGTCGATAATGATGCATTACTACAACAAAGCCTCGTCGCGCAGTCGAAGAGTGTTGCTCCACTTGAATTAGGTTTTTCTGAAGTTAAACGGGTGGTATTGCCCAATGGAAAAACGAAAGTTCGCTACCAACAAACTCACCTAGGTTTACCCGTCTTTGATACTTCGGTCGTGGCCACCCTTTCCAAGAACCAACCCACTCAAGTGTTCGGTTCCATGGCACAGGGGATCAGTGGTGACCTATCCAGCATCGCGCCAAAACTGAATCGAGAACAAGCGATTGAAGCTGCGATATCCTCTCACCGCACGTTTACTGTCGGCAAAAAGTCGATTGAAAACAAAAACGCGAAACTGATGGTGAGATTGGATGAGAACCAAGTCGCCCAAGTGGTGTATCTGGTCGATTTCTTTATCGCGTCCTCAATGCCAGAGCGCCCTTTCTACTTTATTGATGCCACGACTGGCGATGTGCTCCAAAAATGGAATGGACTAAACCACGCTAAAGCATTAGGTACTGGCCCCGGTGGCAACCTCAAAACCACTCGATATGAATATGGCAGCGACTTCCCTAGCTTTCCCATCGACAAAACAGGCACGACTTGTACGTTAGAAAATGAATCAGTTAAGACAGTCGATTTGAGGAACGGAACCTCTGGCAGCGCAGCCTACAGCTACAACTGTGCCGACGGCACTAACTACACCGACCATAAATACATTAACGGGGCTTACTCGCCTCTTAACGATGCGCACTATTTTGGTAATGTCGTATTCGATATGTACAAAGAGTGGATGAACACTTCGCCTTTAACTTTCCAGCTGACGATGCGCGTTCATTACGGTACCGATTATGAAAACGCCTTTTGGAATGGCTCATCCATGACATTTGGGGATGGCAAAAACACCTTTTACCCATTGGTCGATATCAACGTGAGTGCTCACGAGGTTAGCCACGGGTTCACCGAGCAAAACTCCGGCCTTGTGTACCAAAACATGTCGGGCGGTATCAATGAAGCCTTCTCAGACATTGCGGGCGAAGCGGCTGAATACTACTTGCGTGGCAATGTGGATTGGGTGGTCGGAAGCGATATATTCAAATCAGAAGGCGGCTTGCGTTACTTTGATCAACCTTCAAAAGATGGTCGCTCGATTGATCACGCCTCGCAATACTACGATGGCTTGAACGTTCACTTATCTAGCGGTGTTTATAACCGTGCCTTTTACCTTTTAGCGAACAAATCGGGTTGGAATGTACGTAAGGGCTTTGAAATATTCACAGTCGCAAACCAACTGTATTGGACGGCAAACAGTACCTTTGATGCAGGTGCTTGTGGCGTAGCGAAAGCCGCAGCCGACATGGGCTATGTGGTTGCCGATGTTGAAGATGCTTTTAATACCGTAGGCGTTAATGCGAGTTGTGGTGTCACGCCGCCAAGTGGCAATGTGCTGACGAAAGGCACACCGATTGCGAACCTAAGCGGGAATCAATCTTCAGAGAGCTTCTACACGTTCACCGTTGATTCTGCATCAAACGTGACGGTTTCAATGTCTGGTGGTTCAGGTGATGCCGACCTTTACGTGAAATCGGGCAGCAAGCCAACCACATCGAGTTACGATTGTCGCCCTTATCGCGCTGGAAACAATGAGCAGTGCAGTGTGAGCGCGCAACCGGGCGTAACCTACCATGTGTTACTGCGCGGATACTCGAACTACTCTGGCCTAACGTTGCGTTTAGATTGAGTTAGAGCGAGCCTCTCAAACAAGTTGTAAATCGAGAACTAGCGGTTAACCGCGAAATAAAAACCTACTCACTTTGAGTAGGTTTTTTTATGACACACCCTAGTAGCTAATAATATTGTAAGTTATTTACTGATACGTTTATTAATTTATAAATATCAAGGTTACTTAGGCATTGTTTTATAAAAACAGTTTAAATTGAGATCCTGTGCTGCACAACGAAACAAAAATAACTGACTAACTTTTGAACACATTCACGTTACTGATAGGTTAATCCTTATAGGGCAAATGCTCTATTAATGATAAAAACTAAAATAAGGATTATTTATGAGACCATCTTTTCCTATCAGTATGGTGCTTGCAACGACAGTGGTTGGCTTCCAGTCTTATGCGCAAAATATTGAGACAACGGATTCATTAGGTATTGCAGAAAGTAGCGCAGCGCAAAAGCAATCTCTGGCGTTACAAATCAGCGAGCGTTATTCCGATCTTGAGCTCTCCTTAAAAGCTCAGATCTCAGAAAAGAACTTATCCGCGCCTGTAGATAAATTGAGCTCTACTCAGCCCTACTCTGCATTTTCAAGCCGGATGCAGAAAGCGGATCTTGGTTATCGCAAGATGAAAGGGATCAACGACTTCAGCGACTCTGTGTTAGAGGTTCGCATGGCTGATGAAGCGATGATTGAAGCCTGGAAGAACGGCGAAAGCCCATTATTCGCGTTTGAACCATCAGGCGATGATTCGAATTGGCAATACATTGAAGCGTATGACGTGTACGGACAAGTTCATGAATTAGATGTGTACCAAATGCCAGACGTCCCAGTGTTTGTGGTTGATAGTAACGGTGCTGAAGAGCTCAAAGCAGGCTTAATGGCAATGCAGGCAGAGATGCAAAAACTGGGTACTACAACGCAAATCAATGCCGTTAGCGATACCAATGCCGACGAGAGTAAACCTCAAAAACCGTCTTTGATGAACAGGGCACGTCGCTCGATGGCCTTGTCGGAACTTGAGCCGTTGAATACCACACAATTAACCAAAATCCGTTTAGCCGTCGACCAAGAACCTTGGATCTCTGGTAAAGCGGAAATCTACGCTATCGTGACGGGTGTCGATTCAAGTCGTTTAGAGCCCCAAATCGACCTCGTTGAGATGCCTTATCTGGACTACGACAAACAGACGTACTACCCGAACCAGACCGTCATCTTCTGGCCTCGCTACCGTTGGGGCGCTGCAGATATGATCTTAATGGAACACGATGATGGAACAGATTATAAAGCACTAGCAAAACTCTTGGTTCAAGCCGCAGAAGAGATACTGAAGATGATTCCTGATCCAGAAGTTCAAGGTTATGCGATCATCCCTCAGATCACAGGCAAGATTATCGATGTGATTCCTGATGGTGTATTAGTGAATGATGATGACTTCGTGGATGTGTACTACACCTTAATGCAGAACACACCTTATGTAGACCGTCCGGGCGCAGGCGGAAATGCTGTCGCATCGTTTGCACCAGTCACGATTTCACCAACAGAGTAAGTCGTTTCTTATTCAGTTAGGGCTTAAACGCTAGGCCCTAACTCTTCATTATCGAAGGTAAGTCAAACACAAGAGACCTACTCAGAACCTAATTACAGGGAGTAATCAAACACAATGATGTCTTCTAAAAGCGGACGAAATACATCTTTCAGCGCATCATGCTCAGGGTGCGGAAGGTAATTCTGGCGGCCTTCTTCATCAGCGAACGTCATTAACACTGAGTGGGTATAACCTTGATTCTTGTTTTCAGGGCTGTCATTTAATCCCCATTCTACTGAAGTGACCCCTTCAACCTTGTTTGGCATCGCTTCAAACAGCATCTTTAGTTTTTGAACCTCTGAAACCTCAGCGTTTTCTTTAAACTTAATCAGTAGAATATGACGAATCATTCCCGTTTCTTTTTGAGTCATTCCTTGTCCTTTCGAGTCGTTCGCTTACTGGTTTGTAATGCTTAACCAACACCCAATAGCGATCTAAATTAGAGAACAACAAAATGCCACACGTTACACAACATGCCAAGGCTAGATCGCTAGAGTTTATAAAATACTCCACAACCCAATAACGAAAAATGCTGCACCCAAGGGCGCAGCATTTCTCATGACAATGGTAAGCACATCTTTAACGTTAATCACGACGACCTGTAAGCTGGATCGTTTGGTCTTGATCTACGTTCTTTTGGAATTGGATTCCGCCGTTAGACGCTTCATTTCTTCCTTCCAGTGTTAAGTCAGATTCAACACGCTCAGCCTTTACTTGATTACCTTCGCTTCTTGTCATGTCGATAGTCCCTGTATACGTACCGTCGGCAGCAAAAGCCGTGTTCATTGAAAGAGCCATTAAGCCTAGTGCGATTAACTTTTTCATACATCACCTCATATTCTTTTTAATTATTTGTTCGTTTGGTATCTGTGTTTCTTTGTTGAGGTAACTTTAGCGCTTGAGTGAAAGCCATTCGAGGAAAAGCAAGATTTACCAAATGGAAAATCAATGGATTAGCGAAGTTCTGACGCGGTGCTGTCTTATAAGATTTTTATTGGCACTATGATATTAGAGTCACATAATTTCAGCACGCCTACCGCACCGAAATTACTACCTATAAAAGGATTCATTTGGAGAGCCTATGGACATCAATCTAGACATTCAAAATATCCTCGTCATCAAGCGTATGTATGAACTTCGCAATGTTGGGCTGGTTGCGGAGTCGTTAGGAAAAACCTCTGGGGCGATCAGCAAGAACCTTTCGAAATTAAAGTTACAGCTCGACGACCCACTGTTCATTCAAACCAAACACGGGTTTGAACCCACGACTTTTGTTGAAACCAACATCGAAAATTTTGAGCAGATCTTGAGCAGCGTTGAAGCAATTAAACACCAAGTATTTTCGCCAGAAACTTACCAAGGTGATATCAAAATCTACGCAAATACACTGTTCTGGGAGCGCTTTGGCTCGAAGCTCTACTTTGCTCTGAGTAAAGAAGCCCCGCATGCTCACTACTCATTCGTTCGGTGGGGAAGCAATGTGAGGAACAGGCTCATCGACGGCGAAGAATCCATAGCGGTTCATTACTTTGATGAAACCTTGCCACAGTCAATTTCTCAAATGGAATTCGGTAAAGGAAAAGTGGTGTTCTTCGTGAGAGAGGATCATCCAGCGAAAGACTTTGAGTCGCTCGCCAACTACCCAATCATTCTATTTAAAACCCCGGGATGGAATGACAATAAATACCCGATCCTTGATCGCCTTAGGAATATCGGTTTTCACGTCAACCCAAGAGTGGAAGTCGACCACCCTGCGATGATTCACGACGTTGTGTTCAAATCCGACTATTTTGGTATCACCCTCAATGGCAGCGTACCTGAAGGCTGTCGTAGTATTGATTTACCCGAAAAACTGACGATCGATGTGGGTTATGTGATGAGCTGCCGTCGTTCACAGAAAGACGCGCCTTTGAATCAGTGGCTATTCCAAATGTTGAAATCCACCCTAAAAAACAAACAAGCGTAGTTCAACATCTAAAGGCCTAAATGATTAACGGGTTAAGAGCTTATAAAGCTTAAAGACTTAGCCGCTTAGCTGCTTGATGACTTAACTCCCTACCATCCAAAAAAGAAAAGGCTCCCGAGGGAGCCTTTGATTAGGGTTCTAGTGACTATTCGCTTATGTTTTTATTTTAAAATGCTTCTTCGAGCGTTTGTTCGTTCTTTTTTTCTGTTTGTTTCTCGCTGGTTTCAACCTCTTTCAAGCGCGCAGTGAAATGTCTTAACACCGGCGGCTCGTAGGTAAAGTCGAGCCCTTTCACTTGTCCTGCATTCTCTTTCACTTTTTCAAATGCTTCGATGATGAAGTCCATGTGGGTTTGTGTGTAGGTCGCGCGAGGAATGGTAAGGCGCAATAACTCTGCAGGGCATGGGTGTTGTTCACCGGTTGCTGGGTCGCGACCTTGCAGCAATGAGCCAATCTCAACCGCTCTGATACCCGCGACTTTATAGAGTTCACACGCCAAAGCATGTGCTGGGAACTGACCTGCTGGAATGTGAGGAAGCAGTTTACCCGCATCGACAAACGCAGCGTGACCGCCTGCTTGCTGGCACACGATGCCCATCGCTTCTAAGCCATCAACAAGGTATTGAACCTGACCAATACGGTACTCTAACCAATCTTGGCGCATGCCGTCATAAAGGCCAACCGCAAGACGCTCCATCGCGCCACCTTCTAAGCCACCATAGGTTGGGAAGCCTTCTTGCACCACACACAAAGTTCGACACTCTGTGTACACATCCATGAAAGAGTCGTCTTTAAAGCACAACAAGCCGCCCATTTGCACCATGGCATCTTTCTTGGCAGACATGGCTAAGCCATCCGCGTATTTGTAAGACTCACGCGTGATCTGTTCGATTGTCCAATCTTGATAACCCGCTTCTCGTTGTTGAATGAAGTAGGCATTTTCAGCGTAACGTGCAGAATCCATGATCACAGGGATGTCGTACTTCTGAGCCACTTGATACACGGCTTTTAGGTTGGCGATAGACACTGGCTGTCCACCAGCAGAGTTACAAGTAATGGTGCTCACAATATAAGGAACATTGGCTGCGCCCGCTTCTAAAATCGCTTCTTCCAGCTTCACCACATCGAAGTTGCCTTTGAAGTCCGCATTCACTGAGGTATCGAACGCTTCTTTGGTATAAACGTTTTTCGCCACACAGCAATTCACTTGGGTGTGACCTTGTGTTGTATCGAAGAAGTAGTTCGACAAGGCGACCATTTTGCTGCGATCGAGCCCTTTCTCCATTTCACGCTTCTTGATAAGAACAGGAATGTAGATCTGCTCTGCGCCGCGCCCTTGGTGTGTTGGAATCGTCAACTCGTAACCGAAGATATCCTTAACCGCGTTCGACAATGCGTAGTAACTGCGGCTACCACTGTAAGCTTCATCACCCATTAACATCGCGGCTTGCATACGCTGAGTAATAGATCCTGTTCCGCTGTCTGTCAGTAAGTCGATAAACACATCATCACTGTCGAGCAAAAATGGGTTCATCCCCGCTTCGACAATGGCTTGTTCACGATAGGCGCGCGTTGTTCTTTTTACTGGCTCTACAACACGAATACGAAACGGTTCTGGTAGATGTTTGAAGTTTTCCATAATAATACCTTTCAATACATTCTGATCAGGTCGAAATGTATTTTCTTTAGATGTCACGAATCCTCACCATTAAATTAATAGATCCATATAAAGACACACGGAAAATTAACAGTGAAAATAAACAAGTTAAATAATGATTTATTAATCAAACCTAAACAGAGGCTGAGATAATTAGCGAGAACGACAAAACAACGAATATTCTGCACGGAATAATAAGTGCGACATTCATGTGTTCAAAGGTTATCAAAGCTGCTGATAGGTAAACAAAGCACGCTGCTTTGCTGGCGCGTGACGCCTAGAGGGTACTACTCTGAAGAAAGGCGGAACGAGAGCTGGTGATCTAAGGTATACCAAGCTAACAAGGTTAGCCATGTTGTTGATTGCCATTTCAGATACATGTTCACAATATATCCCTACGTTGAAATCAAGATGATCCGGAATTTAAATATAGTGCAATTGTTTTATAAATACAGCTTAGAAAAGTATAAATGTGATCAACATTTAGAATGATGATTAAATACGATAGCATGTTATATAAACTGTGAATCACAGCAGTTTATATACTATTAAACTAGTTCAGCGAGTTACTTAATAATATCGAATCTCTTTTAAACTCAAGACTTATCTAATAAGGGGCGAAGATGGCTGTTTTCTAAAAAACTATCTTCTAGGAATCTATCTTCTAGAGAGCTACTGAGCTAAAGAGCTAAGCTCTAAAACTCACCGTTCTAAAAAAGCTAAGCACTAAAGTTCTCAGCCTTAACTAAAAGAGATAAGCTCTCACGCTCCAAATAACTCAGTTCTGATGAGTCTCAGCCCCACCAGAACCGTTTTGCAGGCGCAGTCGTGGATTACTTTTTCTTCACGACTTGCTTGATGGCCATTTCAGCCAGTTTTGGCGTCGCTGCTTTCAAAGCACTGGGGGCAACCTTCTTACCCGCCTTGACCGCTTTATTCAGTTGGCCTTTAACCGACGTCCCTCTTTTCATGGCTTCTAAACGTTGGCGATTTCTCTGAACGTTATTTGCGTCAGCGATACGTTCAATCAACGTCTGCCTTAAAGTATCTAAACCAAACTGTACCTTTTCTGGCGCAATCGCCAGCGGTAACACTATATCGGTTTGCAGCAAGATATGATTGTATTCGAGCGCTTGAGCAATGATCTTCGCTTTGGTCGATGTTGGATTATCTAAGTCATACGGCGGCTGCCAATCGTCTACAGGCTTTAATCGGTCTACCTGATTCACAACCGACACCACAATCGGTTTCTTGCGTGAGATGTTCTTAGGATCGTCATAGAAAGCATCAAATCTATCTTTCAATTGCTTATCCAAATCACGCGCAGATTGATTGGCTTTAAGCACCCATAGCACCACATCGGCTTGGGTCATCTCTTTCAGCATTAAGGCTTCGGTTTTAAGGTTGCCATCAAGCCCCTGAAGATCAACAACGCGAACATCATTGTCGTCGACAAACGCGTTATACACAGTTGAAGTGTCGGTTGATGGCAGTACATCCACTTCAGCTACCAACTCTTGCTTAAGCGCATTGATAAGCGAAGATTTACCAGAGCTGGTTTGCCCCACCAGCACTATTCGCACAGGCTCTAATTCAGGAGCAAAGCGTTGTTCGTCGAGTTCAGACACACCGGACGCTTTCAGTGCTTCATCTTCAATGCTGAAACGTCCGCTGTAGAGGTCAATCGCCACCGCAGCGACTTCATCTAACAAGGCTTGTTTAGCGGCGTGTTGCATGTCATCAACCACACCTCTTGTCATTGAAGATGTCGCTTGCTCTCTCCCTAAATCAGAAACAACTTTTAACGGGTTCAAATAGAGGTTTTTGAGGTGATTCCCCCAAATAGCGGCCTTAACGATCTTCTGCCCTAGCTCGCCATATTTATCATAGGCTTCGTAGCCCGCCTTAATGTAAGAAACCTTGAGATACTCAATGCCCGGTATATGCTCTCGTACTACCAGTTTGTAGCGTCGGCTGACCTCTTCGAACAGCTTTAGTCCTTCAGGAATCGAGAAATCGAGCGATTTCTTATCAAACTTTTTCGCCACAAACTCAAGTACTTCTAAACCGGTTTGGTCTAGGTTGCCCCACTCTATGTCGACCAGTAATTGTTGTCGTACATGGTGTTTTGAATCATTCCAGATCGACAGTTCTTTTTGAGACCAATCAGCCGAAGCCTTAACCAATGCATCGTTGATATCAGCTTTTTTATGCTGTGATTCAGCTTCAGCAGTATCCTCACCAAGGCCGTCACTCTCTTTATTCGAGAAGGGCTCCGTACTTGAAGAGCGGCTTGAAGAATCGCGTGAAGAGCGGCTAGAAATGAACAGAGGAATGGTGAACACCAAGGTACTCACGGCAATGGCAATCGACATTTCGAGTAGGTAACCGTATTTGATCGCCAAGAAGACACCAAAACCCATCATGATAATGCTTGGGAAGATCGCCGAAATCAGAGCAATGCCCCAGCGGCCGCTCGATAGCACCGCCAGTAATCGAAATAGGTTTCTAATTTTCTTCATAGCCCGACGCCGCCTTTCCTTTTTTCAGGGATTCTTTGTAGATCTTCTGCATCTCTTGTTCAGACACTTCTTCGCCTTTGTTCTTATGATAGAAGTAAAAACAAGCCGCGCGACCTAAACCATAAGAGGTGCCGAAACTCATTGCCGCTGCAGCCACCGCACCTACCGTTTGACCATAAACTGGAATTAGCTTTATCAACTGTCGAGTGCCCAGCTTCATTCCGTATTGCAAAGCAAAACTGCTTCCCAGAGTGCCTATCAACTCACTGAAGACTCTCTTGTTCCACTCGACCCCATATTGATTCGCTAAACTATGAAGCATTTTCGCTTGAATCGCAGGTACCGACACCAAACCAACACCCGGAATCAGGTCGCTCGCTGCTGCACTTCCTGCATACCAAAGCACTTCGTTTTCAACTTGATCAAAGTTGGCTTCTTCTTGCGTGGAGTGCTCTTTGTCTTGCACCATCATTCCAATAACAGGAAGAATACTGGTCAGCTTTTCTAACAAGATGTCATAGTTGTAAATTGAACCACTGTTATTGCTCGAGTCATCCGTTTCGAAATCGACCGCGACGGATTCAAACTCTTTACCCCAAGCCTTCTCTACTTGGTTGGTGTTGAACTGAACCTGCCTTGCTCGATCTGTTTCACCGGAAGACAACACTGCAGTATGAACAAGCAGCAAGTGTTTAATTTTCTTCTGTTTCTTAATCTGCTTTAGAGCCGCAAGCACTGAGGATTGTTCAGGTTCGTCGGCTTTCATTACAACGACTAATGCATTACCTGCCTGACCAATCTCTTCCAGATCCTCTTTCGCATCATAATTCGCTTCGCTTAGTCCTCTGGTATCGAGAAAGCGCATCACGGGTTTGTCTTGTGGGAATTCGTAAGACATCGCCGTCATGGTACAAGGTGCAAAACCATTGCCCACTTCAACAGAAGAGTCGCCAGTCACCGCCTGAATAAACGATGACTTGCCCGCCCCCGTTTTTCCCAACAGCCACAATGTTGGCAGATGCTGACGCTGGTATTCATGGGCCTGAGTAAGATCTGGGTTCTTGCTCGGATTAATGAAGTCTTTTATTTGATCAAACATGTTCAGAGTAACGCTCACTTGATGTTGAGATTCGAGTTGATGACAAAGCAATACTGACTTATATAATCACAAATCATATTAAACTTATGTTTGTTCAGTCGCACAGGTTTACAATACCTAAACGCTTGTTTTTATTTGCGCGCTCATTTTTATAGACGCTTTTTTATACGTGCGGGTATCATCGTATTGATTCACACATCGAACAAACATCAACAAACACAGAGAAGTAAAAGGTAAGTATGGAACAAATTTATTTAGCTGGCGGTTGCTTATGGGGCGTACAGGAATTTATTAAGTACGTTCCTGGTGTTATCAGCACAGAAGCAGGCCGTGCCAATGGAAGCACCCACCAGCTAACAGAAAACGGGTCGACGCAGCAAAGCGATTACGATGGCTATGCAGAGTGCGTACAAATTGAATTTGATCCAAGCGTTACGTCTGTAATGATTTTGATGAAACACTTGTTTGAGATTATCGACCCTTACAGCGTGAATAAACAAGGTGTCGATGTCGGAGAAAAATACCGCACAGGCGTTTACAGTACTAACGCAGAACACTTAACCGAAGCTAAGCACTATATTGCCTCTCGTGACGACGCCGACCGTATCGCACTCGAGATATTACCGTTAACTCACTATGTCGCGAGTGATGACATCCACCAGCATCACTTAAGTCACTTCCCTGAAGATCACCACTTGTGCCATATCCCTTGGGATCTGCTGCATAAGTATAAATCACAGTAGTCACGACGTAAGATTGAGATGGTCACGACCTAAGATCGATAAAGCCTCAACAGATATTACCCGTTGAGGCTTTGGCTTTATCGGTGCTAATGGCCAAGACAGCTATCGTGAATTGGTTTGATAGCTCAAACCATTAAGCATTAGCCATTAGCCAATAAGTTACTTAGTCGTATTCTCAAGCACGTAGTCCGGACCCGCGGTTTCAGCCGTCACGACCGCAAGTTTAGACACATCTGCGCCTTCACCTTGGTAAGCGTTAATGCCGTTAGTAACGGTCATTGCGGGCAACTCAACAGAGAAGCTCGAGATCTGCTCAGATGCTGTCACTTGGCCAACATATGTTTCATTGTCATACGTTGCGCCCATTAGCGGGTAATCTTGCGTTGCACGTACACTTACAAACTCAGGAGATTGCGAGTTATCAACCACGTTGTGTTTGAACGCCACATCAACACCTGCATAAATCTTTTCAACTTCCGCATTATTGAACAGGCTAACACGGTGAGTTTGGTTGCCATAGATAATGCCCCACTCAGTGTCGACTAGAGAGTTATTTTCGATGGTGATGTTTTTCGGCGTCCACTGCTTGTTCAGCTCTTTGCCCTTCACCGATTGATCTAGCTGCTCACCATTCGCTACGTCGATGATACCTGTGTTAATAACAATGCCGCCACGTAGGTCAGCATTGCCTTCAATCACACCGTCACGTCCACGAGTATTCGCAATGTAGTTATTACGGATCACATGGTCTTCGTCGTAGATTCGAATACCACCCGTTAAGTTCTTTTTATTACCTAGAATAATGTTATTTTCAACACTACTTCCTTTACCATGACGCAAAGAAATCAAAGCTGAACTTTCAAAAATTGTATTTCCAGAAATTGTGTTGCCACCCGACTTAACTGAGACAAGCTCGCGCTCGCCATCCATGTCGATCATCAAGTTATTAACGAATTTTGAATTAGAGTCCCACTGAGAAGATTTTGAATCACCAATACGAAGTGCTTCCCAGCTGTTGCCGTTGTAACGAATCGCCTCTTTGATATCGAATTCATTGAACTGGTTAGGCTTTTGGTCCATGAAGATGTTATTTGCGATCAGGTGGTTGTCAGCTGTGTCATCTTTTTGCACACCAATCAAAGTGCCGCGCTTCTGCTTACCTTCGAAACGGTTGTTGATGACTTTGCCGTCTTTACCCCACAAAGAAACCCACAGGTATCTTGGGTATTCAGAACGACGCTCATCTGGTTGATATTCATAAGCGTGGTTGAAATAATAAAATGTTGAATTCTTTAAAGTGTTGTTGTCGCCCATCATTCGTACGCCGCCAAACCTTTCGTTTGGACCGCCTTCGGTAAACACTAGGCCATCAAGCGTGATGTTATCGCCTTTCAGTTCAAACTGAACTAGGCCAGTTAACCAGGCGGAACCCGCTTGCTCGGCTTTAATGGTGATGTCATTCGCCGTAATCGTCACTTGACCTAAGTTTGCGTATTTACCGGCAGGGATAATAACTTCGTCGCCATCTTTTAGGTTTTCAAATTGTGCTTTAAGCGCAGCGACTTGCTCTTCTGATGCAACGGCTAATGTGTTGCCATCGACCTCAGTTAAGCGGTCACTGTTCAATAGGTAACTACGGTCGATTTCGCTAATAGCTGGCGCAGCTTGTTCAGCGACACTGACTACGGGTGCTGTTTTCTCTTGTGTCGTACAGCCTGTTGCAAAAGCGAGCGTGAACGCGCTAATAATGCTTACCGATAATAGTTTTTTGTTCATCGTACATCTCACGTTAAAGTTTGGATTATAAAAATGACGGCCACCCATTTAGGTGGCCGTGATGTTATTTAGGATGCGTATTAAATTAGCCTTCGGCTGGAGTCACTTCGTCTTGTTGCTCGACTTTGTCATCGACTGCTTTAACAAGTAACAGACCAACAGAGAACACAATCAAACCACACAGAACGAATACCATGCGTCCCCACATAGGGTTTGGCAGTACGAACATAGTCATTACACCCACACCCGCTACCGCGATAAGTGAACCCAACATACGACGTTGCTTGTTATCCAGTTTCTTCTGTTCATTACTTTCAGCTACTAACGGTGTCGCTAGGTTATTGAAGAACTTGTCGACATCTTTCTCACGGTGTTCCGGTAATGGCTTGTAGAACAATGTTGAAAGAACGAAGAAGCCAGCAGTAAATACGATGTGACCGATAAGGCCGATAGCCACTTTCAGGTCAGCCCACTCACGGCCAGTTAGTTCGTTTAGACCGAACCAGTTTTGAATCATGTCCGCTGTGATAACGAAACCAACGAAGTAAGAAACTACACCACCAACGACTAGCGTGCCCCAGCCAGCCCAATCCGGAGTTTTACGGATAAAGAAGCCACAGAATGCAGGAATCGTCATTGGGAAGCCGATCAATGCGCCCACGTACATCATGGTGTCGAAAAGGCTCAGACCTTTAAGAGAGTTAATGAACAGAGCAACCAAGATGATCGCGATGCCGAAGAAAGTAGACGTTATTTTAGAAACGACCATTAGCTCTTTCTCTGTCGCTTTAGGGCGAAGAATCGGCTCGTAGAAGTTCTTAACAAAAATACCTGAGTTACGGTTTAGACCAGAGTCCATTGAAGACATTGTTGCTGCAAACATCGCGGCAATCAGAAGGCCAACCATACCAACCGGCATGTACTCTTGAACAAAGTAAAGGTAAGCGAAGTCAGCGGCTTTGCTGCCAGCTTCTGGGTAAGCAGCGGCTAAATCAACACCTTGACCTGCCATGAACCATGAAGGCATGAACCAAATGATTGGACCCAGTGTCATTAGTACACAAGCAAGCAGTGCTGCTTTACGTGCGTTGTTTGAGTCTTTCGCTGCAAGGTAACGGTAAGAGTTCAGCATGTTATTGGTGATACTGAACTGCTTCAAGAAGATGAACACCGCCCAGATGCTGAAAATGCTTAGGTAGTTAAGGTTATCACCCGTAATAAATGAATCGGTTGGGAAATCATTGATGATTTGCGTGACACCGCCACCGTGGTAGACCGCTACTACAGCACACGTTACGGTCACTGCCATGATGATAACCATCTGCATAAAGTCAGATGCGATTACCGCCCAAGAGCCGCCCGTTACTGACATCACCAGTACAACCAGACCCGTTAGGACAATCGTCGTCGTCATATCAAAGCCGAAGATACCTGATGCGATGATCGCAAGGCCGTTCAACCAGATACCTGCGGAGATAACGCTGTTTGGCATGCCAGACCAAGTAAACACTTGCTCATTCACCTTACCAAAACGCATACGAATCGCTTCAATAACCGTCACAACGCGCAGTTGGCGGAACTTCGGAGCGAAGTAAAGGTAGTTCATTAGGTAACCGAATGCGTTCGCGATAAAGATAATCGCTACGGCAAAACCATCGGTAAAGGCTTTACCTGCTGCACCAGTAAATGTCCACGCACTGAACTGGGTCATAAATGCGGTTGCACCTACCATCCACCACAACATATTACCTCCCCCACGGAAGTAATCACTCGTCGTACTTGTAAACGTTCGGAACATCCACCCTATTGCAATTAAGAATAGGAAGTAGATGCCAACTATCAGGGTATTGAGTTCCATCTTGAGACCTTTATTTATGTTTTTTGTTGAGGTCACTATAGATAGATGGCAAGCATATTTGTACTACAATAATCCAAATGCGTGACAGTGATCTTACAGTCTGACACTCAATTAATCATACAAGTGATCGAGTTCAAAGTTGCACCACCTACGAGCATAATTCCTCAAGTGA
Source organism: Vibrio sp. 10N.222.54.E6 (assembly GCF_041473955.1). NCBI lineage: Bacteria > Pseudomonadati > Pseudomonadota > Gammaproteobacteria > Vibrionales > Vibrionaceae > Vibrio > Vibrio sp. 10N.222.54.E6. Next base: position 335,904 of record NZ_JBFRTD010000017.1, on the reverse strand, counting down.
GTGCAGCCATCCGTACTATATTTCGACAAAAACCCCTAAAAAACATGAATAAACCCTCTAAAAAACGAAGAATTATCGACAAAAACCATTACTCGTCACGATCAAAGCTCAAAGAAGAACAGCAAAAATATCGTTAGATATAATTTATAAAAATGAATCAGACGAACACATTTGTAGTACAAATAAAATTGAAAATTTACTTTTAAAAGTTCCCTATATTAGGTAGCCAATAATGAAAACTTGAAAACCACTATTAGATACTGACAGTGGTTCTCGGAAGTGAAATGCTTTTAACACACCCGTTACACTTTCCCCTCGTCCATTAAAAAGGTGTCATTATGAAGAAATACGTTCCAATCTTAATTGCTCTTAGTACGGTATCTTCTATGAGCTATGCAGCCACCAGCGATGATGCTGTTGACTACTTACAAATGCGCAAAGGTGTGGCTTATCAAGTAAACCACTCAAAACCCTTTACTGGTCAATTTGAAGAGCAGTTCGATAACGGCCAAGTCGCGACCCAAGCTCAATTTGCCGATGGCCTAGAACTTGGGTTAGAAACCAACTGGTACCCAAATGGCCAAGTTGCTTCTAAAGTGAATTACGTTAAAGGTGAGCTGCAAGGTAAGGCCGAGACCTGGTATCCAAACGGACAGAAAAAAGCGGAGCTCAACTATAAAGACAATGAGCTGTCGGGTGTTGCCTCTCGCTGGTATCCCAATGGCGAACAAAGCCTAACAGCCGAATTCAGTGACGGGCAAAAAGATGGATTGGTAACGGACTACTACCCTAATGGCAATAAAGCCAGCCAAGCGAAATTTGATGAAGGCGAAGTCGCAAACGGGAAACTCACTCGCTGGAATACTAACGGAGACAAGGTTGAAGAACTGACCTTTAAAGACCACAAAGTCACGTCTAAACAGGTTTGGATGCCGACGGAAAGCTAATACTAAAAAACGGCTCTCACAGGGTTAGTCTCATACATATAAACGACTGCTGCTAACCCGTCTGCAATTAAGCGTCTAAAATTAAGCGACAAGAGCAAGAGACACAACAAGAGAAGACATGACAATAGAAACGAGCATTCATGTGACTAAGCGTGAATGTTCGTGGCTATTTCACTTGCTCTTTTCACTACCACTTCCCCTTATCACTTTGGTCCGACTATACCTCAATCTCTCGTTATTATTTACAGCACTCCATCTAGTGATAAAACAATCACCAATAGTCATTGAAAATAATAAATATTTAACTTGCGCATAACCTTTCCATAAAATACTGTAAGCAAACGTTTCCGTTGCGAGTCAGATCCCAGTTATCCGCTTGTAAGCTACTGATCACGCAAATAAGAGAAACGAGATTCCCAAATACGTTGTTGAGTCATATTGTTTTGCTTTGGTGCCTGCCTATGAAAATTAAAACCTCCCTTTTTAGCCTTGCTTGTTTATCCATTATTTCGTTATTGGTTGTCGTCTCATTCACTGAAATGGCAAACCTAAAGCTGATCAAACTTGAGAAAACCCTGATCAAGGTGAAGTCGCTTGAAGTTTCGATGCTTCAACTAAATCGAACGGAACTAGAGTTTCTGATCAGTCACGACAAAGCCCTCAAGCCTGAATTCGCCAAAGAGTATTCACACTTCCAACAGTTGATGAATAGCTTCTCTGTTTTACTTGAAGAGTCAGACATTGCTGTACCAGAGTTAGACAAACTGAATCGAGAAGTAAAACAATACGACAAAGATTTTTCCTTGATGGTAGACGCGATAGAACGCAACCCAGCAAAGGTCAGCGAACTGAAATCAGAAATGAAAATGCTGTTTGAAGATATCATCTCGATATTTACCGGCGTTGAAGGTCGTTTAGAACAACAGGTCGAATCGATTCAACAAACCATCACTACGTTTATTGTGAGTTCCGTAATCGCCGTCACTGGATTACTGATCGTACTGTCCTTTGGGATCTCATCGCGTGTCGCTAAGAAGATAGCCTCGTTAAACGCAACCATGTTGCACGTATCCCAACAACGTGACTTTACCGTTAAAGCGGAAGACAGCGGTTCAGATGAAATTGCGGATATTGCCAAGTCATTTAACACCGTATTAGAAGATATTCGTCAACTTGTTGGTCAAGTACAAGGGTCGATCCAAGAGCTCGGCAACATTTCGAACCAGTTGCAACACGACGGCATAAAAGTGGAAAGCGCTTTAAACAAGCAGCAACGACAAACAGAAAATATTGCGACCGCGATAAATCAAATGGGCAGCAATATCCAAAGTGTTGCGACCAATAGTGAAAATGCATCAGCAAATGCACAAACCAGCTTCTCCACGGCAAATGATGGCCTGAACGATGTGGCCTTCACCAGAGACACAATCAATACGCTTTCAACTGACTTAGTGAGTGCGAGTGAAGAAGTGAATCGCCTTTCTGTGCACTCAGAAAAGATCAATACCGTACTAGAAGTGATTAAAGACATTGCTGAACAAACCAACCTACTCGCTTTGAACGCCGCTATTGAAGCAGCGCGCGCTGGAGAGCAAGGTCGTGGTTTTGCGGTCGTCGCCGATGAAGTGAGAACCTTGGCTGGCAGAACACAGCTTTCAACCGAAGAGATCTCAACCATTATTCAAGGGGTTCAAGATCAAACCCAAATGGTGGTTAACACGATTCAAAATTGTTGTGAAAAAGGTAACAGCAGTGTCGACTCTTGTGAGAAGGCACATTCAAGAATCACATCGGTTATCGCAGACATGGAAACCATTCTAAATAACAGTTTAGAAGTCTCCAATGCTATGAAGGAGCAAAGTGAAGTGACGTCAGAGATCATCGAAAACGTAGATGCCATTAAACAGTTGACACTGACGAATGTAACGAGCGCTTCAAAAAACGCCGCTTCTGCAACTTCAGTAGTAGAACAAACAGACTCACTTGAACGCGCTGTCATCAACCTAAAAGCTTAGCTCTTAAGCCGCAGCTTACACGTTTTTGCTTATCAAACTATTCTCTACTCAAATTTCAGATAAAAAAACGCTCATGTTGCCTGTATCAACATGAGCGCAAGGGTAGATCTTCGACTACCGTCTCCTACCTTTCTAAACGAAAGCAGAAGTTATAATTAGAATAGTTGGGAGCAATAATCAAAATGCTTTCGCAAGCACTTCAACGATTTCTTCTTTGTCGCTAATAAGAACAACGGGTAACCATTCGAACCCTGTTCATTCCTATCAAGTTCATATCTATATAGCAGGCTATGTCACTGCCTTGCCTACTACATTTCAAACCTTCTCTGATTGAGCTTTAAATCACCTCAAGTAAATGCCTCATGTTCTTAAAGCGGTGGATTTAATCCATTTAGCTTCAAGACCGTTCTTACTTATTCGGCTTCACACTGTCAGTGCATGTAATCAACACAGCAAAGTTATGTGTTGCTACAGAAAGTTAGTAAATAATAATGTATTACAAATAAAAATGATATCTAAAGGTTCAATTTTTTGCTGTAGCGCACATTTATTGACGAACAAAACTCTTCAAAATCATCATCAACAGCCAAATAAACCACTAATAATCATCAACTTACCAGAGTAACTCAACTTTGTAACCCTTTGTAAATAGTGGTTTTGTCCCAACAACACGATCAAATTCACAGATTATACGCCTTCAAATCGTTAGCATATTTGTATTATTTAAATGCAAAACAAATTTGAAATAACCAAGAAATAATTTCAATAACAAAATGCATTGAAGACAAGAACTACTCTATTTGGCTTGTAATTATGGCCAATACTCAACCTATAAATATGGAATTAATACCATGAATAAAACTAAAATCGTGATTGCTGTGGCATCTGTACTCGCTGCTGGCTCTGTATCTGCGGCGTCTTTCGATATGAGACACGAATACAAGAGTCATACAGATCAACACGCTACTCGTGTAAAACTGGGCGATAGCATTGGCAACTTCCTTGTAGATATCGAAGCGAAATTCAAGGGAGAAGACGGTAAATTCATGGAAGATTTGAAGAATAACGGTTGGGAGCTTGGTCTAAATTACCGTCATGTACTAAACGATAACTGGACAATGACTTACGGTATGCCAATTGAAGGTCGCGAATCTGGTGTTACGTACAAACCTCAAGTTCGTGCAACATACAAAGTGGATAGCGTTGATGGCCTAAGCCTAAGTGCTCGTTACCGTTACGATATGAGACAAAATACTAGCACGACTGAGTACGAGCTCGACGGTAATGGTGACATTGTCGGTGTTGAGAAAAACATTGAAAACCAACGCCGCCACCGTCTAACGGCAAACGTTAACTACTCAATGGAAAACTGGCGCTTTGGTTTAGAGGGTAACTACTACAAAGCGGATGGATATGACATCTACGACAACGACGATACCAACTACGAGTTGAACGCAAGTATTCGCCACATGATGGGTCAATGGGCACCATATGTAGAGTTTGGTGATGTGAGTACTTCATCGACTAAAGCGACTCGTGAGCTACGTAGCCGTGTTGGTCTAACTTACAGCTTCTAATCGATAGCTATATAAATAATCTAAGATAATTACTGTCCTAATTTTCTAAGACCTAAAAAAAAGCCAGCTTAATCGCTGGCTTTTCTTCTTTCAAATCATTCAAATAAGAGCCGAGTACTTAACGCCCCTCACCCTAGTGACTGATCCGATAGAGAAATGCAACGGTCACTTCATCGTTAGGCACAACTCGCTTCTGCTGAGCTAAAAACAATTCCGCAGTTGATACTGCATCAGCAAGCGCATTATGATTGTTGTATTCAGGAAGCCCGTACCTTTCACGAGTGCCAGCTAGAGTCAAATCCACTTCTTCATGATTGCTGATCGCTTTCTCCATACTCTTTTCAATACACAATGTGTCTAGCCAAAGCAGAGGAATCGCTCGTAAACCGTAACAGCGAAGAAGATATTGGCTAATGAACCTCTCTTCTACCATGCAAGCGTGCGCGACAATAATCTTGCCTTTCGCTGCTTCGAAGAACGTCAGCATCGCATCATGAATAGAAGCGCCCTCTTCTAACATTTGCGGCGTAATATGGTTAATCACGGCGGTTTCAGCGTTGATCTGCGAATCGTTATCCAGATAAATATGCTTTGCGGACGCTAAGTCTATTCGCCCCTTGACCACATCGACCCAACCCATGGACAAAATCAGATCTTGTTCGCTGTCTAGACCCGTGGTCTCAAGATCCAACACGATATAGTCACTGTCTTTGGCCAAGTCCGTCATTTCAGGGCAAGGCTGATCTACGAGATCATGTAACGCTTCTGGCAACTTAACCGTTCCCAGATATTGCTTACGTTTACGTTTAATTCGCTCAAGCGGATGAAAGTAATTTAAAAACGATTTCATTAGCGTGCTCCGAAACGAATTTTCGCCGCTTCTTGAAGGTCAGCAATGATCCTAAAGGCATCTTTCAAGTGTTTACGTTCAAAGCTACCAAAGCTATCTGGATTGATATTGTTGTCGGGCACATCTCCGTTCTTCAACGCTTCAAGTTGATGACCGAATCGGAAAGAGAGAATGAACTGGTAAGCACCTAGAATGTTTTTGAATGCGTCGTCGCTCAGCATGCCTTTTTCATTGGCTGCCGCAAAGCGTTCATCAGTGGCCGACAAGTCACACTCCACTGCAAGACCATAAATACGTGCTAAATCAATAATCAAGTTGATGGCGTATTTCTTCACGTTCAAGGTTTTCTTGTTCTCACCCGATTTTTCTAACACCAAGCTGTTGAAGATACCCAAAGGTGGATTGGTATTGACCGCATCTTTCACGAGCGTACTTAGGAACTCACGGTTGCCGCGAATATTAGTATGCAGCTCATCACGAAGAATGCCTTCGAACTCACTGTTGCCATAAATAGTACGGATCTCTAGGAACACACTGATGTTGAGTAGGCGTTCATACTCAGGGTTGGCAACCCACTTTTTATAGTAGTGCTTCCAAACATTGAGAGGCTGACACCATTTTGGCGTCGCTGCCATGAATTTACCTGGGCATAACGGGTAATCGCAGCTTGCCAACCCGTTGGTCACCATCATCGCTAAGTGTTTGAAGTAAATACGGTCACTGTCTGTCGCATCATCAGCCAGTACAATCGCGCTGTCTTGATCCGACAACATGTGCACTTCATTACGCGCGTGCGATCCGGCTACGATCCAAGAGAAATCACACGGTGGTGGGCCTAATTTATCAATCGCTATTTGAATCAATCGGCGGGTGTAGGCATCCATGATCATGGTCATTACCTTACCGACGGTTTCCGGTGCAACCTTGCCTTCCACCAGCGCTTCAAAAATAGCTTGTCGCTCAGGGGTGAACGAAGACATGGTTTTCACACTGCCCGCGTATTTGATTTTCTCGATTAAGAAGATCGCTTGGACACGGTGGTTTTGAACTAAGTGAGACGTGGTGAGAAGACCAACGACCTTATTCTCTTTCACAACGGGCAAGTTACGGATATTGAATTGCATCATGATAGATGCAGCATGCAGCACTAAATCATCGGGTTTCACTGTGAGTGGAGAGTGTGTCATTACCTCTGAGATCAGGCTATCAGTGCTGACACCGTGAGCGATTACTCGCTTAGTCATGTCACGGTCGGTAATCAAACCAACAATGGTTTCACCCTCATAGATCACCGCACATGGCGAGCGTTGATGAAGCATTTCCACCGCTACCGATTGGATGGTTTGCTCAGACTTAACAATGGCGACCTGCCCGCTTGCCACTTCTTCAACCTTACGAATGAACAAGCCTTTCTCTTTATTTGACCACACAACATCCAATGCCGACTTCAAACGAACCTGAGCCTGTGAAGCAAAATGTTCTGCGCAACTTGGAAAAGCTTTGAAAAGCGTTTGAAGTGCCGAGTGTGGAATCACATAAAGTAAGGTGTTCTCAATTGCGATGGCTCTATAGCCTTTCTCATCGTTAACTTCAGAATCTAAGAATGTAAAACCGAACAAGTCTTCGCTACCTAAACGTGCGCGAAGCACACCGTCCGATTTTCGTTGCTCCATAGAGCCAGTTCGAATGATATAGAGCGACTTTTCCTTGCCCGATTCACAAAGATCAACCACATCACCTTTGCCGAGGTAAGTGATCTGAACATTAGAGGCAAGTTCACGCAGCGCTTCTTTAGGGATCTTATCGAATGGGTCTATCTGACCGATAAACTGAAGAATATTTGGTAATAAAGACTGAGGCATAATCACACTCGCAATAATTTGATTAGTATTATTATATAACTAACAAGGCTGGTTGCTAGTGGTTTTAACAAAACAGCAAAGAATAGGTCAAATATTGGACATCAGTCAGGTTTCCATCAAATTTAGATACAAAAAAAGCACGTATTAAACGTGCTTTCCTGGTGTACCTTTTAGTTCCAATGAACCAGTTCCAACAAAGATTCAAAGTAAAAATCTTTTTAAAACAATTAACTAGCGATTGGTAACCTGTGGTTCGTTTCTAGCAAGTGACTCGCTGACGCTTGACGCGCTTTATCACTGTTCCCCGCCATGATTGCTTCATAAATTTGGCGGTGTTCTTCAATGCAGGTACTTCCCTCTTCAGAAGAGTGAGAAATAAAGTTAACAAACATCGTCGTTAAGATATTGCCGAATGGTAGGTAAAAGTCGTTCCCTGTTGCGTTGAAGATTAGGCTATGGAACTTCATATCAATATCTAGCCAACGCTCTTTATCAAGAATCTCTTCGCTAGATATCTCCACCATTTTTTGGAAAATTTCTGATAATTCAATTCGTTGATCTGCAGTCGCAAATTTAGCGGCCAACGCACAAGCTTCAGGTTCGATGGCACGGCGCAAGCCTAAAAACTGATGGCAGAATTGGTCGGTGTCAGCTAAACCGTCCATCCATTCGATCAATTGTGGATCTAAGAAGTTCCAGAACGCGCGGTCAACAACACGAGTACCAATCTTAGGGCGAGATTCTAATAGACCTTTTGAAGTAAGAAGCTTAACCGCTTCTCTTAATGCTGTTCTACTGATACCAAATTGCTCACACAGAGCCATTTCACCAGGGATAATAGAACCTTGAGGCAAATTGCCCGACAAAATACCACGAGCGATTTCACGTGCAACTTGCACATGAAGGCTTCGCTTAGAGCCTGAAATAGAATTGAAATGACCAGCCATGTGTCTACTTACTTATTAGATATGTATTATTTAATTCGTACTATAACACTGATTTATATCTCTACCAACTCAGTATCAGAATAACGTGAGGTCACTACCAGTATAGGCTAGAGCATTTTTTTGACAATCTTGTAAGTATTAAGCCCATCAAACCAAACATACCTATTTATTCATACAAATAGTTCTTATTTACACATTTTTTGTATGCGTGAACTCACAAAACCACTCTTACTCTCACTATTTATGTCGGTAATGATCAGTTTTTAGATGAACACTCTTGAATATAGCAAGTGTTATTGTATGATTTATTAACGCAAATAATCTACAATATAGGCGACTCTGATGTTTAACGATTTAAAAGGCAAACGCATTTTAATTACTGGCTCTACTGCTGGTATGGGCTTAGCTACTGCACGCATTTTTGCAAAGTACGGCGCAAAGATTGGCATCAATAGTCGTGCTTTCAGCCCAAAAGTCGATGACGTTCTCACCGAACTCACCGCATTGGGTGGCGATGTTGCGTTTTTTCCTGCAAACCTAATGGACACATTAGAGTGCGAAAGGTTAGTCAAAGAGTTCACCGACCATTTTGGCGGCATGGATGTGTTGATTAACAACGCTGGTGGCCTTGGTGGGCGTGCAAGTCTAGAAAATATCGATGACGAGTTTTATGAGCGTGTGATGAACCTAAATGTTCGATCCGCGCTGATGACAACTAAGTTCTCTATCCCACACTTGCGTGCATCTGCTGCTTTGTCGGGGCAAACATCGTGTGTGATTAGCACGGGCTCTATTGCCGCTCGCGAAGGCGGTGGTGTGGGTGCTGGCGTCTATGCCGCATCTAAAGCTTGGTTGCACGACATTCACCGCAATTGGGTGAAAGAGTTCGCGCAAGACAATATCCGTTTCAACATTGTTTCACCGGGCACTATCGACACCGCATTTCACGATGGCAAAAGCGACGATCTGAAAGCGACCATTGCTAACAACATTCCAATGGGACGCTTTGGCAATATTGATGAAGTTGCCCCTTCATTTGCTTTCTTTGCATCGCACGCTTGTAGCGGGTACATCACAGGACAAATCCTAGATGTTAACGGCGGACAAATAACGCCCTAGCTAGCTGACTGATATAAGCTCACTAAGTTATATAAAGTCGTTAAGATCGTCACACTAAATAAGGTCATCAGACCCAAATAGATGAGGGAAAACCTCACACTAAATTCGACGTATACACTGACTCTAAGCGCCAGATTCGTCTGGCTTTTTTTGTTTTCAAAGTTTCAATTTCAGGTGGTTTAAATGTCAATATTTACATTGGTGGAAGATTCAAGCCGCCGAATTCATGTTCAAGTCGCGAGACAAATTGCTCGCAAAATCTTGTCTGGCGAGTTGAAAGAAAATCAGAAGTTACCTAGCGAAATGGAGTTGTGCGAGATCTTTGGAGTCAGCAGAACTGCCCTTCGAGAATCCACTAAGCTGCTTTCAGCAAAAGGGTTGATTGAATCCAAGCCTAAAGTGGGCACTCGTATCAAACCAAGAACGCAATGGCATTTTTTAGATCCTCAATTACTGTATTGGATCCAAGATTTAGAAGACACCAAACCCTTTTTATCTCAATTCTTGGGCTTAAGAAAAGCGATTGACCCAGAAGCGTGTGCGCTTGCAGCATCCAACGCTACGGTAGAGCAACGCAAAGAGCTTTCGATCCTTTTCCAAAAGATGACCATTGCCGCAAACGGCTTTGATTACCAAGAGTGGACAACCAACGATCATCTGTTTCACCAAACGATTTTCTTATCGACGGGTAACCAGTTTTACATTCCGTTCGCGAACATTCTGTCGACGATTTTCAAACAGTTTATCGACCACTCTGCCGAAGGCGGTCGCTTCTGTTTAGAAGAGCACAAAGCGATATACGATGCGATTATGTCAGGCAATGCGAATCAGGCTCGAATAGCCTCTCAAGCTTTACTTGATGATGAAAACCAAAAGCTGTCTAGGGTTGAATTAGCAATCGCATAACCAAGATTGACCAGACTGACTCGTGTATCCCAATACACGAGTCAGTAAGTTTTAGCGCCCATTTTTAACCATCCATTACCGTAGTGTTTCATCTTTAAATGTTGAACTCGGGTCCTCTCAGAGAAAACTTACGGTTACACACATAAGGTGTTGTTTGTGTCTACACAATCGTATGTAAGGAAAAATTTCTCTCTCGCCTGGCCCCTAGCCCTAAACGGTATATTGATGCAGTCGATGTTGATGATCGATACGCTGCTGGTTTCTCCTCTTGGTGAAATACCTTTGGCTGCCATGGGAATTGCGACCACTATGGTTGCCTTTGTACTCGGTATTCAAATGGCGCTGGCAAACGGCACTCAGCTAGTATTGAGTCGCGCCGTGGGTTCTGGCATTACCGCTTCATTATCCAAAGCGTTTTGGGCAGGTCTGTTCATCAACTTAGGTATCGCGACAATATTTTGGTTTCTGCTCACCTTTTTAGAACAGCCTTTAATTCAAGCTTTAACCGACGATAAAGCCCTTTACTTAGAAATCAGCCACTACCTTGATATCTCAAAGTATCTCGTCATTTTCACAGCATTAACGCAAGTAATTATCGCCCTATTTAATGCATTAGGAAGAACCAAAATACCGTTTAAAGGGTATTTGATTGAATTGCCGATCAACGCTGTACTTTCTTATGGACTCATTCACGGCTTTTCAAATTTCGAAGGTATTGGTGTTCAAGGCGCCGCGCTAGGCAGTGTTATTGCTATCACCCTTCGCCTTGTGTATCTGGTTCTTTGCGTGTATTTGAGCTCGGCAATTTCACTCAAATTAGACGCCCTGCGATCTGAGTTCATGACAAACGTTCGTCGTCACTTTATCGAGATATTCCCTGTCGCAGCAAATGTAACCATGCTATTGATTGGCGCAACGATTTATCAGTTACTGTATTCGCAACTTAACATCAACGCGTATGTTGCGATTACTTTGGTGATGCCTTGGATCAGGGCTGTCTCTCAATTTATTACTGCTTGGGCTCACTCTTCCGCAATTACTATCAGCCAAGCGATTGGCTCTAAAAAGATGGATGACCTAGTCAAAAACGTCGATACCAGTATTGATATTGCGGTCGTCATTTCTTTTGTGTGTGCAATCTTGTTCGCAGGATTAAGTCTGGTTATTGGTGACATTTACCCGAACTTGGATGAGTCTACCTATCAAGCATTGGCCGTTATCGCCCCACTCTACATCTTCTTGCCGATTGTCCGTGGCTACAACACGGTTCATGGGAATGTATTAAGAGCACTAGGAAAAACGACCGCAGTCTTCAAAATCAACTTTACTGGTCAATGGGTAATTTCAATTCCATTGTGTGCATTGATCATCTTTGGATTAGACGGTTCTATCTTTTGGGCATTCGCTATCCAACCATTCGAAGAAGTCGTTAAAGCTTTTCCATTCCGTCATTTGGCTCGAAAGTCTCTTAAAGAGTTCGATGCCGACAAAGCCAAAGAGTTGATGTATGACTAAACTCCGTATCGAGTTGCCGTCCTAAAATCTTCCTACGCTTTCTGAATACAACCTTGTCTTTTGACAAGGTTGTATTGTTTTAGCTGTACCTTTCATTGGTAGGCTTCAGCACACCCTCATTGATACCAAGGTCACATTAATACCAAGGTCATCTAAAACTCATATAAAACAAAAAGACCACTCAACATTCGGTTAAGTGGTCTTCGAAAATATTCCTTAAGGACTGCGTCTAGCTAGCCTATTGGTTATGCTATGTGCTATTTACCGTTCAACTTAAGCGCTGAGAAAGTCACACTGTTGTAATCGCCATTCTTTTTATCGACAGCGAAATCGCCAGTACCGCCACAACCAGGCCCCCATACAGGGTGAGAATCGCTCACGCTACATTGGCCGTATGCGCCCGCTTTGTAGTAAAAATCATCTTCAGCATAGCCCGTTGGTGAATCAAGTTCATCGATGCCCTTACTCAGGTCGATTTCATACTTAACGGTATCGTGACGCTCGGTTTCAAACGTTAGGTACATCATGGTGCCTTTCACTTCCACTTTGTAGCTAAACTCTTCACCAAGAGCAATACCCGCTTCACCCGGCTCTGCAGGGTTTTCCCACGTGTTACCCCACACTGGATAAGCGATATCGGCACGGTTAGGATCTTTTTTCTCTAGGTTACGTTCATAGTTCCAGAATACTGAACCCATTTCTTGGTCAGGAAACTTCTTATAGAAGATCTTTAGTGGTTCATTACCATGCCCATAACCGGTTCCAGCTTTGATTAGCTCGTTGTGTTTTTTAGCATGAATTTGACCAACCACAACAGAATGAGCTGGGTATTTTTCTGGGAACTTAGCGTTAACTGAGACGTGATTCACTTTTAATGTCGCTTCTAATGTTCCGCCCACAGCACTGTATTCACTAGCCGCTGGGTGACTCGACAGTGCCCACTGGTTTCCTTTATCAGCCGTATCGATAGAGAAATCTGCGCCTCTTGGCATTTGTCGTAATTCAGAACGCGCATTCTTCGAGTTTTTCGTCGTAATCGCTTGGTTCTGCACTTCAAATACAAGGTTGCCGTCTTTATCAAGATGGAAGAAATCACTATGTGAGTAGCTCATCATAGCGACCCCTTCGATTTCATCAACGCGACCATCTTCATTAATATCTGAAGGTATGGTTATTTTCCAATTATGCATATCGAATTTATCGGCAGGTACTGGGTAAGAAACACCGTTATTTGCGAAAGTAACCATTGGCACAGTCGCTAATAACGCCACTGCTAATATGTTTTTCTTAAACATGACTCATCCTTTATTGTTAACAGATACTGAGTACACTCTCAGCACAGAAACTACTTTTGAACACTAATTCGTCATCACGATTTTCTTTAACTCGAACAAGTCACCTGCAAAACAACATCTCTAAACCAATTTCAAATACCTGCCTCGTATTCACTGGCCTTGCCTTTTGCTACGACTGCTATTTCTAACAGTCGAGACTGTTCCCATCATCATTAGTAAACGTAAAAACAATTAATTTGTCTTATTTTAACTCAATTTAAAAGGCGTATTTTTGAAGCTTAACAATATGAGAACCAAGTCATGATTAACTTGGAAAATAGAGCCACAATTGAGATGTTCATTACATTTAACTATATAAACAAGTCACTATTCGGAACTTTTGATAGTTCTCACAGAAATACCACCCAGGAATAAATACCATATTTGTAATACATTAATTCAATATTATTTAAATGTTGATTTGTGAGCCACGGATATATTGGATGTATCCAAAATAAAAAATAATAGTGAGACAAAGGTATGAACTCTGTTACAAAAATTGCTGCAATTATCGCTACAACTCTTCTTGCAGGCACAGCGACTGGCGCAACTCTTGATTACCGCGCAGAACATAAGCATGAAGACGATAAATACGCGCATCGTATTAAAATTGGTGGAAGCACGAAAATAGCAGATGAGACAAAGCTATATTTTAGCGTTGAACAAAAATTTGCTCCAAATGCAGAAGGCGATATATACAACCAATTGGAGCGCGGAGATTCTGAATTTGATTGGGGGGTTCGTTATGCGTTAGATGACAAATGGTATTTGCAGCCAGGTATGCCTATTACGTTTGGCGATGAAAAAATGACACTTAAACCACAGTTTCGTGTTGGGTATAAAGCCGACTTCGGCCTAACAACGGCTCTTCGTTACCGTCATGAATTCCAAAACTATACAGACAGCTCAAGTAGTTCTCTCACAAAAGTTAACGGCGAAAAAATAGCATTAGCTGGTGAAACGGTTCAACAAGGTAAATTTACATTGACTGGCGCTTATAAGTTCCAAGATGAAGATTTAAAAAACCTTCAATTAAGTTATGAGGCGAACTACGTCAAAAGCTATGAAGATCAAGTCAAAGCGAATGGAAAAGATTGGGAATGGGATTTAGGGGTAAAAATCGGCTATAAATTCGATAATCTAAGACCTTATGTTGAATTTTGGACATCAGATTATGGCTCAGCGGAAGAGAGTGAACGTCAGTTAAAAACACGCGTTGGTGTTACATACTCATTTTAATCGCTCTCATGAACCATATCTAACGTATGCTTTAAATAGGCTTAGAAAATATCTAAGCCTTTTTTATATATAACCCCCCCTCCCACCATGCTTAGTAATTTAATATCAACTAGTTACGTAAGATTATGGGAATAGCGAAATACAATAGAAACTAACCAATAAAAACAACAAAAAATGGCCGCTAGTACTAGCGGCCATTTTTGTATGTGCAGCTGACTCGTTATTCCTGATATTTATCGTGCGACGTCGCTATTTTGTAGAATGTCGCTTGGGCATAGTCCTCAAGCTCACCGTTGATGTTTTGATTGTAAACACCCGCTTTGAAATACATGTAACGCCCACCTTGATCGTAACCACTTTCGCTCATATCAACCATTTGAACAACGTCATCTTTGCCTTCACGCATTAGCGAAACAGTCATCGTGTTACCTTTTACATCAATGCGGTAGCTAAACGTCTCGCCAAGTGCAATACCTTGGTCGCCGATCTCTCCTGTCATGTCTCCGACTAAGTTGAAATAGTTATCTGTGCCTTCGTTGGTATTCTCATGAGCAAAATAAACCGTCCCTGTTTCGTGGTTCGGTAATTTTCGGTAGTAAAGACGAATGGGCTCATCATCTTTATCATGTATCTGACCAATGATGAAACGGCCAACTTCGTGCGCGTCACCGGTTGTCGTTGTATGATCAATCTTAAGCGTTGCTTCTAAAACACCATCAATCGCGCCTGCAGCTTTTAGATCTTCAACCGGAGCCGAACTAAATACCCAGTTGTTCTCATTGACACCTTTAGTGCTAATAGACGTATCACCACGACGTAGCATCTCACGCATCTCTGTACGTGCATATTTAGTATTTTTTGAGGTACGTGTACCTTTTACGTATGTCTTGAAAACCAAACCACCATCGTCTGCTGTATAAAAAATTTCTGGATGCTGATAACCATTCGCTAGGTTCCATTCTGAGACATCGTCTGGCTTGCCATTTTTATCGTGGTCAAAAGGTTGAGACAAATACCATGTCGTTAGATCGAAGTTTTCGCTTGGTGCATTACCCGCAACTGGTGACTTGGGTAGATTAGTCGGTACTGGTAAAGGAATACGAGTGTCGCATTTTACGGTGGTTTCACAAGGATATACCGCGGGTTCCCCAAAGTTACCTTTACGTAAATCTTTACGAGCTTCTTTAAGAGCTTTACTTGCTGCGGCCATTTCAGCGATCACCACTTTCTCAGCTTCAACCACATCATCGGTAATGATATGGCTTACCGGACAAGCATTGATTCCACAGTTAATTGCTGCAAGCTCAGTAACTGAGTTCCAACTGTTTTTGCTGTTACCGTGACCTACATATTTTACATAGCGTGCTTGCACTGGTTGGAACTGAAAACGCTCTAAACCAATCACTCTTCCCGAGCTTAATTGACCTTCTAAAATCGTTGTCCAGTTTTCGCCATCAACACTGACGAGCAGATCGAACTTAGATTGGCGTTGGTTCCCTTTACTAAAGGATGCTTGAATCGCATCGATTTCAATCACCGAACCGTAATCTAGCATTGCCCATTCACCGACACCGTTTGCAGACCAACGAGTCGTGATATCTTGGTCAAAGATCCGATCAGGGCCATTACCATCGTGACTACTAGCCGTAATAGCGGTCGGCGTTAAAATATTTGACTTGGTGTGAGAAGCACAACCAGATATTGCGAGAATGATAGAGACAGCTAAGACGCTTTTTATATTGACCTGTTTCATATGAAATCCATTATTGTATTTAAGGTGCAGCATTAAGAGCTAAAACGAGATCGACAATGATGACACTAAAGCCGTTTATCTAACTTCATCATCTCGATAAGTTCAAATTTTACATATTCTTATAATACAAATATATCGATTAATAAAAGAAATGAGAAGATACGCAACTCCATAGAGGCTTTCTGATTTAAAAGTGTGTTGAGAGGTAAATTATGGTCACTAGCAACAGCTAAGAGCACCTTACCCTCTCGTAAAAGCTAAGAACACCAGAGAGTAGGAAGATTATAAATCTCAAATAGAACTAAGTCATAAACTCGTTCCCTTTTAAAAAACTCGTCGAGTTTCGACATAAAACGAGTGCCAAGTCACATTTTCATCAACTAAGCATTCACTAAAACCATTCAAGCCTTAGAATTATTTGTAATACAATTAACCTTAAGGTATGGTGTGTTTGAATCATAACTTAAGTTCTTTCTGGATACTTTTGTGCAATTCAAAGTGGTAATTGAAGCAACGTGCTTTAAGGTCATTGAACACGTTTAATGTAGAAACTGTCGGGGGATCTCGTTAATCGTTACTTCACTTGTCTTGCTCATTGGTTTGTCCAGACGGCTAGTCCGAATACGCCCACACAGTCACCAGCTGTGTGGGCTTTTTTTTGCTTTTCATTGACGATTGAGGACGTGATTGCTCATCCGCGCGAACGACCACACATCAACGTTACTTTGAAATATATGAGAATGGTGAGTCAGTTTATATCTAACAATGCGCGTCTATAACAAAGAGTTTCGAAGGAAATGAAGTGTTAGCAAGAAGCATTGAAACATTGAAAGGCTGAGCTTAAATGAGACGGGCTTGTAGATAAGACTTTGTGTAGATAAAAAACGAACCTCGCTGAGGTATCGCCGCCTAACAGACAGGCAATACCCTAGCGAGGTCGTACGTCGATTACTTCTCTAGTTTAGCGAAGTAGTCGAAGATTACTGGTACATCGTTGTTACCCATGCCAGCATCAACAGCAGCTTGTAGGCTTGTTGCAGTACCTTGAGCGATTAGAGACTCAGTACCTAGCTCTTCACAAAGTGCAAGGAAGTAACCAAGGTCTTTGTTAGCGTTAGCAACAGAAAAACCTAACTTCTCTTCGCCATCTACAGCGTAGAACTTACAGAATTGCATGAACGGAGAGTTAGATGGACCTGCAGACATGATATCAAACAGTTGTTGCCCATCAACACCAGCGCGTTGAGCAACAGCGAAAGCTTGAGACATAGTCGCAACAGTTGTCATACCCATGAAGTTGTTTACAAGCTTAGTCACGTGACCTGAACCTAGAGCACCTAGGTGGAATACGTTTTCGCCTTGCTCTTCAAGAACAGGTTTAACTTTGTTGAAAGTTTCCATGTCGCCAGCAGCCATGATGTTCAGAAGACCATCTTTAGCGTGTGCAGGTGTACGGCCTAGAGGAGCGTCGATCATGCCTGCGCCTTTCTCAGCAAGAGCTGCGCCGATCTTCTTAGTAGAAGCAGGGATAGAAGTACCGAAGTCTACTAGTACTGCGCCTTCTTTGATGCCCGCTAGAACGCCGTCGTCGCCGTAAACAATTTTTTCAACAACAGCAGAAGTTGTAAGACAAAACTCAACGATGTCACTTGCTGCAGCTAGTTCTTTAGCAGAAGTGAATGCAGTCGCATTGCCGCGATCTGTAACGCGAGCAACGGCTTCAGCGCTTAGATCCATTACGTTTACGTGGTAGCCACGCTTTTGTAGGTTTTCAACCATGTTGCCGCCCATAAGACCTAGGCCAATGAAACCGATTACAGGTTTAGTCATGTTCAAACTCCAAATATAGTATTGTATGATTATATGCCCATTATAATAACTACGTCTTTCTCGTTACGCAATAGTTTTAGGGCATTGATTCGAAGGTTCGATGCAAGTTGTGACGGGGGTTCACTTTAAGAGAGAATACAGCCACGTTTTATATTTCCCCAAACTCTATGATGGGTTAAAAACCGTTCATCGGTAAAATAACAAGCGCTATATGTCATACTATTAACAGTCACAACAGATTCATTACGCAGTTACGTTTAAATTAATTTTGCTTGGGTGGAAAAGTCTTGCTCTTGCCGCCTATGCCCTGCTTCATAAGCAAAAGCTTAGATAAAGGCTCAAGGCTTAGCTGATAATTTCCTACAATGTGGCTGGCCAACTAAGCTGCTCATCCCATCTAGAATATTTTTCTACTCTCTATCGCGGCATAGATTACTTTCTCACTTGAAAGCTAATGTCATGAGCATTTGCTGATAAAGATTAAAATCTGTAAAACAAAAATGCGACGCCCTTTCGAGTCGTCGCATTCTATCTAAGTTTTCGCTATGTATTAGCTTTCAATTACAACTTTAGCTTGCTTGCCGCCGTCATCGACCGCTTTCACAAGTAGAATACCGACACCACCCACTATCACACCACATAGGATGAAGACTAAACGCCCCCACATTGGGTTAGTCAGAAGAGCCATCAGCATGATACCAACACCCGCTACCGCAATCAGTTTACCAAGCATTTGACGTTGTTTGTTATCCAACACTTTTTGCTCTGCCGATTCAGCGACTAATGGTGTTTCTAAGTTGCCAAAGAACTTATCAACATCCGCTTGACGTTCTTTTGATAGAGGCTTGTAAAACATTGTAGATAGTACGAAGAAGCCACCGGTTAGCGTGATGTGAGCAATGAGACCAATCGCAACTTTAACATCAGACCATTCACGTCCTGTTAGAGTATCAAGACCAAACACCGCTGCTACCATCTCTGCGTCGATAACAAAACCAACCACATAAGATACGATACCACCAACAACTAGCGTACCCCAACCAGCCCAATCCGGAGTCTTCTTAATAAAGAAACCAAGGAATGCAGGAATAGTCATAGGGAAACCGATTAACGCACCTACGTACATCATCGTATCAAACAGGCTCAAACCTTTAAGCGAGTTGATGAACTGTGCGATAAGGATAATAGCGAAACCAAATACCGCTGAAGTAATTTTAGATACGGTTACTAGCTCTTTCTCTGATGCTTGACCTTTACGAACGATTGTTTCGTAGAAGTTCTTAACAAAAATACCTGAGTTACGGTTTAGACCTGAGTCCATTGAAGACATTGTCGCTGCAAACATCGCGGCAACTAGAAGACCAACCATACCTGCTGGCATGTACTCTTGTACGAAGTATAGGTAAGCAAAGTCACCCGCTTTTTTACCTGCATTCGGGTAAGCCGCTGATAAATCAACACCTTGGCCTGCAATGAACCAAGAAGGCATGAACCAAATAAACACACCACACAACATCAACACACAAGCAAGCAATGCAGCTTTCTTAGCATTCTTTGAATCTTTTGCTGCTAGGTAACGGTATGAGTTAAGCATGTTGTTCGTGATTGAGAACTGCTTAACGAAGATGAAGAATGCCCAAATCGTAAAGATGCTTAGGTAGTTGATGTTGTTGCCCCAAAGGAACGAACCACCATCTTGTACTGGGAAGTTGTTAACAATCTCACCAACACCGCCACCTTGAACAACCGCTACAACCGCACAAGTTACCGTTACCGCCATGATGATAACCATCTGCATGAAGTCAGATGCGATTACCGCCCATGAACCACCTGTTACCGACATTGCCAATACCACTAGGCCAGTCACCCAGATAGTCATGTTCATGTCGAAACCGAAGATACCCGAAGCGATGATTGCCAATGCGTTTAACCACACACCCGCAGATACCACTGAGTTCGGCATTGAAGACCAAGTGAATACTTGTTCGTTGGTCGCACCAAAACGCATACGAATCGCTTCGATTACCGTAACAACGCGAAGTTGACGGAATTTCGGCGCGAAGTACGCGTAGTTCATGAAGTAACCAAATGCGTTGGCTACGAAGATGACCGCTACAGCAAAACCATCGTTATACGCTTTACCTGCCGCACCGGTGAATGTCCATGCACTAAACTGAGTCATAAAAGCGGTTGCACCAACCATCCACCACAACATGTTACCGCCCCCGCGGAAGTAGTCACTAGTCGTACTTGTAAATGTTCTAAACATCCAACCTATCGCGATCAAGAATAGGAAATAAATGCCGACAATAATCGTGTTGAGTTCCATCGTGTATCCTTTGTCCGTTGTAATTTGTTACACGGACTATAGGTAAACAGTGAAATCATTTGTAGTACAATACTCCAAATAAGTGACCGCGATCTATATATCTGTAAAATCATTCATCATACAAGTGATCGCTATCAAATATACATCCCTCTAGATACCTTGCATATCACCTATAACCAGGGTGATTGAGAGCTTAAGTTGCGGAAATAGGCCCCAATTATTACTTCTCTTATTATAATAATTGGGCGGAATTGGATACTTAGCAGACCGCGACTTATATTGTAAATAATGATAAAGAGGTACGCTTCACATTGGTAATAAACCAATCAAATGGCAACTTGATTACCTAATGAAAAACCGATATTGATCTATATAGGATACGTAGTTCCACCTATTAAATTTAGTTGGTTAACAAGTAACGGAACGACAAACATGCGTATACGATGACTTTGCAACTGAATAACAAACTCAACGTTAAGCCCTACCTTACCTTTGTAAATCAATCTTCCTCAAAAACTTAATACTCATTAAAATTCAACACCTTAAATTAAATTAATTAATAAAAATGGCACTTAGTAGAATTGATGTAAGAAAAATCCAATCATGAAAACCGACAAGTTCACTTAATTTTACTACTATCGACTTTAAGAATCCGTCACGAAAACAAACGCATATTGTCACGTAAAATGTCAAAGACCCGACTCTAAAATTTTAAAGCATAAATTATCTAAGGTGTTCATATCTATCCGATAATTTAATCCAATATCCGATTGCTACGCTCAACTTTCCACGGCAAATTAGTTCACACAGTCACGCCAATAAGCACTGACATTCACATTCTGATAATCAGCCGCAATCGAACTGAAACGACACCTATTCATATCACGCCTAAAAAAGACCAACATCACACTAATTTCTTAACATCATGGTTAAAACAAGACTGAAGTCTATTTAGGAGACTTCTACTTGTGATCGAAAGCGACTTCCAGAGCTTCATCAATTGAAGAAAAATTGTCATACAATATTCTATATTAAACATTCAAACATAAGGACATGTGGCATGCGCTCAATGAAAGATATCACTCAAGATGCTATCGATATCGTTAAACCCTCTATCGACAAGCTGTTTGAAAGAACCAATAGAAAAGAACTGCATATTGTCGTTATGAATCCACACCTCAAGCCATGGGAAGCCTCTTTCGAAGACGCCATTCTTTATGAAGAGTCTTTGGGAACCCCTGATAACTGGACTATCAAGTTTGATCACCTTGCTCGTAAGAAAGCTCAGCAAGCATGGCGAGAATCGACAAGCAATCTAACACTTCATTCTCAACACCCATCTTCATTACGTGACGAAGACTTACTGTTTTATGGTTCGTTTGTTTACGGAAACGTGGTTGTTGCCTGCAGTGGCGTACAACAATGGTATGACATGCTGATCAGTGGCTGGATAGCGGTAGCTATTGAACAGCTAGCAATGCACGAATACCAAACAGAAAAAGCAGAAAACCCTACAAAAACATATCGCTAATAATTAGAAACAGAAGGAACTTACTATGAGTAAATTATTGAAATCCATCATGCTGGCAGCTGGCATACTTGTTTCTGCAACGTCGATTGCAGCAGACTACCCGAGCAAAAACATTCGCTTAGTTGTCCCATTTGGCGCGGGCGGCGGTACAGATGCCGTTGGCCGTACCCTTGCAAATAGTGCGAAAGACATTTTAGGACAAAACATTTCAATCATGAACCGTACGGGTGGTGCGGGTGCCGTAGGTATGAGCTTTGGTGCTCAGCAGCGCGCTGATGGTTACACGTTGACAGTAGTCACTCGTGAAATCGCTTCGCTCCCTCAAATGGGTTTGATGCGCCATACCGCAGACGATTTTAGACTCATTCGCTTAGTAAACCTCGACCCAGCGGTCGTATTAGTTGCAGCCGATAGCCCATACAACACCATTAATGATCTGATTAAAGAAGCCAAAGAAAAACCTGGTAGCGTGAAATTTGCTTCAACCGCTGCGCCAAACTTCTACTTAATGTCTCTTGAAAAAGACCAAGATATTAAACTCAACGCTATCCCTTATAACGGTGCATCTGAAGCGATTCCTGCAGTACTGGGCCACCACACAGACGTAACCATGGTGACACCGGGTGAAGCTATCGCTCAACTTCGTTCAGGCCAACTAAAAGCATTAGGTGTCATGTCTGAAGAACGTATTCAGTACATTCCCGATGTTCCTACTTTGAAAGAGCAAGGTATTGATGTAGTAACAGGAACATGGCGTGGTATCGGCGCTCCAAAAGATACGCCGGATGCAGTCATCGAGAAACTAGGTGCGGTATTTGATGAAGCAATGGCAA
The DNA here is from genome assembly GCF_041473955.1 of Vibrio sp. 10N.222.54.E6. Classification (NCBI taxonomy): domain Bacteria; kingdom Pseudomonadati; phylum Pseudomonadota; class Gammaproteobacteria; order Vibrionales; family Vibrionaceae; genus Vibrio; species Vibrio sp. 10N.222.54.E6. The sequence continues at coordinate 313,317 of NZ_JBFRTD010000017.1, read as the reverse complement.
GTGAAGAGTTCAAGTCTTTCATGGCAAAAGGCGCAATGACTATCCACAACCTTGACGATAAAGCCTTCACTACGTTCGTTTCCGAAGATACAAAATCGCTTACTGAACTAATTCAATAACATTCATCCAGAGGCACAACGATCAGTTGTGCCTTTTTTATCGGTATGTACCTTTCCCTTGCTTTACTTTTTAGGGGTAAATTCTATGTCTAACGCCAACTTAAATCGGAATGTCGTTTTCCCTTCCATAATCATCATACTAAGCGCAATAGCACTCGCGTTGATTACTCAGTTTGATCGTCCGATGTATCAAGATGCAAGTGTTGATGCAAAATTCTTCCCGATGATGATTGTGATTGCTCAAATTGCTATCTGTATTGTTCTCATCGTTCAGCACAAACTCAAAGGTGTTCCAGAACAACAAGAAGCGATGATAAGCAAGATGTCGATCTTCGGCGTGGCCTTTCTTATTGGATACGCATTACTCATCAGTGTGGTTGGCTACCTTTACGCGAGTTTGATTGCCTTTATGTTCTACCTCGTTTACTTCAAAGTTAAGAAGCCAATCTACTACGTTGTCGCCGTTGTCTTTGTGTTTGCGGTTTACTATTTGTTTGGCGAGGTGTTCTACATCGCGCTTCCTGAAGCAACCTGGTCATAGGAGGTCATAATGTTTGAATATCTAATCGATGGTCTCGCAACCGCTGTGAGTTTTGCAGTGCTACCTGTCCTTGTTTTTGGTGTACTGGGCGGCGTAATTTTAGGCGCACTACCCGGTCTAACGGCGACGATGGGCGTTGCGATTCTCCTTCCGTTTACCTTTGGCATGGAACCGACGTCAGCCCTCGTGATGTTAATTGGTGTATACATTGGTGGCATTTACGGTGGTTCTATTGCCGCAATACTACTTAAAACACCAGGGACACCAGCGTCTGCAGCAAGTGTACTCGACGGCCACACCATGGCTGTGAGAGGACAAGCAGCAAGAGCATTAAGTATTTCGGCTGTTGCTTCATTCATTGGCGGGTTACTCAGTACTATCGTCCTTATTGCCATTGCGCCTAAATTAGCGACCTTTGCACTTCGTTTTAATGCTCCAGAGTACTTCGCACTTGCTCTGTTTGGTTTAACTATCATTGCGAGCGTTTCTTCGAACAACATCTTTAAAGGGCTACTTGCGGGTACGATTGGACTACTGGTTTCTACCGTTGGGCTCGACCCAATCAGCAGTGTGCCAAGGTTTACTTTTGACATCATGGATCTCTACAGCGGAATCAATGTCATCCCTGTTTTGATTGGTTTGTTCGCTCTATCTGAAGCATTAAACCAGCTAGAGAAACTGTTCTCTGAAAAGAAAGTCGTCGCGCCGAAGTTTGACCACAAATTATTGAGCAAAGGCGACCTTAAAGAAATGCTACCAACCGCAATAAAAAGTGGTTTGATGGGAACAACCATCGGTTCTGTACCGGGTGCTGGTGCTGATATTTCGGCATTCGTTTGTTACAACGAAGCAAAACGTTCATCGAAAAATCCCGAAGAGTTTGGTAGAGGATCAGTACGAGGTCTAGCAGCAGCCGAATCTGGAAACAACGGTGTAACGGGTGGTTCGTTAGTTCCATTGTTAACACTTGGCGTTCCGGGGGATGCTGTGGCAGCGGTTCTTTTAGGCGCACTCATTGTTCAAGGTTTAACACCGGGGCCTCTGCTGTTTGCCCAAAACCCCGAAGTGGTTTATGGCGTATTCAGCTCGATGTTGGTTGCTAACCTTGTGATGCTAGTGATTGGTTTACTGGGTATTCGTTTCTTCTGCCGTATCATTGAAGTACCGAAGATCATCATGATTCCAATCATTGTCTTCCTTTCAATTGTCGGCGCTTACGCAATTAACAACTCGATGTTTGATGTGGGTATTGCAATCGGTTTCGGTCTACTTGGCTTTATCTTAACTAAACTGGATATTCCGTCTTCACCAATTCTGCTTGCGATCATCTTAGGGCCAATGGCAGAAACAAACCTTAGGAAATCACTGCTGATGTACGATGGCAGTTGGTCTTTCCTTTATGAGCGCCCTATTGCTCTCGCGTTCATCGTGTTAGCTGTATTCTCGGTTTATTCAACGTTAAAAATGAAGAAAAAGCAGAAACAAAAGCAAACTTACGAACATCATGATTAGCCGCTTGTTTAAGCTATAATATTCAAAGAACTCAAAGCCAGAGACAACAGTCTCTGGCTTTTTTCATACATGAAAGCAGCCAATTTTCGTAAACGGTAGACAACAAAAAAGTATGCACTTGGCATACCCTTTTAAGTCGTTTATCTGAGCGTAATGCTGTTCATCTCTATATGAAGTGACTCATCTACGCTCTAGATTATTTCTATTACGCCGTCGCCAAACGGTGGTTGGCATCCTGCAAGTGTGCCGCAGAAACAACTCGTGCCTTATCACTATCACCAGCCATGATTGCTTCATAGATTCTGCGGTGTTCATTGATACATGTGCTGCCCTCTTCAGAAGAGTGCACGATGAAGTTAACGAACATGGTCGTCAGAATATTGCCGAATGGCAGGTAGAAATCGTTACCTGTCGCATTAAAGATCAAGCTATGGAACCGAGTATCAATGTCTGTCCAACGCTCTTGGTCAAACACTTCAGCTTCATCCACTTCGACCATCTTTTGGAAGATCTCTGAAAGCTCGATACGTTGCTCAGCGGTCGCAAATTTTGCCGCCAGTGCACACGCTTCAGGTTCAATCGCACGGCGAAGACCTAAGAACTGTGAACAGAATTGGTCTACGTCGGTTAGGCCGTCCATCCATTCAATCAGTTGAGGATCAAGGAAGTTCCAGTATGCGCGATCCACTACACGAGTACCGATTTTCGGGCGGGATTCTAACAGACCTTTAGAGGTCAATAGTTTAACTGCTTCACGAAGTGCCGTTCGGCTGATACCAAACTGTTCACACAACGCCATTTCACCAGGAATAATAGAACCTTGTGGCAGTTCGCCAGACAAGATTCCACGAGCGATTTCACGCGCTACTTGCACGTGCAGGCTGCGCTTCGAGCCCGAAATTGAATTAAAAGTGGTAACCATAAGTTCACTTATTTTATATGTTATGTTTATGTATTATTTAAGGACCACTATAACAGTATTTCAACCTACAGCCAATTGAGTAAAATCCAAACGAATCACAACCTGCAAATTTTTATAATCAGAGATTTAAAAAACATCCTGTGAGAAACGTTATCTTAAATCACTCATAAATCCGTACTCAAAACTAACCCTCTCTGTATCGGTATGAAAACCACCAGCACAGCCTCGAAAAACCATGGAAAAAAGATACACCTTTAGAAGCGCAATTCATTAACCGCCAGAGATTATTAAATGAGATCCCCTTCCCAAATTACATCAGCCTCTTTCCTACACGCATAAAAAAACCGAGCAACTCACAACGAGTTACTCGGTTTGACTTATTTCCGATATTCTTTGTCATCGACATTAATTTCGTTCAGTTACTTAGATGCGAACACCCTTACAATCGAACATGATATGGCGCTTCGTTCCCGCAAAGCACCACATCAGCACACACCATCGTTAAACGGTATGTGTGTTGATCATTTACAGTTGAGCAAATGACCCTTCCCACGAGTATGTCTCACCCGCGAACTCAACAGTGTGAGTTGCTTGCTGCGTGTCTTCAGCTTGGTTTGAAATACCGTAGTGGTAAGTGTTACCAGAAGTAGTCTGAATACGAACAACAGTCCCGACACTGTTATGGCCCACAACAGACACTGATTTAACCAGACCACGAGCGCCTACAGAGGCTTCGATTGACTCGTTAAAGTAACCATGCGTTTCTAGTACAGAAGCAAACACGTGGTTTTGACCAGACTGACGTAAGATAAGCGCAGGCTCACTCTTAAGGTTAAAGTCTGGATCGTTAGCACCAGTGCGAGCAAAGATTACTTCACTGCCCGCATTCGCGCTGGTTACTAGGCTGTAGTAGCTGCTGTCATGTAGCCAGCTCACCAGAGAGCCCTCTTGGTTCACTTTGCCTGAAGCAACGTTCCATAAGTGCTGGTAACCGTTGTCTTCACCTAGCGGCTTCAGCGTGCTTTCGATGTTGTAGTCGAAGTCAGTACGGATGATCTGGCCAGAGTGGTGAACGGGCAGGTCGTACTGGTGCTCAGCGTCAGCTTCAATGCGGTATACATCGATCACTAGTGGCTTCTCGAATTCAGGAAGTTCAGCAAGAATCACGCTGCGTTGCATGTCTACGCCGGTGTAGTACTCAGAAATTGTGCCGCTCATACCTTGCAGAGACTGGTCGTCTGCTACGAAGAAGTGCTTCTGACCAAACTTAGATTCAGCCAATGCCGTATCGAAGTTGTTCTGTGTTTTCTGATCAACCGTTACTGTGTTGTGAGCAACTGTCTGCTTACAGTAAGACTTGTTCTCTGGGATGTAACGACCGCCAAACTTAGGCTCAACGTTTACCCAGCGACCGAAGCCGTAATCGTGCAGCACTTCGTGGCCACGGCTGAATACGCTTAGGTGTAGCCCATCGTAGTGACCATGGTCTAGTGCAGAGTGGTATTGGTGATCGCTGCCGTGTTGACCAAACCAAATCAACGCCATCGTGTCGTCGTCTTGTTCGTCACGGTGACGAAGAATGCTTACGCCGCCTTTTTCGCCTTCAGGGCCGTCCGTTACAAACAGGCTACCCCAGTTGAATGCTTTGATGTCGTCTGCTGCATTGACAGCGTCAGATAGCGTTTTACCTGAAGCATGGACCCAAACATCTTGTTGGTGATTAGCCATACCAAGTAAAGTTTCAGTCTGCTCATAGCGGTGGTAACACACAGACGTTGCCATAATAACGCCTTCATCGTTAATAGAAATCGTCTTCGATGAATCGTTCAGAGCTGGCAATGTACCGTCTGGGAATGCCGTTTTAAATACCGCGTAAGACGTTGTCTTGATCACTGAATCGTTAAATTCGTAAATACCAAGATCTGGCTGACGACGTTCAATCGCTTCTGCGAACAAGTAGATTGGACGTAGTGAGAAACGGTGGTAGTAAGGACCTTCCATGTAGTAGCCGTCTGGCGAGAACAGTTGGTCAAGTTGCGCTAAGAAACCACCGCTTACTTTGTCTAGTTTCAGGCCGTAAAGCGCTTTGTCTACTGACTCTTGATCGTTGATTGCGTAACCACAGATACCTACCGCTGCCACAGCCCATAAGCCGTGGTTGTGTACGATATCGAAGTCGTGTGCGTAAGTCACAACGAACATTTCGATCATTTGCTTAAGAAGATCGTCTTCGATCAGACGCTTTTGCTCTTCAGAAATGGTGTGGTAAATACAGCTGTACGCACAAGAAGCGTAAAGCATCCACATGTTCTCGTTCAACGTTTGGTGGAACAGCTTACCCGGAGGGTTAGAGTCACGGCTTACGTTACTTTCAAGTGTTGGGTACACCGTCGCGTACGCAGTTAACATATCAACGATGTAATCACGGTACTTTGTTTCCTCAGTGATAAGGAACAAACGACCCGCTAGATCCATGTGAATGTAGTTTTGCTTATGACGGTTATGTTCGTAGCCGCCGCCTTCACCGTGACCTGGAACTTCAATGCCAACTTCCGCCATGTAAGCGTCAGTTTGTTTAATATCGCGAGTCAGTGCGTTACCTAAAAGGCTATCCTTGCCAAGTTCTTTACGAAGCTCTGCTGCTTCCTCAAAGTTAAGTAAAAGTGGTTGATAGCTCATTATTATTTCCCCTGCTCTGCTGTGCTTGCTAATTCTGGGTTTAAAATTGTTTCTACTGAGTAGAAGCCTGTCCAGCTGTATACTTTACCGTTCAGTTCTACTTTGTGTTCAGTGCTCTCAGTCGCGCCAAGTTGGTTGCTGATCATCACTGTCACATTTGACTTCTCTGTGGTGATTTCGACGACTGAACCGACGTTTGTATGCGCTACAACCTTGATGTCTTTCACAACGCCGCGAGCATTTACTGATTGTTCGAACTCTTCGTTAAAGTAACCGTGCGTTTCTAGAACAGAAGCGAACAGTGTTGTTTCGCCTTTGCTACGTAAAATGAATGCAGGCTCTGAACGTAGGTTGAAGCTTGGATCGTTAGCACCAGTGCGAGTAAAGACAACTTCAGCATTGTCGTTAGACGTTGCGCCTAGCCAAGTGTAGTACGTGTTATTTTGTAGCCAGCTTACCAGTGCTGTGCCCTTCACTTCACCACTTGCTACGTTCCATAAGTGTTGATAACCGAAGTCGCTGCCTAGTGTGTTTAACTCTTTGTTCGTTTGGTATTCGAAGTTAGTGCGAACTATTTGACCTTCATATTGATGAGAGTAATCAAATTGGTGCTCACCTTCGCCGCCCTTCTCAGAATCTAAACGGTATAGGTCTAACAATAACGGAGATTCAAGCTCTTCAAGGTTTAACATGAACACGCTGCGTTGCATGTCAAAACCTTGGTAGTGATCGTTAGCAAATGCACTCATGCCGTTGATTTTCTCGTCTTCTACTTTAAAGAAGTGAGGCAAGCCGTGTACTGAGTCTGCACGCTCAACGTCAAAGTTATTCTGACATTTTTCATCAATGGTTACTGCATTATGAGCAATCGTTTGACGTGCGTAAGATTTGTTTTCATCTAGGTAACGACCGCCGAATTTTGGCTCAACGTTCACCCAACGGCAGAAGCCGTATTCACGTAGTACTTCTTGACCGCGGTTGAAGAAAGAAATACCCAGCGTATCGAAGTTGCCGTGACCCATGCCGTGTTGGCCGTAGTTCATCACTAACTGAGAAACGTCGCCTTTCTTATCCTGCATGCGGATAAAACCTTGCGCGCCGTTGTGACCTTCAGGGCCTTCGTTCAATTCAACACTTGGCCAGAAAGGCATGCCGATTTCTTTTTCAGCAGAAGCCGCTTCGTATGCTTTAGATAACTCAAGACCACATGGGTGCATCCATACTGCGTCTTGAATCTTCGCCATACCAAGAATGTTTTGGTCAACACCCTCAGCTGAAGAGTAGTGCTTACTGTAAACACTGACTGCAACCTGAACACCCATGTCTGTGATGCCCATTGTACGAGAAGCATCATTCAGAGCCGGGAACTCACCGTTCGGATAAGCCGTCGCAAGCATGGCTTGTACCGTGTTACCAATCACGCCGCCTTTGTAGTTGTAAATATCAACTTCAGGCATATGACGGTGAATGACTTCAGCGAAAACACATGTTGGGCGAATCGCGTAACGGTGGTAGTAAGGACCTTCCATGTAGTAACCAGAAGGTGCAAACAATTGAGAAATTTGCGCTAGGAAACCGCCCGTATCGTTGCGGTCGATGCCGTAAACCGACATTTCAAGGTACTCACGCTTACCTAAAGCAAGACCACAAATACCGACTGCAGCTACTGCCCAAATACCGTGGTTGTGAATTCGGTCGAAGTCGTGTGCGTATTTAACCGTAAACATTTCTAGCATTGGTTCGAAAATGCGAGACTCAATGTTGTCACGTTGCTCTTGTGTCAGGGTTGAAGCAATACAAGAGTAAGCTAAGCTTGAGAACATTAACCAGCAGTGTTCGTTCAGGATTTGGTGGAACAAACGGCCTGTTGGGTTGGTATTTTTCTGTACGTGGTAATCAAACGTTAGATATTTGTCTGCGTATTCTTCTAGTAATTCTGTAACGAAGTCAGCGTACTTTTGCTCTTTAGTGATCAAGAACATGCGACCAGCTAAGTTCATGTACGTGTAATTTTGCTTATGGCGGTTATGCTCGTAACCACCCGCTTCTCCGTGACCAGGAACATCAATAGGTAAGCGCATGAACGCCTCTAGGTCTTTCGCGTTCGCAGCAATGGTTTTGCCCATTAAGCTCGAACGGCCCACTTCAAGGTGAAGTTGCTCTATTTCTGCTTCAGTCAACAATACTGGTTTAGTCGTCATATTCTTTGTCACCCTCAATAAAGAGTTTATCGGTTTAAACTTTGATTAAATTTTCAAACTCCACATAAAGTAATACAATATGAACTTTAATCATACCTATTCGTCATGGAATGATGAGCAGAATCACACAATTAACCATAAGCCATTGATGTAAATGGTAAATAGCAAACACCAGGCATTTGCTAAGTTATTGATTTATTTGCGCTATATAAAGTATTGCTTGATCAATATCACACAACTCTAGATATATTGTATTACAATTAATCTCATTCCCTTATTATGAATGCAAGTTAAGTAACACTTAAAAGATTTAAACAGATTAGGAGACACACAATGAACTCTTTCTTTATGCTAGATGAAAATCCATGGGAAGAATTGGGCGGCGGTATTAAGCGTAAAATCGTTGCTTATACTGATGATCTAATGGCTGTACACCTTTGTTTTGATAAGGGTGCGATTGGCCATCCTCACACACACGAAATTCATGACCAAATCGGTTATGTTGTTCGCGGTAGCTTTGAAGCTGAGATTGAAGGCGAGAAGAGAGTACTTAAAGAAGGCGACGCTTACTTCGCTCGTAAACACATGATGCACGGCGCCGTTGCACTAGAGCAAGACAGCATCCTTCTAGATATCTTCAACCCTGCGCGTGAAGACTTCCTAAAATAATGAATAGCGCAACCTCAGTTGCTAAGGTAAGCATATGAAATCATTAAACATCGCGGTCATTGGCGAGTGCATGGTTGAGCTACAAAAGAAACAAGACGGGCTTAAGCAAAGTTTTGGTGGCGATACACTAAATACGGCGCTTTACCTGTCACGCTTAACAAAAGAGCATGGTATCCAAACAAGCTATGTAACCGCGCTAGGCACTGACCCATTCAGTACTGACATGCTAGAAAAGTGGCAAGCTGAAGGTATTGATACAAGCTTAGTGGCTCAGCTCGATCACAAACAACCAGGGCTTTATTACATCGAGACCGATGACACTGGTGAGCGTAGCTTCCACTATTGGCGTAGTGATGCTGCAGCGAAGTTCATGTTTGATCAGCAAGACACGCCTGCTCTACTTGATAAGCTATTCTCTTTTGACGCGGTTTACCTAAGCGGTATTACACTTGCTATCTTGACAGAGAACGGACGCACGCAGCTATTCAACTTCTTAGACAAATTCAAAGCTCAAGGCGGCCAAGTATTCTTCGACAATAACTACCGTCCAAAACTTTGGGAAAGCCAACAAGAAGCGATTTCTTGGTACTTGAAAATGCTTAATTACACCGATACAGCGCTACTTACGTTCGATGACGAGCAAGAGTTGTACGGTGACGAAAGCATTGAACAGTGTATCGCACGTACGTCTGAGTCTGGTGTGAAAGAGATCATCATTAAGCGTGGCGCGAAAGACTGCCTAGTGGTTGAAAGCCAAAGCGCTCAGTACGTTGCACCCAACCCAGTAGACAACATTGTTGATACGACAGCCGCTGGCGACTCGTTCAGTGCAGGCTTCTTAGCTAAACGCTTGAGCGGTGGCAATGCGCGTGATGCAGCATTAGCAGGCCACATTGTGGCAGGGACCGTGATTCAGCATCCAGGTGCTATCATTCGTGTAGATGCGACGCCTGATTTGTCTCTATAATTACGCACTTTAACTATTAATCAAGGGTTTGCTTAGTTGAAAGCAGACCCATTATTAACGTGAGAAAGAATTCATGACTACATTAAATGAACAACTAGCAAACCTAAAAGTAATCCCTGTAATCGCTATCAACCGTGCTGAAGATGCCATCCCCCTAGGCAAAGCACTGGTTGAAAACGGCATGCCATGTGCAGAAATCACACTACGTACAGAATGTGCAATCGAAGCGATTCGCATCATGCGTAAAGAGTTCCCTGACATGCTAATCGGTTCAGGTACTGTACTGACTAACGAGCAAGTTGACGCATCTATTGAAGCTGGTGTTGATTTCATCGTAAGCCCAGGTTTCAACCCGCGCACTGTTCAATACTGTATCGATAAAGGCGTTGCTATTGTACCGGGTGTTAATAACCCGAGCCTAGTTGAGCAAGCAATGGAAATGGGCCTTCGCACGTTGAAGTTCTTCCCTGCTGAGCCTTCTGGCGGTACTGGTATGCTTAAAGCACTAACCGCTGTTTACCCTGTTAAATTCATGCCTACTGGCGGCGTAAGCTTAAAGAATGTCGATGAATACCTATCGATCCCTTCTGTACTTGCATGTGGCGGTACTTGGATGGTTCCAACTAACCTTATCGACGAAGGTAAGTGGGACGAACTAGGCAAGCTTGTTCGTGACGCAGTTGATCACGTTAACGCTTAATCTATTTTAGATTTCGTAATCAAGCCTCACTTCGGTGGGGCTTTTTGCTATCTGCCGATTATTACGCAGACTAACAGAAAATAGCGAAGTGAAAACAATAAGCTACACTTATGTACCCGTGAAAAAGTTTTCATTATTGATGTCCAAATTAACGTGAATGTCGTCGCACAACACACCAATTTGTAGCACATTTGTTACGGTTATAACTAAAATCCTATACATACCTACTCTCATAAGCACATCGCCTATATTGTAATACATATGAACCATTGAAAGGTTATTTACCTTTAACCTCTTACAAATTAAACAACCAACTAAAGCCTTAAAAAACAAACAATTAAACAAACAAACAGCAAGCCAAAAAAAATCAATGCGACCTAGATCATACTAAAGACATATTGTAGTACAAATAAACCTTTGAACGCGTTAATCTAAGCCCAGTTAATTATGATATTTAAAAGGCTGAAAAGATGACTATCGATACTTTTGTTGTTCTCGCCTACTTCTTCTTTTTAATCGCTATTGGTTGGATGTTCCGTAAGTTCACCACGTCGACTAGTGATTACTTCAGAGGGGGCGGCAAAATGTTGTGGTGGATGGTTGGTGCAACCGCCTTCATGACACAGTTTTCAGCATGGACGTTTACAGGTGCCGCAGGACGCGCGTTCAATGACGGTTTCGTTATTGTAATCCTATTCTTAGCCAATGCTTTTGGCTACTTCATGAACTATATGTACTTCGCTCCAAAGTTCCGCCAACTTCGTGTGGTAACGGCGATCGAAGCTATTCGTCAGCGCTTTGGTAAAACGTCTGAACAGTTCTTCACATGGGCAGGTATGCCTGACAGCCTTATCTCTGCGGGTATCTGGCTAAATGGTCTAGCTATCTTCGTAGCAGCGGTATTCAACATCCCAATGGAAGCAACCATTGTGGTAACGGGTATGGTTCTAGTATTGATGGCAGTAACAGGCGGCTCTTGGGCGGTTGTTGCTTCTGACTTCATGCAAATGCTTGTTATCATGGCGGTTACGATTACTTGTGCGGTTGCAGCTTACTTCCACGGTGGTGGCCTAACTAACATCGTTGCAAACTTCGACGGCGACTTCATGTTAGGTAACAACCTAAACTACATGAGCATCTTCATACTTTGGGTTGTGTTCATCTTTGTGAAGCAATTCGGTGTAATGAACAACAGCATCAACGCTTACCGTTACCTATGTGCAAAAGACAGTGAAAACGCACGTAAAGCGGCAGGCCTAGCATGTATCCTTATGGTTGTTGGTCCACTAATTTGGTTCCTACCACCATGGTACGTAAGTGCATTCATGCCTGAGTTCGCATTAGAGTACGCTTCAATGGGTGATAAAGCGGGTGATGCTGCTTACCTAGCATTCGTACAGAACGTAATGCCAGCAGGTATGGTTGGTCTTCTTATGTCAGCAATGTTCGCTGCAACGATGTCTTCTATGGATTCAGGTTTGAACCGTAACGCTGGTATCTTTGTAATGAACTTCTACAGCCCGATTCTTCGTCAAAATGCGACTCAGAAAGAGCTGGTTATTGTAAGTAAGCTAACGACTATTATGATGGGTGTTATCATCATCGCGATTGGCTTGTTCATTAACTCTCTACGTCACTTGAGCTTGTTCGATATCGTAATGAACGTAGGTGCGTTAATTGGCTTCCCAATGCTTATCCCTGTACTACTTGGTATGTGGATTCGTAAGACGCCTGACTGGGCTGGTTGGTCTACTCTCGTGGTTGGTGGTTTCGTTTCTTACATCTTCGGTATCTCGCTTCAAGCAGAAGACATCGAGCACCTATTCGGTATGGAAACAGCGCTTACTGGCCGTGAATGGAGCGACTTGAAAGTAGGTCTTAGCTTAGCTGCTCACGTAGTGTTTACTGGTGGTTACTTCATGCTAACTTCTCGCTTCTACAAAGGCCTATCGCCTGAACGTGAGAAAGAAGTTGACCAACTATTCACTAACTGGAACACACCATTAGTAGCGGAAGGTGAAGAGCAACAAAACCTAGATACTAAACAGCGTTCAATGCTTGGTAAGCTTATCAGCACAGCAGGTTTCGGTATCCTAGCAATGGCTCTGATTCCAAACGAACCAACAGGACGCTTGTTGTTCCTACTATGTGGTTCGATGGTACTAACCGTTGGTATCCTACTGGTTAATGCGGCCAAAAACCCTGCAAAAAAGCTAAATGATGGAGCGATTCTCAAATAGTATAGAGAAAGAACACTATTCGCTTAGCTGATATAACACATAAAATAATGCCCATGCTTTCCCCCGACAGCATGGGCTTTTGTTGTTTTATCGAGGCTATTGGTTTATCGGACTCATTCAGCAAGATTTAATAAAAAATAGGCCAGCATTGCTGGCCTATTTCGTTATGGTTTAGTTATTCACTTCTAATCACTAGCGCTTATCAATTGAGCGTTAACCGTGAGTCATGACATTTTGTTGCACTAGCGCATCCAGAATATCAGAAGGCATGGTGCCATTTAACGTCAGCTGAGGCGCAAGATCTTCAACCACAATCACTTGTTCTGTAGTGCCTAAGCCATCAGGGTTAATCGTAAGTTCAATATCATCCCCGTCAACCTTCGCATCAATGTGTTGCAGCAGTGTTGTTATATCTGGTGAGGCACTTTTCAGCTCAGGTAACACTTCTCTTAGATCGAGTTGGTCTCCTTCAGATAGGCTAAAGTCGGTAATCGTATCTTCGACACCATCTTCGATGTTGAACCATACAAACGAATCCATACCGTCGCCACCAGTCAGAATATCGGAACCGCCTCCACCGATGAGAGTGTCGTTACCATCACCGCCAACTAACGTATCGTCACCCGAACCACCTTCCAGACGATCATTTCCAGATCCCGCTGTCAGGTCGATATTACCAGCCCCTGCCAATAACTGAACATCGTCGGTTTCTGTAGCTAAATCGATATCAACCCCGTTAGACACAATGTTCAAGTTGAGATCTATCGAAGCCGATGTTGCAGTATCGCTGTTATCTAGCTCTTCTGAAACCGCCTCCACTTTGAGTGTGTAGCTTCCCGGCGTATCAGAAAGCCCAACCACTTTCACAGTGTCAATCGCATCCGCCGTGGCAATCCAAACTCCACCACCGACATCAGTCACTGAACCCACATCACTCGTAATTTGAGCACCAACAGGCACATCACTGATACGTAGCGTTAGCTCTTCCGTAATATCGGTCAAGGCAGCAATAATACCAACCAAAGGAACGCCGCTAGCGCTTACTGACTGGTTAGCGGTGATATTTCTGACGTAGTTAGACGCAGTATCAATCGACAAGGTCGGCGCATTCGCCACAGGAGTCACTGCGATATCATAGATAACTGGCGTGGTTTCAATGACGATACCAGAAGGGTTTCCGCTATCTTTCGCGATGACTTCCAAGCCAATGCTATTGGTTGGAGACAGGCTCGCATCCAGATAAACACCCGCAGGGCTAGTCGGTGTGTCAATTAATGCATTTAGGTCGCTCAACGTACCTACTAAGATAACCGAACCTGTGTTGTTGCCATTCACCATCACAGTTGTCACGGCAGGCAGCGACACATTTAACGTTCCGTAATCCACCGTCAAAGTGACCGTCATCAAGTCATTAGAAAATGAATCAACATAATCAGGATCACTGACATTGATGCCACTCAGCAGCTGACCCGATTCTTCATCAATAAAATCAGTGACATTGTCACCATTAACAACAGGTGTATCGTTAACACCTTGTACCACAACGCTGATTTCCGCGGTATCCGTTAAGAAATCATTTGAGCCATTGGTTGTACCGTTATCTTCTACGGTATAGGTGAATGTAACATCGCCATTGTAATCATCAGCTGCCGTGAATACCCAGTATGGGCCATTAATCGAATTGTCATCCGCCCCACCAACGTTCTCAAACTTCTGAATTTGCCCCTGACCTTGATCGATTTCGACCTTAGTTACCGTAATGGCATGCCCCTCAGGGTCTGTCGTCGCTGTAATCAGGTCTTCAGCTTTGATGATTAGCTGACCTTCTTCAAGCATGGTGCCCAAATCAATATCGGTTGCCACTGGTTGGTCATTAACTTCTGTAACTACAAGGCTGATTTCCGCACTGCCCACTTTGAAGTCCGGCGAACCGTCGGTTGTACCATCATCGATAATGGAGTAATTGAATTTGACGTCTCCATTATAATCATCAGCTGCCGTGAACACCCAGTATGGACCATTAATCGAATTGTCATCCGCCCCAGCAATGTTCTCAAACCTCTGAAGCTGACCTTGACCTTGATTTTGAGTAAGGCTGATATCTGTTACGGTAAGGTTATGATTTTCGATATCAGAGCTTGCCGTAATCAAGTCACCCTCAACAATCACGATTTGGCCATCTTCCGGAATCGAGCCCAAATCAACATTGGCCGCTATCGGAGCATCATTATATTCCGTCACTTTAATAGTGAAGGTAGTTTGATTCGTTTGAGCGGTATTCGGATCACCCGCATCAATCAAACCGTTATTACCACCGTCATCGATCGTAGCATTAATGGTCACTAACCCACCCAGATTGAGATAGTTCTGATCCGGGTCCGGTTTGAACGTAACCTCGCCATTAGTTAGCGCTGCATTGATGTCAGCTTCTTTACCTGTCATGACAAGTGAGCCATCAGCCTGCAATACAAATGTCACACCATTGGATTGAGTGCTTGGGAGTACAAACTCGCCCTGCGCACCCGGCAGTGTTTGGTCAACTTTCAGCGTCAGTACATACGGGGCATCTGGATTATCAAAGTTAGCGTCGATATCGTAGATACTAAAGTTGTTAATCGCGACCCCATTAGAGTCTTCTGTCGTTTCAAGGTTAGTCACATTGACAAAGGTCGGTTGATCGTTGATCGGATCAATCACTAAATCAACATCGAAACTCGTTGGTGTGCCTAAATACTCCGTGTTATCAGCATCTGTATCCACAGAACGAACGGTAATCTGCAGTGGACCATTAATACCCAAAGCATTACCTGTATCACTATTATGTTCGCCAGAGTTAAATACGATCTTATCTAGCGACTGAGCTGGAACATCGAGAGTCCAGAGCTGTGTAGTTGAGTCATAACTACCCAAGGTCGTTCCGTCAGGGTAGTAGATAGAAGCACCTTGAGGAACACCTGCCACTTCGACTCGAAGGGTTTCAGGTGCATTTTCGGTATACGTTCCGTTTCCTGAGGCCGACAACTCTTTATCTAAAATAGTCGCATTGATTTCAATATCAATGTTTTGGCCTTCGTTACCCGCTATAGAATCCGTCGGGTCGGTATCAACATCATCGCCAACAGGCACCACATGCAGTTTGAAGCTTGGCAAGTTTGCAGCCGCAGTTGGTACACCAAGTAGCGACTCTTGAGTGAATACTTCAACGCCAAATTCAGCAGTACCACTGAAGTTTTTCGGTGGTAAAATCGAAATTTCACTTAAGTCGAATGAAAGCCCAGAAGCTTGAGGCAATTGAACACTCCACTCACCGCCACCGTTGTTTTTCACAGTGTAAGCAGAGCCAGTATCTACACGCATCTGGAAGCCATCAGGTACATCGGTGAACTTAATCGATACAAACTGTTCTGATCCATCAAGGTCAGTCAGAGCAATCGATACTGGTCCTGTACCTGACAAGGAAATAAGCTGGTCTTCGTTGCCGGTAATCTCAATTACATCAGGATCACTACCCGGCCCAGAGACAAGTACATCATCAACAACCGGAACAACATCAAAACGAACACTTGTATTGAAGGTATCGGAGTCGGTTGCAGTGCCTACCGGAAAAGCAGAGTCATTGTAGGTTGCGGTATCTGTAACTGTACCACTTACATTAATCTGCACTTGATTAATATCATTTCCAGTTGGGTAGTTTTCTATCGCCCTAAAGAGGACATTATCGAGCGCCCCCGCCGCGATTTCAGCTTGATTAAACGTGACTGAGGTACCAAGTGAAGTGCCCGTATTGTCATAGAATGCCCCTATCGAAGGGTCATCCAACGTCAAAGTAATGGATGTAAACGCCTCTTGCCCCCCTTCGACGCCTGATACCTGATCAGAAATAGTCGAATTGAAGTCGAGTTGAATGTAGGTGTCTTCGTAACCCACCGGATCTTGTCCAGCCTGACCGTCGTTATCAACAGGATTAAAGGCATCATCAAGCGAACCGACGACATTCACCTCAATCGTAGGGTCCGTCTCCGCATCTGGCGCGACTTTGATGACGACGTCGGTAAGTAACGTTTTCTCATCACCAGAGAGCGTATCTTTGGTCACTATGGTTAGTGGTAATCTAAAGTCACCAGAGTAGTCTGCCGGCAAGTTAAGTAGCAACCCTGAAAAATCAGTTGTAACGCCCTGTTCAACGGTTGTTTCGAATACATATTTTCCATTAACGAAATCGACTTCACTGCTTCCCGCCAAACTAATTGGGAAAGTGCCGCCTGGGTTAATGGTCACAGAGTCATCAATGATAATGGTCACTTGGTCTACCGAAGCATCTTCTCCAGAGAAAGTGATCACACCATTTAGTGCTGCACCTAAATCAAGTTGCGTGTCTTCGATAGCGTCGACAACATTATTAGCATCCATTGTAATGTTAGCTGCAACCTCACCTCCCCCAACAAGTACTTCTGGGAATGATAACGTCACTTCGCCTTCCCGAATAACGGCAGGAGATGACTCAACCTCAACACCATCACCGCGATCAACCACCGTACTAAAGATAGTCATCTTGATGTCATTGAATACGTCTGGAAGATTAGAAATAGGAGGGAAACCAAGACCATTAGGAGCACTGATACTAAACAAGTCCTCATTCGTCACAACCCAACGACCATCGCCTTCATAAGCCGCGCCAATAACGAGTAATTGATTCAATACGTCATCTGATAATGGAGTCTTATTCGGGTCATTATTCGTTAATTGAATAACCAGTTGGTCGACTTCCTCAATAGCAGATGATGCATCGGTTTCTTGATATCGAATAACAAATTCATCCGTGGCGGACGGATTGTCGCTGTTGGTTGTAAACTTGAGTACACCAGTCAAAGGATCGGCGCTCACCGTACCCAAAGAACCAGTTCCAGCCACGTCGTCGACGATAAGCTGATTATCGATGCCATCATGAGTCTCAACAACGGGTCTTACGATAACATTGATCGTACCTTTAACCGTCGCAGTCGCAATACCCTCACCTGGGTTAGAAGAGTCCACATATTCGTGATCACGCTCCTCAACGTCTACCTCTGTCGTCAATGTGAAATCAACGCTAGAGTCCGTTGGCGGAGTCATTTGAATAAAGTTATTCGCTAGTGCAATTTGGGTAAATTGTTCCGGCGTCTGATTCGCGTCTTTAGGGGTAATCGTTAACGTACCCGCACCATCATTCACAACAGTCACATCACCATTTACGGTGGGTGTGACACCCGGTGGAATACCGAAAATCTTAATTGAAGTGAAATGCTCATCTGAGTCGATATAGTCAACGCCTTCAGGATGCCAATCGATGTTGATAGCCGTATCTTCGTTCCCGTTTGTGACGTTGTTGTAGGTTGTTGAGGTATCGATGATAGGCTCAACCAACACTCGAATTTCTTGATCAAAAGAAAGTGTGTGACCGTCGTTTTCCGTTACGATCACTTTGCCTTGAATGTGGATATTCTCGGTCGAAGAGTCGACAGGTCGAATACGAATACCTGACGTTGTACCCGCCTCCGTAATATTAGCTTCGTAGATAGGTTTTGATAAATCAGGGCTACCACCCGGTCCGGTTTCGTAACCCACAAAGTTAAGATCAATAACCGTACCGTCACCATCCTCAATTATAACGCCATCAGGAATACCCGATAAGATGACCGTTATTGATTCGGAACCATCATCCGGTAATGGTGTAGTGCCAGTGTCAGGCTTTCTCTCACCCGACAATACCGTGAAGTCAAGCAGAGCAAAGCTGTCGCCGTTTTGACTCTCTTGAATCGTCGTTTGAACACCGCTTGCACTACCATCTGTAATTGCGGTCCAATCGGTACCATTCGTCCCACCATAAGGTGTGTCAGCAACTCCTTTCACTTCAACGTTAACCGTTTTAGTACCGAGTATTTCTACATCGACTTGTTGTGGGTTGGTTGACAGGTTTGCAGTGTCCTTCACTACACCTGTAACATCAAAAGTGAAATCCACATTGCTGTGTTTAGTTGGAACCACCTCAACGTTAGCCAAATCGGAATACGCTATTTCGTGGTAATTGGTACCACTGACAATAGGAACTACCGTGGTTGTACCCACAAAGTAAAGCACTGCGCCTTCTGTAATATTGCTGATACGAACAAACAGTTCTTCAGAGCCATCCGTATCGACCGACCCTGTCATGGTGATGACTTCGTCTAGCGTGAATGCATCTTTGTTATCCAAAGGCCCAAGGTAGTCGGGATTATCAATATTGTCTTCGTTGATTTGAATGCGATTTACACTGAACTTTCCAGGGTCAGCGTCAGCAGTGACATCAATAATGATGTTTTGCTCTACAGAACGAGCCTTAGTTTTATCATTTGCCCCACCGTTAGTAGTATCTTCATAAGGATTCAGTGTTTCCTCTGTAACCGCTGTTGCTTCGAACTCTATCTGACCCGAGAAATTATCAATAGGGTTAACCACGGTGGTGTTAATGTCTTCTGCCGCTATTTTATATACACCACCCGCCGTCAGCGTAAGCACATTGCCGTCTTTATCAAGAAGCTCAAACTTTCCGTCACCTTCAACAACTTTCAACTCATAAGTGATCGTTTCAGTTTGGCTACTATCTTGTGATACTGCGTTTAGCTGCAACGTGACGTTGTCTTCATCTTCATTGACTTGATACTGATAAGTGCTGTTGCCATCATCCCAAGTAGCAATATCCGCTACCGCTTCAATCTCGATTTTGAAACTTGAGTTTACTTTGTGGTCAAGAGTGCCTCCATTATCGATCTCCAATTGATAGCGGATCTCAACGCCATTACTATCTGAACCATAGTTTTGGTCAGGAACGAAATAAAGGTTTTCGATGGTTGCAATGGTTTGTCTTACTTCACTTGGGTTTAAAGCATAGCTTTGTTGCATTTGAGGCGGTCCAAATAATATTTGACCGTTAGTTTCAGGCGTTAACTTGTGATACTCACCACCCTCAAAGTAATAGAACGTGCCTCTATGGTTACTGTTTTTTATAATCAGTTGACCGATAGACTCGCTGTTATCCCTGTCATTCAGGTTAACCTGAAGCGCAACTTGAGCTGGTGCATTAGGTAATCCGCTTTGGTTGTCTTGTATATTTTCAAGAATCGGAGCATCACCTGCAGCATATGGTATTGTTGAGTCTCTACCCGCATCCTCAAAGGTGGTCACTGTCAGCGCGATTTTCGACGAATTCCTATCCGTAATAGTGATGTCCAAGGGTGTCGATGACGTATCTGAATCGCCATCCTTCGCTGTTACATTAATAGAGAAATTAATTTCATCACCAACATGCTCTAAGTAATTATTGGCTCTAAACTCAATCTCACCATTTGAGTTTATTTTCAGTCTACCCAGTTCTCGAGGATCAACAGAGCCATTAATTTGCTCGTAAACTCGAATCTGTTGGCTACCACTAATTAAATCGAAGTCACTACTGTAAGACCCACTGTTCCCTGAACGGAAAACAATTCCACTTCCGTCAAATGCCTCAATTTTGCTCAGTACCGCACCATCGGCACCGACATCTGTAGCATCAGCAAACATATCGACTATAGAGCCGCGATAACCCTGACCTTCAACACGAGTAATCGATTGTGTTGTCACTAATGGAACATCATCCGTCACCGTGATCTTCAGATCGATCGCATTCGATTGGTCTTGATCAAAATCTTCAGCAACGATTGAGAAATCAAGATCTATCGCATTCTCATTTGCACCATCAGGGTGCTTCAGTGGTTTAAATAATTCGAATTGATAGCTGTTATCAGAGGTATCGAAAACAATCTCAAACACGGCTTCATTGCTGGTCACAGTTTGAGCAACATAGGTGAATGTTGTGCCGTTTTGTGAAACAGCTAGCCACTCTAAGCTTTCTCCATCGGAGGTTAAACCGGTCAAGACTAAATCTTCATCAACCAGTTCATACTTCACAACGCCATCGGCACCTTCATCGACGGTGAACAGTCCATTGATAATGGTGTCTTCAGATTGATCCGAACCTATGCCTGAAAGGTCGTCTTCATCGACAACCGTTTCGCCCGTCGGCGGCGTCATTACTGGAACATCATCAATGACTTGAATTGGTAGTTGATACTGGTTGGAGTCATCGCCATCACCGTCTACCGCCACAACATTAAATGGTATGGTTAGGTCATTTGATCCAGTAGCGTGATTTAGAGGGCCAAGTAAAGTGAATGTGTATGACCCATCGTTACCAAGTGCAAGAGTAAAAATCGGAGTCCCACTTGTGGTCGCACCTTGGTAGGTGGTTGTGTTCGCAGCCCCAGTGACCTCAGTGATCGAAATCGCTTCATTGCCTGATGTCAGAGTAGTTTCTAGAGTGGCTACGTTACGCAGTTCGTAAACCTCTACTTGGTCTGCACCTTCTGTGGTCACAAACGAGCCTGTCGCTTGAGCCACAACAGAGCCTAAATCATCTTCATCAACAACAAACGTACTCGCAACTGTTGTATCCGTAATGACGGGTACATCATCAGTAATAGTCACCGTAAGAGGCTTAATTACTGAATCCGTATTGTCTTGGTCGACCGCAATAACTGGCAAGGTGAAGATTTGAACGTTATTACCTTGCACAGGCAGGTGATCTAACTCTTCTAACAATGTGAAGGTATATTGACCAAGCACCAAACTATCAAAAGTGATGGTGAAAATGTCCGTTTGGACACCACCGTTTTCTACGAAGCCAATATAATTGTCGCTGTTTAGAGGATCTTCTTTTAGCTTAACAACCAGACCATCCGATTTTAGGTCCCCAGTTGTGTTGAACTGCGCAGTATCAATACGGAAGTGGTTCACATCATCACTACCAGATGTAAACGTCATTGTTCCGGTTTGAGTGACCGTTATGCTCGGAGAGGTGCCATCAAGCAAGTTTGCTTCAGCCAAGGCGACTGGTGGTATGTTATCAATAACAGGTGGAGCACCATCTGAAATGGTAAGCGTAACGGTCGACGTGACTTCGTCACCATCTTTATCTTCAGACATGACCGTAATAGTCTTAACAATATCGCCCCCTGAATGATTGAGGTTGCGATTAGGTTCGAAACGGACATCACCTTCCAGAGTGATATACAGTTTACCTTCAGCAACAGGGAAAACCTGCTCTCCGGTTGTCCCCTGAACTAACGTGTACACGTTGTTATCGTAAGTAAACTGGGTAATCGTTGCCCCGTCGGCACTTTGGTTTGGCATTACATCGACAGTACCTGTCGTGACAACACCAGCGGCTAAATCAGCCACCGTTGGTTCCGTAATGCTCAGCGTTTGATTTTGCATGCCTTGAACATCATCGCTGACCGTCACTTTCAATGGCGACATCAATGAGTCGTCACCATCACGGTCGACCGCAAAGACAGGTAGTTCAAAGCTCAGGTCATTCTTAGCTTGGCCATCAGCATGATCTAATGCTTCAAGCAGAGTAAAGGTGTACTCACCCACCGTGCTAGTAGAGAAGCTAATCGTAAAGACCGGAACTTCTGGGTTGGCTCCATCTTTCACAAAGCCGATGTACGCACCTGTCGTGTTTGGATCCGCTTTAAGCTCAACGACCAACCCATTCGATTTTAGCAAACCATTAGTATTAAATTGGTTCGGTTCAATGCGGAAACTGGTGACATTATCACTTTGATTGGTGAACTGAATAGTCTCAGTTTGACTCACCGGAGCATTGCTTGCTGCCGAGCCATCTGTAAGGTTAGATTCTGATAAAGTGACACTTGGAATGGTGTTGATGATTGGAATATCACCATCGGTGATGGTCAACTTCACGGTAGATGTCACTGGGTCTTTATCAAAGTCACTTGACGTCACTACGATGGTTTTAACGATGTCTTCGCTGCTCGTGTGGTTTAAATCGCGATTGGGTTCAAAACGCACTTCACCTTGAAGGGTGATGACTAACGTCCCTTCAGTGAAACCGAAGCGCTGCTCACCAGTATCTGTTTGAACCAATGTTCTAAGTTGTCCGTCATAAACGAACTGGGTAATCGTTGCCCCATCTGCACTTTGCACTGGCATCACATCAACCGTGCCTGTCGTGACAACACCAGCAGCCAAATCAGCCACCGTTGGCTCAGTAATGGTCAACGTTTGGTTTTGCATGCCTTGCACATCATCGCTGACCGTCACTTTCAATGGCGACATCAATGAATCGTCACCATCGCGGTCGACGGCAAATACAGGCAGTTCAAAGCTCAGATCGTTCTTCGCTTGGCCATCAGCATGATCTAACGCTTCAAGCAGAGTAAAGGTGTACTCACCCACAGTGCTAGTAGAGAAACTAATCGTAAAGACAGGAACCTCTGGGTTGGCGCCATCTTTCACAAAGCCAATGTACGCCCCAGTCGTGTTGGGATCCGCTTTAAGCTCAACGACCAATCCATTCGATTTGAGTGTGTCGTTGGTATTAAACAGGCTTGGCTCAATGCGGAAACTGGTCACATTGTCGCTTTGATTGGTAAAGGTGATCGTCTCTGTTTGACTCACAGGCGCGTTGCTTGCGGTTGAGCCGTCTGCAAGATTAGATTCCGATAGCGTGACGCTTGGAATGGTATTAATCGTTGGAATATCACCATCGGTGATGGTCAACTTCACGGTAGATGTCACAGGGTCTTTATCAAAGTCACTTGACGTCACTACGATGGTTTTAACGATGTCTTCGCTGCTCGTGTGGTTTAAATCGCGATTGGGTTCAAAACGCACTTCACCTTGAAGGGTGATGACTAGCGTCCCTTCAGTGAAACCGAACCGCTGCTCACCAGTATCTGTTTGAACCAGTGTTCTAAGTTGTCCGTCATAAACAAACTGAGTGATTGTTGCACCATCTGCACTTTGCACTGGCATCACATCGACAGTGCCTGTCGTAACAACACCGGCAGCTAAATCTGCAACCGTTGGTTCCGTAATGCTCAGCGTTTGATTTTGCATGCCTTGAACATCATCGCTGACCGTCACTTTCAATGGCGACATCAATGAGTCGTCACCATCACGGTCGACCGCAAAGACAGGTAGTTCAAAGCTCAGGTCATTCTTCGCTTGGCCATCAGCATGATCTAATGCTTCAAGCAGAGTAAAGGTGTACTCACCCACCGTGCTAGTAGAAAAACTAATCGTAAAGACGGGAACCTCTGGGTTAGCTCCGTCTTTCACAAAGCCGATGTACGCTCCAGTCGTATTTGGATCAGCTTTAAGCTCAACGACCAACCCATTCGATTTAAGTGTGTCGTTCGGGTTGAATTGAGCAGGATCGATACGGAATTTGACTACATCATCACTTTGATTGGTGAACTGAATAGTCTCAGTTTGGCTAACAGGAGCATTGCTTGCTGCCGAGCCATCTGTAAGGTTGGATTCCGATAAAGAAACGCTTGGAATGGTGTTGATGATTGGAATATCACCATCGGTAATGGTCAAAGTCACGGTGGATGTCACCGGATCTTTATCAAAGTCACTTGACGTCACTACGATTGTTTTAACGATGTCTTCGTTGTTTGTATGAACTAAATCGCGATTGGGTTCAAAGCGCACTTCACCTTGCAGGGTGATGACTAACGTCCCTTCAGTGAAACCGAACCGCTGCTCACCAGTATCTGTTTGAACCAGTGTTCTAAGTTGTCCGTCATAAACGAACTGAGTGATTGTTGCACCATCTGCACTTTGCACTGGCATCACATCGACAGTGCCTGTCGTAACAACACCTGCAGCCAAATCAGCCACCGTTGGCTCAGTAATGGTTAACGTTTGGTTTTGCATGCCTTGCACATCATCGCTAACCGTCACTTTCAATGGCGACATCAATGAATCATCACCATCACGATCGACCGCAAGTACAGGAAGCTCAAAGCTCAGATCGTTCTTTGCTTGGCCATCAGCATGATCTAATGCTTCAAGTAGAGTAAAGGTGTACTCACCCACCGTGCTGGTAGAAAAGCTAATAGTAAAGACGGGAACTTCTGGGTTGGATCCATCTTTCACAAAGCCAATGTACTGGTTGCTGTTTTGTGGATCGACACGTAACTCGACGGCTAACCCGCCCGATTTAAGCGCGTCGTTGGTGTTGAATTGAGCAGGGTCGATACGGAACTTGACTACATCATCACTTTGATTGGTAAACTGAATAATCTCAGTTTGACTCACAGGCACGGTGCTTACTGCCGAGCCATCGGCTAGATTGGATTCTGATAGCGTGACGCTTGGAATAGTATTGATGATTGGAATATCACCATCGGTGATGGTCAAAGTAACGGTGGATGTCACCGGATCTTTATCAAAGTCACTTGACGTCACCACGATCGTCTTAACGATATCTTCGCTGCTTGTGTGGTTTAAATCGCGATTGGGTTCAAAGCGTATTTCACCTTCAAGGGTAACAAACAGTTTTCCCTCAGGCACAGTGATAAGCTGCTCTCCCGTTAAGCCCTGATTCAAGGTGTAAACGGTATTATCATACGTGATCTGGGTAATGGTCGCGCCATCAGCACTCTGATCAGGCATCACATCAATGGTGGCAGTCGTCACCTTACCAGCAGCCAAATCCGCAACCGTCGGTTCAACAATATTGAGCACACCATCTTTCATGATTTGCACATCATCACCGATGGTCATTGTAAGCGGGGAAATTTGCGAGTTATCGCCATCAGTGTCCACGGCATAAACAGGCAGTTCAAAGCTCAGGTCGTTATTTGCAAGGCCATCTTCATGATCTAACGCTTCAAGCAGCGTGAAGGTGTATTCCCCTAATGTACTTGTAGAAAAGCTAATCGTGAACACTGGGACATCAGGGTTTACCCCATCGTTAACAAAACCTATATAAGTACCTGAGTTCTGAGGGTCTTCCTTGAGTTCAACGACAAGCCCATTCGATTTGAGCGTATCATTAGTATTAAACAAGTTTGGATCAATTCGAAAACTCGCGACATCATCACTACCGGCTGTAAACGTAATCGTTTCAGTGGCGCTAACCGCATTTCCGCTTGGCGAAGATCCATCACCAAGATTCGTTTCAGATAATGTCACTGGTGGAACTAGGTTAATTACCGGATCTTGGCCATCAGTAAGACTAAGATCAAGCGTTGAAAAGCTCTCGTCGCCATCAGCATCTTCAGCTAAAAAGGCAAATTGTTTTACTATGGTTTCGCTGCTTGAGTGGTTGATATCACGAGCGACTTCAAAACTAAAATCACCATTGAGTGAAATCGTTGCAACCCCTTCTGTAAATGGGAAAGTTTGTGCCGCATCTGGGAGTAGATTTTGGTCTAACTTGTATTCGACCCCATCGTAAGACAATGATTGGATTGTCGAACCATCCGCACCCTCAAAGTTGAATAGATTATAAGAAACAACAGTATCGCCCGCCAAAGTCGGTTCATCGACGGAAACGACATTATCGATGAGTTCGACCACATCATCTTTTACACTGATTAAGATCTCAGCAGCTTCTGGTGTGTTTGACCCACCAGACAGTGCAGAGCGGTCACCATCCGAGTCAACCGCGTAAATGGGCAATACAAAGGTTAGCAACTCACCTTCAGCACCTTGGTGTGAAAGCGATTCGTACAGAGTAAATTCATAATTCCCCAATGATGGACTATCGACTTTAACGTCAAAGACCGTAATTCGAGATCCATTGACCTCAACATAACCTTCATACGTTCTCACATCATTGGTTTGACTAACTAACTCTAATTGAACGGCAGCACCATTGGAAACCAAGGCTCCCGCTGTATTAAATTCAGTCGGTTCAAGTTCGTAATGGTCAATAATGTCACTTTCAAAAACACTTGCTGTGATACTGCCAATACCACCTACTGGGGTTGTTCCTTCTTGTGAGCCACCAACAATGCCTGACTCATCAACATCGATGCCATCAACATTAATAATGAACGGGCTATCACCATCAGAGATATCAACCTTAATCGTATTCGTTACGACATCCTGGTCAAAATCGGTAACCGTAATCGGTAGAGAGAATGAAAGCGTGTCGGAGCTCACTTCTTCTATTGGTTTAAACTGTTGGAAATTATATGTGCCATCGGTATCGAGGGAGATTGTGAGAACAACCTCACCTCTCCCTTGAATAGACAGAGTGATCGTTGTTCCGTCATCAGACAGTCTTGCAACCGTATTTTGGTTATCACTGAGCAGCCCATCAAACTCTTCTAACGCACTTGCATCAAAGACAGCAGATTGAAGTTTATCACTTCCAATATTAGAAAAAGTGCCTTCAATAGGTGCACTACTCGTTTCTACATTATTGATATTCACGCTTTCAGCAGACGGATTCACTCCGTCAAATAAAGTAACCAGCGCATTAATTGGTGATGCTATTGGGTTTCCTGCGGAGTCTTCACCTTGAATATCAAAAGCAAAGTTAATTTGATCGCCAGTATAAGAAACCTGCCCACCACCGATAGACGGAACATGATCAATAGATTGAGAAATCGTGGTGGTTAATGAGATATCGATATTATTGCCAACACTAGTAGCATCAATATCGATACGTAATACTTCGTCAGTACCTTGAACACCAACAATGGAATTCGTTACCGAGTCGTAAGTAAACGTGACAACTTGGCCGCTTGATGTAATGTCGTTATTAAGCTCACTTAGGAGTGAAGCAAGGGAGAGTGTGTCTGGGACAAAAGAATCTGGGTCTAGAGCTAAACTGCCCGCAATAATCGTTTCTGTGGTCGTAATAGATTGGGGGTAGGTATTGCCAGAAATAGAACCTTCAGTGACTGATTCGCTGATCGATTGACCACCAGCTGAACGTGTGATCGTTCTAAATTCCTCTCGAGTTTCCTCTACCTCTTCTTTCGCAAGCCCTGATGTCTCAAAGAATGTCGAGGGCTGAGTTTGAATATTATTGTATTCAATCGTAACAAAGCCTGCATTTGCAGAGCCTAGCCCTTCACCAGCAGCCGTTGCTTCCAAAATTTCAGTAGGATCGGCGCCACCTAAAATAGCTTCTTGGATTGCCGCAATATCATCGTCAGTAAATGCTCCGTCGTCAGATTGCTCTAGATCGAAATTGACCTCTCCGGCGATAGGGGCATCAGCCCAAGACAATTCTTGGTCAATACATCCAACACAATTCTCGCCAACCAGAACCTCACCATTTGGAGCACCTAATACAAGTTCTGCATTATTTGCGGTAATGACTATCTCATTTTCACGGATGATATCGCCAACTAGAACTTTTTTTGGGTTGCCGTCAGGTGTTACTACAACCACATCCCCACTTACTGCTTCAACAACCGCAGCTTGGCGCGAAACCTCAATATCCATATATCCCCCGTTATCACAAGCACTCTTATCTAGAGCTGTACAAATTATTTTTGTTAATCATTACAGGCTTTAATCAAATTCATACTTACCCCTCATCAATGGCCAATCTTTTGTTGTGCCTCTTCGAGTTGAAAAGAGATAAGTATTTAACCTGTTTTTTTTATAGTTTACTTACTGTTAAGCCTAGTCTTCCCCATAAAAAATGCCATGTCTGTGCTAAGAGACTCCTTTTCACAAATTCACTTATTCTCTATGGATTTCTAAAACACAAATTAAACGTTAGTAGTGCATTGATTTATATGCAAATAAACTCACAGCGATGTTACATCTCTTTAATCCTATAAAGATATACAGGAATAAAGTAGATAAATCATGAGCGAATATCAGACATTGCTTGAGGCAAACGATGTGATAGCAACAAAGCAGAGAGTAGTCCCAAACTTGAGACAATGTTCAGCACAAAGCGGATGAAAAACCATTTATTAAGCGTATATTTCGCCAGTTTCATATATGCCCATCAACATATTAAGGTGCTATGGAGGAACAATAGTCATGACTTATCATTCGATACACACATATCAAAAGGAATACGTTTTAGGACAAAACAATAGATACAAAAAAGCCGCCCGAGTTTAACTCGGGCGGCTTTTAGAAGATCATGTACCGCAATATGGTGTTTATCCGTAAAACGAGATTGCCACGTTCAACATGCCTCGCTAACTATTTTATTTTGTTAAGCGATTTGCCGTCCAAACATAAAGCAGCTCAAGTGCGATAGTTGCGCCAGCTAGAGCCGTAATTTCGCTTTGGTCATAGGCAGGAGACACTTCTACAACGTCCATACCAACCATGTTGATACCCTGTAAGCCACGAATGATTTTGAGCACTTTATCTGAATTCAAACCACCACACACAGGCGTCCCAGTACCCGGCGCAAAAGCAGGATCCAGACAATCGATATCAAACGTTAGGTAAACTGGCTTATCACCAACAATGCCTTTCACTTGAGCAATGATCTCATCCACGCTCATGTCATTCGCTTGCATCGCATTGATAACATTAAAGCCATGACCTTCCTGCTTATACTCTGTACGAATACCTATTTGCACAGAATGCTCAGGCGAGATTAACCCTTCATTTGGCGCATGGTAGAACATAGTACCGTGATCGTAACGACTACCCTGACTGTAAGTATCAGTGTGCGCGTCAAAATGAATCAGAGCCATTTCACCGTACTTCTTGCCGTATGCTCTTAGCAAAGGCAATGTAATGAAGTGATCGCCACCTAACCCTAACAGTGTTTTACCGCTGTTTAGAATCGCATCAGCGGCTGCTTCTAGACGCTGAGTTAAGTCTTCTGCATCACCGCAATCAAACACAAGATCGCCAGCATCAATCACCGAGGTGTGTTCAAATACATTGAAGTCCCAAGGAAATTTTTTGCCTTCCCACGCCAAGTTTACAGACGCACGACGAATCGCATCAGGCCCCATACGAGCACCCGGACGACCCGACGTCGCCATATCTAACGGCGCGCCCAACACAACCACATCAGCATCGTTATCAATTGGGTTCTGTACCAATGGACGACGCATAAAAGTCATCGCGTTGGAGTACAGCGAGTAATCTGGTTTGGTAAATAGATCGTTCATTAAAAATCCTCAAGATAGGTGTAACCCATCAAGCCTTGCTCTAACTCTTCAAGTACGCTTTGCTGCTCTTGTGCTGGTACTTTTGCCGTGACCAAATCTTTGTAGTTCTGACGAATCAGATCCGTATCAATGTGAACATAACGCATCATGTCTTCAACCGTATCGCCTTCATTGATGTAGTCGATATTCGCTTGACCACTTTCATCAACATTCACCACTACACTGTGGGTATCACCAAATAGGTTATGCATATCACCCAAGATCTCTTGGTATGCGCCTACTAAGAAAAAGCCCATCAGGTATGGTTCATCTGGGTTCCATGCAGGAACTGGCAGAGTCGTTTCAATACCTTGGCCATCAACATACTGGTCAATCGTACCGTCAGAATCACAGGTGATATCCAGTACTACAGCGCGTCGCTCATCCGCATTATCCAAACCACTTAGAGGTAATACAGGGAATACCTGATCAATACCCCAAGCATCTGGTAAAGATTGGAACAGCGAGAAGTTCACGAAAAACTTATCAGCCAAACGCTCGCTCAACTCATCCAAAATAGGACGGTGGTAACGGTTCTTAGTACTCATACGAGAGCTAAGTTCGTAGTTAATACGCAAAGACATCTGCTCTGCCCAAGCACGGTGCTGAAGATTCAGCATACCCGTCGCAAATTGGTTGTGTGCTTCTGCGATATCACTTTGCGTGTCGTTGTAGATCTCAATCAGCGCGCGGTCATCATTACCCGCATCTAGCTCTAAGAAATTCTTCCACATGTTGTTTAGCAACATTGGTGCGTCAGCTTCAGGCGCAGCCATATCTTCCGGAGAATAGCTTTCTGTACCGATCACGTTAGTAACAAGCACAGCGTGATGCGCAGTCAACGAACGACCAGATTCAGAAATGATCACAGGTTGCGGCTGATTGTAGAGCTTACAAATATCCCCTACTGTCATTACGATGTTGCGAGCGTACTCAAGCAAGCCGTAGTTCATTGAGTTTGAAGACTGGCTACGTGTGCCGTCGTAATCGACCGCCAAACCGCCACCAACGTCTAAGAACTTCAGTTGAGCACCTATATCACGCAGTTCACAGTAAAAACGAGCCGCTTCACTCACACCATTTCGTACATCACGAATATTCGCCATTTGCGAGCCAAGGTGGAAGTGCACGAGCTCTAGAACATCCAGTTGATCTTCTGCTTTCAAGCGTTCAATAACGGTCAATACTTGTGATGCAGACAAACCGAATTTCGACTTCTCACCACCACTTGCTTGCCATTTACCTGCACCTTGAGATGCAAGACGAATGCGTAGACCTAAACGAGGTTTCACGCCAAGCGCTTTTGCTTCAGAAAGGACAAGATCAAGCTCTGACAACTTCTCTAGAACGATAAATACTTTGTGGCCTAGCTTTTCGCCAATAAGCGCAAGACGGATGTATTCTCTGTCTTTGTAACCGTTACACACGATCACAGAGCTCGCTTTTTGAGCCAGTGCCAATACCGCTAATAGTTCAGGCTTGCTGCCCGCCTCTAAACCAAGCTGCTTCTGCTCTAATTGAGCTTGGCTCGCTAAGATCTCGTCAACCACTTCTTTCTGTTGGTTAACTTTAATCGGGTAAACAAGTAGGTAACGGTTATCGTACTGATATTCGTCGATCGCTTGGTTGAATGCGTTACAGATATTGTGCACACGTTGATGCACTATTTGAGGAAAACGCACAAGAGCAGGCAAACCAATATTTCTCTGCTCTAACTGTTTTACGATCTGACTTAGCGGAACTTGATGATCGGTTTCGCTCGGTGATACATACACCTCACCATTATCATCAATTCCATAAAAACCTTGGCTCCAGTGCTTTACATTATACTCAGCACGGATGCGTTCCAAATTAACCGAATTTTCCAATTCTAGAGACCTCACACTATAGGGCCATCGACAGAAGATACCTCATTGGAATAGCGAGGTATAACCCAACAAAAAACGTTCGAAAACGATTTGTTGGCTGCATTAACCGATATTATTAAGAGTGAGTCCAACCATTGATATTTGTGGTTACGATTACGTTTTTTTATCGTCGACCCGACTTAAAGTGACAGGTAAGGTATTACAAGGTTTTAGGCCAAAAAACAGGCTGAAGCGCATTAGATTTAAAGCACTTTCTAACAAAGAATCAGGTGAATAAAATACCAAAGACACATAAAATTCTTAGCTAACCTGGTCAAGTTAAGTCAGGGTTGTGACAAATATGCGCACTTCCCAATCTGAACTCTCGCTATCACAAACACAACTTGTATCCCGTGATTCGATACCTATAAACACTTCGTTCTTCCTACTAAAACTCGCTCACTTCAATGTTGTAACCGCTCAATTTTTGAACTTTTCTCGCGCATATCTTGTATTTGGTTGGATATTCTTGTAATTTCAACCGACCAACCAATCGGTCAGCTTTCGAATTTAGGGGATACTATGAGCCATAATCTAGACCTTGAACCAAACACGTCGAGCATCAACGACATGGATCAAATGTTCAACCGACAAAAAGATCACTACCGCTGTAATGTTAATCCAACGCTTGAGCAGAGAAGAAAAAACCTCTCAGAATTAAAAGCGTTGCTAATGCGCTATCAAGAGCAGTTGATTGAGGCAGTATCTGAAGATTATGGCCATCGAGCAAAACACGACAGCTTGATTGCTGATATCACCCCTTCTCTTCACCAGATCAATTACAGCCTGAAGAACCTTAAGAAATGGTTGAAGCCATCTCGCAGAAAAGCAGGCTTAATGCTGACACCCGCGAAGATCACGATTCATTATCAACCAGTTGGTGTTGTCGGTATCATTGTTCCTTGGAACTTCCCGGTGATGCTCTCTTTAGGTCCTCTCATCACGGCGCTGGCGGCAGGTAATACTGCAATGCTCAAGATGTCTGAGTTCACTCCAGTGACCAACCGAGTTTTAAAAGCTATGCTGGCCGAAGGCTTTAGTGAAGATCAAGTCGCGATTATCGAAGGCGAAGCTGACGTTTCCGCTAAATTTAGCCAGCTCCCGTTTGACCATATTCTATTTACTGGCTCGACCTCTGTGGGTAAGCACGTCATGAGAGCAGCAGCCGATAACTTAACGCCTGTAACCTTGGAATTGGGCGGCAAGTCTCCAACGATTATTGCTCCCGACTTTGATGTGGCTGACGCCGTTGAACGCATCCTGTTTGCAAAAAGCTTGAACGCTGGCCAGATTTGCGTGGCGCCCGATTACATCTTATTACCACGAGAAAAAGTCGACGCGTTCATCACAGCTTATAAGCTGTACTTCAAAAAGCTGTATAAAGCAGGCATTGAGAGCAAAGACTTAACTTCAGTGATCGATATGCGTCAATACAATCGTTTGAAGGGAGTGATTACAGATGCTCAATCTAAAGGCGCAGTTGTTCACACTGTCACCGAGCAAGCACAAGACGATGTGAACCACAGAATGACGCCACACCTTCTAACCGAAGTGAACGACGACATGCTCGCAATGCAAGAAGAGTTGTTTGGCCCCGTACTGCCTATCGTTCCTTATGATTCTATTGAAGAAGCGATCAGCTACATCACAACAAGAGAACGTCCGCTTGCTTTGTACCTGATGAGTCATGATAAGCAGACTCAAGATCTAATCTTATCGAGCACGCACTCTGGCGGCGTGTGTATTAATGATTCTTTGGTGCATGTGGCTGCAGAAGACGCGCCGTTCGGTGGTATAGGCCCTTCAGGCATGGGACACTACCATGGCATTGAAGGCTTTAAGACCTTTAGTCATGCTAAAACCGTTCTAAGTAGAGGTAAAATTAACTTCACCAAGTTAATGCACCCTCCTTACAACAACCCAATTAAAAAGATTCTGTTCAAAGTACTAAATAGATGATTACGAAAAGGCAAAAAATCCTAGATGCTGCGCTCCTGCTCTTCTCTCAGCAAGGGCTAGAGGGCACATCTACCGGACAAATAGCGAAAACGGCAGGTGTGGCAAAGGCAACGCTGTTCCATCACTTTGAGAACAAATCTCTACTGATTGATGAACTGTTTCGTGAACTGAAAATAGAGCTATTTTCTACCCTTGACCAGCACACAGAAATCGCTGAACAAGATCGCTACCAAGCCTTTAAGTTCATGTGGATTACAGGGCTTGAATGGGCGTTAGAAAATCCAGTTGCGATGAAGTTCTTCACCAATGTTCATTTCGACCCGACGACTCAAACTCGAGAAGTGATTGTTTCAAAGATGTTCGCATCGTTAGACGAGATCATTTTGAAAGGACAAGAAACTGGTGAGCTGATGGTGTTAGACATCAACCTTGTTAGGCACTTCATCCACAGCCATTTTTTGATTTGTGCAAACTGGTTGATTGAGCAGAATGAGTTACCTCCAGAGCAGTCAGGCAAGTACATCAGCGATAGCTTTGACATGTGTTGGCGAGCTGTCGGCGGACAAAACCTGTAATTTGCACATTATTTGAAGCTCTTGCTTTCAAAGAACACTCTAAAGCGCCTCATGGTTATATCTATATATAGGCATGAGGCGCTTTAATTATTTGGATACATTTTAATCACATCACCATATTGACTTTAAGCCCCCTCTTTCAGTAACATCACACCATCATTTCAAAAGAGAATAACGCCATAATGAAGTACTAACATCCTGACATCCGATTTATTTTTATAAAAATCATTTGGACACTCGGGGTTAGTGGGCGTTACTTCGTCATCTATTTTCGCGACAAATCAAGTTCTTAAAGATCCGTATTTTGACAACATGTATCTTGCAGAACTGTACCTCAAAGACAGAAATTGTCTCAGCGCAGCTTTTCTATCTTTGATTGGTCATCTACCTAAGTAACGTCTTGGTGATCTATTCTTAGACTCCTATGTTGGAGTCTATGTAGAAAAGCGCCTCACCCCTTTTACTCGTTTACACGTAAAGGGAGGTATTTTTATGCCTACTATATTAGCCAACAATCTCTCATTCCAGCTCGATACTGGTGAGTGGTTATTCAAAGACATCACCTTTAGTTTGAGCAGTCGCCTGACAGGCTTAGTCGGAAGAAATGGGGCGGGAAAGTCACTACTGCTTTCGTTACTGGTCGGGCAAACACAACCCACATCAGG
Organism: Vibrio sp. 10N.222.54.E6; assembly: GCF_041473955.1. Classification (NCBI taxonomy): domain Bacteria; kingdom Pseudomonadati; phylum Pseudomonadota; class Gammaproteobacteria; order Vibrionales; family Vibrionaceae; genus Vibrio; species Vibrio sp. 10N.222.54.E6. The sequence goes on along the minus strand of NZ_JBFRTD010000017.1, from coordinate 278,634 downwards.
CAGCATTTCCAAACAAGGCTCGATCGGCTTTTACTCCCAGTTGCCTTCAAAGCTATTGGATAGCACAACCAGCATTGCTGACTTCTTGGGGCTCACCGAAAAGTTAGACGCATTACATGCCATAGAACAAGGCAGCTGCGAACTTCAGCACTTCAATATCGTTGGCGAGGATTGGGATTTACAAGCGAACACAAAGCAACTTTTAGCCACATTGAAAATAACCAGTGGGTTAACCACACCGTGCCATACATTGAGCGGCGGGCAGCTATCCCTATTGCAGCTTCATCGCTTATTCGTATCAAACTACGACGTACTGATTCTCGACGAACCGACAAACCATTTGGATAGCGACGGGCGTAATTGGTTACTAGAACAGTGCCAGTTATTTGAAGGAAAAGTGCTTGTCGTCAGTCACGATCGAAGCTTATTGAGACACATGGAAGGGATCTATCATCTCAACAGTTTGGGATTACGTTTCTACAAAGGAAACTACGATGATTACTTCACGCAAATGTCGAGTCAAAGTGAAGCACTGGACAAGCAGATAACGCATCATCAATCGGAAAAGAAACGACTCGAGCGCCAAGCTCAGATTAACAAGGAAAAAGCTCAACAACGTGAGGCTCAAGGTAACCGACTCCGAAAATCAGGTAGCCAACCCAAGATATTATTGGATGCCATGAAAGATAAAGCAGGGCGAACCCAAGGCGCATCGGCAACAAGCCACAAGAACTTAAAGGATCAAAACCAACATAAGCTTCAATCTCTTAAAGAACAGCAAGAGCAACTGAAGCCGCAAGCGTTGTACCTACAACAAGCGAATGCTACTAAAAAACACTCACTATTAACCGTTGAAGAGTGTCGCCTAAATTTTGGTTCTGGTGTTCCTATTAGCTTATCTCTATCACAAGGCGAACGATGCTATCTAACCGGGGCTAACGGGTGCGGAAAATCGACTCTGTTAAAAGCCATTCATGGCCAGCACTCGAACTATATCGGATCCATTAAGCGCTTAGGGGCGACCGTATACTTGGATCAACATTTTGGCCTGTTAGACACCAACGACACCATATTCGATAGTTTGATGACACACAGCTTTGGGTTAACAGAAAGTGACGCACGAACCTTGCTCGCTGGAATAGGGTTCAGGCGAGACTCCGTATACCGAAAAGTGTCTCATTTAAGTGGTGGTGAAAAAATGAAACTGGCGATGTTGATCGTTAGCCACAAACAAGACACCCCGCTTCTATTGCTTGATGAACCGGACAACCATCTAGACATCGACTCAAAGCAAGTATTGGCGTCCGCTTTACGTGAATACCAAGGCGCATTTATCTTGGTGAGTCATGATGCTGATTTTGTTAAGGAGGTCGGCGTCAGCCAAAACCATATACGACTTTAACCTTCGTAAATTCGTTCACTTAGTGTAGTTAAGCGAGCATCGCTCCGGTGCTCGCCTTTCTCGATTGAGACAAGTAAACTACACGCCTCGAACATCTATTCATAAGGCTAAGGTTTGCATACTCTAGAACAACTTAAATCAGGGCAACTTAAAGGGATTAAGCACTTAAAACTGTCAGCAGAGCTCACTGAATTTCCATTAGAGATCTTAGATCTTGCCGATTCTCTAGAGGTTCTAGACCTCTATGGAAACCAACTATCAAGCTTACCAGACGAGCTATCACAGCTGACTAACCTGCGTATCATCTTCGCGTCGAATAACCTGTTCACGCACCTTCCTGATGTTCTAGGTACTCTTCCTAAGCTCGAAATGGTTGGCTTCAAATCTAATCAAATTAAAACCGTCAGCGAGCAATCTTTACCTGCTCAATTACGTTGGTTGATCCTGACAGACAATGCAATTGAGGTTCTCCCTCACTCACTAGGTGAAAGACCACGCCTGCAAAAGCTCGCATTGGCAGGTAACAAGATTCGTGTTTTACCAGAAAGTATGGAAAAGCTATCAAACCTTGAACTGGTTCGTCTGTCTGCAAACCAACTGACTGAATTCCCAGAGTTCCTTATCAAGCTACCAAAACTGGCTTGGTTAGCGTTTGCGGGTAACCCATTTTGCAAACATCCAAGTAGCTTAGATAGCGTGCCTGCCGTAAGCTCGCAATGCTACTCACTCAATCAAGTGCTGGGCCAAGGTGCGTCTGGTGTAATTTCTCATGCTAACTGGTTAAACGGTGACTTTGATTTCCCACAAGAAGTGGCGGTTAAAGTATTCAAAGGCGAAGTGACCAGTGACGGTTACCCACATGATGAACTTGAAGCATGTCTTCAAGCAGGCCAACATAGCAACCTAGTGAAGTCTATCGCACAAGTTGATGAAGATAACTACCTAGCATTGGTGATGGAGCTTATCCCGAGCAACTACTACAACCTAGGTTTGCCCCCTACTCTTGAAAGCTGCACTCGCGATACGTTCAATGAAGGCTTCGAGCTTTCAATTGCTAAGATCAATAGTATTACAGAGCAGATGATTGATGTGTTTGAACACCTTCATGCCAACAAAGTTTGTCATGGTGATCTATACGCACACAACACTTTGGTTAACGAGCAAGGTCAGATGATCTTTGGTGACTTCGGAGCAGCAACTATCTACGGTTATCTGACTGAAGAGCAGCAACAAGGCATTCGTCGAATTGAAGCGCGTGCATTGAAGTACTTTATTGAAGACCTACTGACGGTTTGTGCAAAGCAAGATCAAGACAGCGAGCTTTATACTCAACTGGCGAACTTCGAAGCTTAATGGCGTGTTGATTGGAAGTAATCGGTCGAATTGAAAACAACAAAGCCAACATCACTGTTGGCTTTTTTATTCTTGGAATATCACTTATTCTAATGGACAAGCAAGGTCGGCTAAAAGGGATTAACGCTCAGCCTGCACCAATTTCAGATACGAATGCAGCTCACCATTTTTATATTCCACCGCAGAGTGAATATTGAGATCAGCACGAGCCACAACAGTAAACTGGTAGCGATTCTCGCCCTTCAAAATCTCGACGTGTAACAACCCATCTTTTAGTTGCCACTGCCCTGTTGTTTCAAATCGATCGAACAAACGATATTCAATCAGAGAACCGTCAGCATTGAAGTGTACTTCAGTGATGTAACCGCCGGGGCAACTCTTCACCCAAACTCGATTCTCGATATCACTGACAATGAAGTCACGCTTTGTATCACGCCACGCTAGAAAGCCTTCGCTATCATAAAGAGCAAGGTCGAGATCAGTTCTAGAGATTAACGGCTGCTCATTTTGCTCACGACAATAAAGTTGGAGCAAAATTTGCTGAGCTGCACCATTCTGTAATTCACTCATTGTGACTTCCCTTTCTCATTGCTCTGCGTTAGACGCTGTATTGATCAACAAATTCTATTTAAAGCGGGTTACACAAGCTCGTAAGAAACCACATACAGTTGAGAGATACCCGGATAGATATCTTGAATCACACCCTTGAGGACTTCTAGCGTCATGTTCTCTTGCTCCGCATGGAACTCACCTAAGTCATCAAACAAGATTGGTTCTACACTAATGATCTTAAGATTACAGAATACACGTCCCTGCTCTAGCGTTGATACTTCTACAACGCTACCTGGCTGGTAATTGCGCTCAGATTCATCGCGAATAGTAATCGTCTTCTTGCCAGAAAGGATGTCAGTTTCAAAACGTTCGAAGAACGTCATAGTAGTCGGTGCGGTCATTTATCTCGGTCGCTTAACATTTAAAGGTTAGGTAAATGTTTATATACCAGAATGCTTGTTCAAGCGAATAAAAATTAGATGCGAGAGAATGCGGCAAAGCCAAATAGCAGGCAATAAAAAAGGAGAACCGAAGTTCTCCTTTTATTAAACCTTTAAGCTAACTCTAAATTATAGAGATGCTTTCGCTTTTTCAACTAGAACAGCAAATGCTGCTTTGTCGAATACTGCGATGTCAGCAAGAATCTTACGGTCGATCTCGATAGATGCTTTCTTAAGGCCATTGATGAAACGGCTGTAAGATAGACCATTTTGACGAGATGCCGCGTTGATACGTGCAATCCAAAGTTGACGGAATTGACGTTTCTTGTTGCGACGGTCACGGTAAGCGTATTGACCAGCTTTGGTAACTGCTTGGAAAGCTACGCGGTAAACACGTGAACGTGCTCCGTAGTAACCTTTAGCTTGTTTTAGAACTTTCTTATGACGTGCACGAGCTTGTACACCACGTTTTACGCGAGGCATTATGCTTCTCCTAAACTAAACGAATTTATAAACTAAAAAGAATTAAGCGTATGGCATCATACGTAGAACTTGAGCAACTTCACATTTAGGAAGGATCGAGTTCGGACGTAGCTGACGCTTGTTCTTAGTAGTACGCTTAGTCAGGATGTGACGTTTACCAGCGTGCTTAAACTTAATACCACCAGCAGTTTTCTGGAAACGCTTAGCAGCACCTTTGTTGGTTTTCATCTTAGGCATGATGAATAACTCCGCATTGTTGAGTTGTTAATAACATAGTAATTAGGGCGAATAAAACCCCGCAACCTGAGGCTGCAGGGTTTAATTACTTGCAAAGCCGTTAATTACTTCTTTTTAGGGGCCAACACCATGATCATCTGGCGACCTTCAATTCTCGTTGGGAAAGATTCGACAACTGCAAATTCTTCAGTATCTACTTTCAAACGATTAAGAACGTCAACACCGATTTCTTGGTGAGCCATTTCGCGGCCACGGAAGCGAATTGTTACCTTCACTTTGTTGCCGTCTTCAAGGAAACCAGTCAGGTTGCGTAGTTTTACCTGATAGTCTCCAATATCAGTTCCAGGTCGGAATTTAATTTCCTTAATCTGAACCTGCTTTTGCTTTTTCTTCTGCTCTTTCGCAGCTTTGCTCTTCTCGAAGAGGAACTTACCGTAGTCCATCACACGACAAACTGGCGGCTCGGCGTTAGGGCTGATCTCTACAAGATCCATACCAGCTTCATTTGCAGCTTCCATCGCTTCAGCGATTGTTACTACACCAACAGCTTCGCCGTCTGCGCCAGTTAGACGCACTTCACGAACGCCACGAATGTCACCGTTTAAACGGTGCTGGTTTTGTTTGGCCGGTTGTTGGCCACGTCTTCCGCCTTTAATAGCTATTCCTCCAGATTGAGCTTACGGCTTGAAACCTCGGCTTGGATGTATGAAATAAAGTCATCCACTTTAAATTTGCCAAGGTCCTTACCTTTACGTGTACGTACTGCAATTTCGCCGGCTTCCATTTCTTGGTCACCACACACAAGCATGAACGGTACACGTTTCAAAGTATGTTCGCGGATTTTAAAGCCAATCTTCTCATTTCTCAAGTCTGCTTTGACTCTAAATCCACTTTTTTGCAGTTTTTTCGCAATTTCTTGTACATATTCAGACTGTTTGTCTGTAATGCCCATAACAATTGCTTGTTCTGGCGCCAACCACGTTGGGAAGAAGCCAGCGTATTCTTCAATAAGAATACCGATGAAGCGTTCTAGTGAACCTAAAATCGCGCGGTGAATCATAACTGGCGTGTGACGCTCGTTATCTTCACCTACGTAAGTTGCACCTAAACGTTCTGGTAATGCAAAATCGAGCTGCACTGTACCACATTGCCATGCGCGGTCCAAACAATCATGCAAAGTAAATTCAATCTTAGGTCCGTAGAACGCACCCTCGCCTTCTTGAATCTCGTATGCAATCTCCATCGCCTCAAGCGCTTGCTTAAGATCGGCCTCTGCACGGTCCCACATTTCGTCTGAACCTACGCGCTGTTCTGGACGAGTAGATAGCTTAACAACAATGTTTTCGAAACCGAAAGTTGTGTAAGTATCGTAAACCATTTCAATACAAGCTTTAACTTCTTGCTGAACTTGGTCTTCAGTACAGAATACGTGAGCATCATCTTGAGTGAAGCCACGAACACGCATAATGCCGTGAAGTGCGCCAGACGGCTCGTTACGGTGACATGAGCCAAACTCAGCCATACGTAACGGTAGATCACGGTAAGATTTCAAACCTTGGTTAAAGATTTGAACGTGACCAGGGCAGTTCATTGGCTTGATCGCGTATTCACGGTTCTCTGAAGAAGTCGTGAACATCGCTTCAGCGTACTTATCCCAGTGACCAGAGCGCTCCCAAAGAACACGGTCCATCATTAATGGGCCTTTTACTTCTTGGTAATCGTACTCAGTCAGCTTCTGACGAATAAATACTTCTAGCTCACGGAAGATAGTCCAACCGTTATGATGCCAGAACACCATACCTGGTGCTTCTTGCTGCATGTGGAATAGATCTAAGTGCTTACCGATTTTACGGTGATCACGCTTAGCCGCTTCTTCTAGGCGCACTAGGTGAGCCTTAAGCGCTTTTTTGTCGTGGAATGCAGTGCCGTAGATACGTTGAAGCATCTTGTTGTCACTGTTACCACGCCAGTAAGCACCCGCTACGTTAAGTAGCGTGAAGTGTTGGCAGAAGCCCATATGTGGAACGTGTGGACCACGACACATATCGATGTATTCTTCATGATGGTACAGGCCTGGACGATCGTCTTTAGAAACGTTCTCATCCAGGATTTCGATTTTGTAAGTCTCGCCGCGAGCTTCGAATGCGTCACGCGCTTCCTGCCAGCTAACTTTCTTCTTAACAACCTGATACTTGGTCTTCGCTAGCTCTTTCATACGCTTTTCAATCTTTTCTAGATCTTCTTGCGTTAGAGAGTGCTCAAGGTCGATATCGTAGTAGAAACCGTTATCAATGGTAGGACCGATCGCCATTTTCGCTTCTGGAAAAAGCTGCTTAATCGCGTGACCTAAAAGGTGAGCACAAGAGTGACGAACGATCTCAAGGCCATCAACTTCATCTTTAGCTGTGATGATTTCTAGGCTTGCATCGTTTTCGATAAGATCACAAGCATCAACACGCTCGCCATCTACACGACCAGCAATGGTTGCTTTCGCAAGACCAGGACCGATTGATAGGGCAACATCTAGAGTTGATACAGGGTTGTCAAATTGACGCTGACTACCGTCAGGAAGAGTAATAATTGGCATTATTTGTCCTTTACAGTGGTGTTGCACACCAAGCAACACATGAAAATTATTTAATATATTTAATTCAACAAGTTAGATAACTTGATGGGGATATATGTAAGAATTGGTACAAATTCAGGTACAAATACAGATGCACCCTCATTTATTCCAAAGGTATTGTAACGAATTAACATGAAATGACAATAATGTACTGAACAAGAGGTTAAGGAAACATCTCACCTTCACTGACCGAATACGATTATTCTGCTGTTTTAATGCGATGCCCCCTCTTCTTACCCTCTCACAATACTAAGACCTATCATGGCTACAGATCAAGGTTACTCGCCACAAAGCAATCTAACACCTCTAATACATCACTAACCCATTGATTCATTGTTGAATCGAATATATAAATTAGGCATCATTCAGCCTCAAAATACGAAGCATTGCCGTATAAGAAGCATTAAGTACCAGAGTGAGTTTATCGAACCATCAAATAGTAAAGGTGAATGTAATGATGCTTGGTCGAGTTAAAGTTAACAATTTGTTCGCAACAATAGATTGGTGTTTGAAAAAAACATTTCCAACAGATTATGACTCTCGGTGTCTTTATACGGCTTGTGCAATATATTCGATACTGCAGAAAGAAGGTGTTAGTTCCATTATTGTCGGGGGTAATGTCGGCGCATTCACAATGTCAATCGATGGACGTCAAGCTTCCTTAGAGGGCTTTGCTGGTTCAAATCGTGATCAACCAAGTCATTATTGGGTTGAAGTCAACGATGTGTTACTGGATCCAAATGTTTCTTATCTACCAAAAAGCTCGAAAATACCAAGAGTACCAATGCCAATGATTGCTTGGAAGCGAAAAGGGACATTGCCAAAGAGTCTGCAATATAGAGCCCAAATTCGTTACGACGAAAATGTAGAGTTTAGGTTTCCAGGTGACATAGCCGAGCGTATCAGCGGTTTTGTTGATATGTGCCAAAAAAGGTATTCATCGAAAGCAGCAAAGAAGAAACTCTCTGGCTTTATACTTTCTTCACCGGAAAACTTACATCAATATGCAATTTCGGGTAACAAATGGGCAGTTGGAGCAATGCGCTTTGAATCATTACCGTCAGTGCCAACTATTTAGCATTGTAGTAATGGGACTTCACAAGCGCTTAAAACCGATTCCCAACACTCGGCATTTTTGGTTTGCTTCAGCTTAAATTTACAGCACAATAGCTTTAGGTAAGGTGGTTTGCGTTACTCACCACTTAACGCTGCTTTAGCAGTCCTTTTAGACTTCAGGAGACAAGTTAAGTTGGAAGAGCTTAAATATTTAGCGAGAACGTACTACTCCAATACTGTCAGTATGCGATATTTTGGAATGGAAGGTTTAGGGTACCTGTCTATTTCTATTATTCTGTTTGCTCTTGCTGGTTATTTACAGCTTGTTTTGGACTACGTAAACATATCAATTCTTCCAATGCTAATTGCAGGCTTTCTTGGTGGAATTGCACGGCGACATTATGACAAAAATCTCATTCGACATTTGTCCAGCTACACTCTTCTTGATAGTGATAATATCGACTTTCACAAAGCTGTTTATCTACAATCGCTTGTATCTCACATTGGTAAGTCACTTCTTGAAGCAATGAAGAACCTAAAGGAAGTGAGAGAGACTGATGCAAGTAAGCATGGTTTATCAACTCAATCAGAATGGAGTCGGTTTTTCCAGTTTATCTACTCCCCAGACTCGAAGAATAGGATTCTGAGCTTGGTTATTTACCTAATTAGTCTTATTGCTCTTATCACCGTTTCCAAATCGGAGAGTGATACAGTGTTATATGAATTATTGCAGAATGTTACTTGGGACAAGGTACAAAGCTTCGCTTTTTTTAGCATCATATTAATAGTTACAATGTACGCGTTGGTGGTGCTACCAATTTCGTTTGTATATAAATATTTCGCTGTACCGATCCTGTTAAAGGCGTCATCGGTAGATACTCTTTCAAGATTCTTTATATCTGAGTTAAATCGGTATGCGTACCTTGAATGTCGTGCTAATCGGAGCTGCTGACAAACGACTAAGAGTTATTCCCCACGCTCGGTATTTTTGGTTTGGGTGTAGTCCAGTGTTTATGGTGTTCTGGTTAAGTGTCTTGGCAAACATGACTCACACCTTAATATAGTGTTAAGTATACAGGAGATATTTTGAATTATGAGTGATGGAATAGTGGGCAAAGCAAAATTTCGCTGCTCAAAGTGTGGGGAGTTTTACGAAGAAGAAGTTACTTCTTTTGAAGTTACTGGTGGTTCAAGTAGGCAGATGGGGGATGAGAATGAATACACCGCAATAATCTCTGAAGAATGTCATAACTGTGGTTCCAGCTATGAGGTAGAGATGAAGGTTTGATAATACCCTATAGGTATTATCAATTACACATCTGAAAAATCGAGTGGCGTTGCAGAACTCGAAGCTGATTATGAGCTTTATGATACACCAGTACACGATAGCTCTAGGGTCATGGGGGCTGCAGCTGGAGGTGCAATATTTGGAGCATCAATTGGAGGCCCATTTGGCGCTATTATAGGTGGCATTTTAGGAGGCTTAATTGGAGACTCTGTAGCGAAAGGGGATAAAAATGGATAAAGCCATATATATTCCATCGGCTATATTGGGAGCTATCTTGATCTTAATATATACATACAGGTGTCACAGAGCGAAACGCGAGTTCAATCAGGCTGTAATGGTAAACGCCATACTTCAATCCAGTGGTATCATATGCGGTTTTTTGCTCATTCTAGGAACGTTTAATGATGATGCTAAAAAACTACTAAATGAAATTGATCTATACATATTAATCGCTGGTTTTGCGGTGACTGCAGCTTCAGTGAAAGGAATCTACAAGGATATATTCCTATCCACTGTAATCAAACCTCAAGAATCTAAAGCATCGCTAAAGCGTCAAGAGGAGGTCAAAACGAATCAGTAAACATAGCAAACTATTCAAGATTGATTTGCAACGCTTTGCATTTTTACCATTCGTTTGTTAAAGCAAACAAGATGGTTACAGCTTAGCGTTACGCATCACGCTCAAAACCTAAGTTCGATATTGGCAATTCAGTGTCATGCCAGTGGTGGTGGCTATATGACCCGAAAAATTTTTATTTCGCGGGGTGTAGCCGCGTTTGCGACCTTATAGGCTGCAGAAGAACCTAGGTTACTGAATTTACTGACTAGCTAGACAATAAAGATAGATGATATTTTGCGTAACTATTACCTTTAGATGCTGACGATTGTAACAGCAATATTGCTTTTTCTTTATCAACAGCTCCACCCTGCCCTCTCAAATAAAGCAATGCTAAGCGCAACTCACCTTTAGCATCTTCTAATTGTACAGCTTGTTTATAATACCGCTTCGCTTGCTCGTAATCCTGACCCACACCGTAACCATATTCATAGAGATACCCTAAGTGAACAAAAGCTAGGCTGTAAAACTGATTAGAAGATTTTTCAAACCAATATTTAGCTTTAGTGAAGTTCGTAGGTGTCCCATGCCCACGCTCATACATTTGAGCCAAATTATTTTGAGCATACATGTGGTTCTGTTCCGCAGCCTGCTTATACAAAGAGAAAGCCATCTCATAATTACCAAGCGTTGGAGATTGGCTATCATAAGATAATGCTAAATTATATATAGCATCCAAATTACCCTGAGCTACAGCCTGCTTGTACCACTCTTGTGCTTTGGGGTAATCCCTTTCTATAAAGTGGTATATCCAACCTATATTATTCATGCACGCTGGGTTGCTCACTTCAGGTGAAGTTAGATGCCAATCCAACAAGCTATTCAACGCTTTAGGGTTGCTATAATAATCAGAAGCTTTGATATCTTTACTGCAGCTTTTTTCTTCAAAAGAATAAATGGGTTCATGTTCAGTGCTCAAAATACTCACAGATTTTGGGCTACTTACACAACCCATGACTTGCTGGGTTAGCAATACGATGACTCCGGCTTTAAAAATGCTCTCCAAACCTATAACTTTTCCCACGAACCACAACTCCAAATTAATTATTCAGCAACGATACTATTGATCTCATCAATCTCTGCCATTGTGCCGCAAAAGCTGAGGCTTATTCAATCGAAATGCCGAAGATTACGATTCAACTTGAGTATAATTTCGATATGCAAGACGGCTGCCTTTAGAACATTCAATTATTGTAATGTTGATAACCAAATTGCACTCCTCCCAAATCTAGCCCTACACTCGATCTCGTTAGATAGCATCTCAGATATAAACTTCTCAAAAGAGAACTGGCCCAACTTGGTGACAAATCACATCGCTCAGCAATAAGTTGCGCTGTCACTTCTTCACCCTGCTTTATCGAATTAAATACCTTTAATTGGGTCTTGCTTAACTTCACCCATTTCACCTGGTGCGGGGCAAGTCGCGCAGCAGCCACTAAAGCGTGACTCACCTCACCTTTTTGCTCAAAATTACCCATACTAATACTGTCCTCTGCAATTATGATCTAGATGGTTTTTACTTGTTGATCTAATAGATCATTTTCAATGTGAACGTTTTTTAAAAATCAGCAATAAGACAGTCTCGCCAGCAATTTTTTAGCCACGAATGATAGGTTTCATATGCTAGCGGTAACTTCCCTGCCCCTCCTCTTTCCAGTCAAGCTGTATCAACTCAACTATTTGTCCTATCTCTTGTGAGTACGCCCTTCCAACTTATCTCTTACAAACGAGTTATTTAGAACTAAGCTATATAGAGGCAACGGAATGCGAATGAGGTGCATATGGGAAAACAGGCTGTCTTTATATCGTTCATACCACCTTTATCATTACTAATAGCAACTGTTGTTTTTACTCCAACCGCATGGGCCAACAAAGATTACGGCCCGCTAATCAGTTATACCCAAGCACCATTGCAGTCAGTTCGTCTTACTCCAACGCTCCGCTCTGGCTTTCCGCTCGAAGAAAACAAGCTTGAAGTATTTGCTTCTTTAACCGCCGCGAGTATATGGGCTAACTCTCACGACTATCATTTAGACTATTATCAGAATCAACTTCAAACAGGGCTGAAATGGCAACTAACAACAGCATGGCAAATAGAGTTCAACTACCGCTGGTTATACGCCGCCAACAATCACCTTGATAAAGTCATCATCAATTACCACGATCTATTTGGCATCGACCAAGCAGGGCGGGAACGTAAAGACAGACACCAATTTGATGTTTACGCGCCAAGCCATGGCATCAATATCAGTGACTTCTCTGGCGACACGCTGACAAGTGCTTTCACACTCTACACTCAATACCAAATCATAGACCTTGAAAACCACGGACTATCTTTTGGTGTCTCCCTCTATCATAACAACGTCAGCCACGGTGCATTTAAGGGAAACAGCACCGAACAAAGCGCTCAACTCAACTATGCATACCAACTCGACATCAATACCTTCTATACAAGCTTAGGGTTAGCGAATCAGTCCAGTAGAGAAGCAGAGAATAGCTTTTCGCATAAGAAGACGACATGGTCATGGATGGGCGGCTATCAACTCACGCTATTTGAAAACCATGAATTGCATCTTGAATACCGTTGGTATGAAGGCGCAGAAGATGGTGACACTGAGTTTTCAGAAGCCGCGAATGAAATGATGTTTGGCTATCGCTATCTCATGCAACGCTCGGCAGTTGAGATATCCATAATCGAGAACATCTTCAATATGGACAACTCCACCGATGTTGCCTTTCAATTGTCCTATCGGCACCAGTGGTAAACCCATTTCAGGACTGGACAGATAGTAGAATCAAAAAAGCCGAACGGTTAAGTTCGGCTTTAGAAATCGTATTACCGTCTCTCTATTAATAGACAGAATGACTACTAACAGAGACCGACTACGCACTCATGATTCTTGAGACTGCGTTGCGAATGTCAGAATCGGCCGCGTTTGCAGGCATGCTGAATGAGATGTATTGGTCGCCACGGAAGCTCATTGAGCGATCGATTTCTGCTAAGCAGTGAACCATTGAGCCTTCAACGATGAATGATAGCTCGATCTCTTTGTTATTCATGAAACCGCCGCTACGAAATTCAATCTCTTGGTAACAGCCAGAGCGAGAAGTAAAGCTGTTGCCTTTCAAGAAGCCCTTCTCTACGTCTGCTTTCACCATTGCCATTCCCGATGCTTCCACGCCTTGGATGATTTTAGCAACTGTTGGCAATGGGTGTACGGAGATGAAGTCGCGGTCTTTAGGATCAATCGCAAAGCCGATATCTAGGTTGGTTTCAACCCACACATGACACTGATTCATTTGCGCGTTCAACGCGGTGACTGGCGTTTCATCATTTAACTTAAGACGGAATGGCACCAATTTGGTTTCACCCGGTTGGATCACGAAAGGCTCTACGGCTTGAATACGACCTAACGAAAATGTTTCGTAGCTGGTGCTACCTTCCGTTTCGACTTTTACTTCTGTGTTGAGAACCAAGTTGATCAGGTCGATTTGTTGCTCAACGTCGCCGCCAACAATGTGAACATTGCCAGACAACTCTCCACCTTGGAAAACTTCAATATTATCTAAGACGGTATCAACTTTTGCTGCACCGATGCCCAAGGAGGCCTTTAATTTCTTAAACATATTATTTCCCTTTCTAATTATCTGATTTACGAATAGTTATTGCGTGACAATTTGCGACACTTGCCTCACAGAATCAAGCAATTTGCCCCATCTATGTTGAATAAGGTCACATTGCCCGAGGAAATGTTGAAATCGTGAAAAATTCCGTTACTCTATTTGTATAGTCAAATAAGGTTTCATTATGTCGAAAGCGCCGCTCTACCTTCAGATAAAACAGTTCATAGACGACAATATCACCAGTGGTCACTGGCCAGTGGGTTACCAGATAACCACAGAACTCGAACTCACCGAGCAGTTCAATGTGAGCAGAATGACGGTGAATAAAGCCATTCGAGATCTGGTGTCTGAAGGCAAGCTCATCAGGAAGCCAAGACTGGGCACTTTTGTTTGTGAGCCTGACGAAAAAGCGCAATCTCCTCTGCTTGATATCAACAACATCGCGCAAGAGATCAAAGACCGTGGCCAAACGTATACTAGCCAAGTTATCAAACACAAGAGCATCAAGGCTGATGAAAGCACGGCTACACGGCTAGGTGTGATGATCAATGCCGAAGTATTCTATAGTGAAATCATCCACTTTGCTGACAACACACCGATTCAATTAGAAGCGCGCTGGGTGAACTCTCAAACCGCTCCAAAATACCTAGAGCAAGACTTTTCAACCTCGACACCCAATGAATACCTTTCAAAAAGCTGCCCGTTGAGTGCTATCGAACACACGGTTGAAGCCATTATTCCTGACTCTCAAATAAGAACGTCACTAAAGTTATCAGAATCAGAGCCTTGCCTTCTTTTGAATAGAAGAACATGGAGCAAAGAACGCCTCATCAGCTTTGCATTGCTCTACCATCCCGGCTCTAAGTACAAATTAAGCTCCAAGATACTTCTAGATTAAAGAACATCATCCTGATCGCCGATCACATTTTTGCAACATCAACTTGATTCGGGTCAGCGTTTAGCCTATTTATTTGTATATACATTTAATGTTTAGCAAAGATCTAGGTGATTATGAATTTGATCCTCAAAAACGCACGAGTGGTCTCCATGAGTTCGGGAACCGATGGTTATCAGCCCACTTCCCCTCAAAATATCGTTATCGAAAACGGTAAGATCGTGTCCATCTCTTGTTCAAACCACGAGGCACTTGCTTCTGAATTAGAACAAGTAAGTGTTGATGGTTCTTTGGATTACGTCACCTATGACTGCAAAAACAAACTCGTCACCCCTGGGTTAATTGATTGCCACACTCACCTTGTATTTGCAGGTAATCGTGCCAATGAATTTGAGCAGCGTTTGAATGGTGTGTCTTACACCGACATCGCCAAGCAAGGCGGCGGCATTCTGGCGACAGTAACCGCGACCCGCGCAGCGCAAGAATCCGAACTGGTTGAAATGGCTTTGCCTAGACTCGATGGCCTGCTAAGAAGTGGCGTAACCAGCATCGAAGTAAAATCTGGCTATGGTTTAACACTTGAAGATGAGCTCAAGATGTTACGCGCAGCTAAAGCGTTAGAGAATCATCGCCGAATTAAGATCACCACCACTCTCCTTGCAGCGCATGCTGTGCCACCTGAATATAAAGAACAACCAGACAGCTATATCGATCTGGTTTGCCAAGAGATCATTCCTAAAGCCGCAGAGCAAGGACTCGCCGATGCAGTTGACGTGTTCTGCGAATCTATCGGCTTCAATTTAGAACAAACCGAACGTGTATTTGCAGCAGCCAAAGAACACGGACTAGCGATTAAAGGCCACACAGAACAGCTTTCAAATATGGGCGGCAGTGCGCTCGCAGCTAAATACGGTGCACTCTCTGTCGATCATGTTGAGTACCTTGATGAAACCGGAGTCAAGGCACTAGCGGAATCAGGCACAGTTGCGACCTTGCTACCCGGAGCTTTCTATTTCCTAAAAGAGACTCAACAACCGCCCGTTGCCCTACTTCGTGAACACGACATTCCAATGGCAATCGCGACCGACCTAAACCCCGGCACTTCTCCCTTTGCTGATTTAACTCTAATGATGAACATGAGCTGCACCCTGTTTAGTACGACGCCTGAAGAGGCGCTGCGCGGTGTAACTTGTAACGCTGCGGCTGCCATTGGCGACTCACAAACTAAAGGCAAAATTGAAGTTGGTTATGCCGCTGATTTAGCTATCTGGAATATCGAGCACCCTGCCGATCTAAGCTATCAAGTCGGTGTTCCTCATCTTCATAAACGCATTGTTAATGGCGAGGTGTGTCATGACTCAATCTAATTCCAACGGCATTCAAAAGAACTCAGAAACCGTACATAACTTCGTGTGGACGGGACGTAATGATCTTGAAGATGGCGCACTAGGTACACGCGTTCATCACATTACCAAACAAGTTCAAAGTAGCGATTTAGGTAACGAGCTTACTGATAGCGCTATCGCCTTAGTTGGCTTTGCCAGCGATGCAGGCGTTGCAAGAAACAAAGGACGAGTGGGCGCAAGACAAGCACCCAACCTGATTCGTCAAGCGTTGGCTAATATGGCTTGGCACAGTGATACACACATCGCGGACCTTGGTGACATCGAATGTAACGATGGTCAACTCGAAGTCAGTCAAAAACAGTGTGCTTCTGTTATTGCTAATGCTTTATCAACCAACAAAGTGATTACCCTTGGCGGTGGTCACGAAGTTGCTTGGGCATCTTTCCAAGGCCTCGCGGAACATTTACATAAAGCAGAACGCCTTCATAAAACTGAACGTATTGATAAAGATCAGCCAATACACAAACCTAAGATCGGCATCGTTAACTTTGATGCTCACTTTGATCTTCGTGAATTTGAAAGCGAAATCGCCGATGTTAAACCGAGCTCAGGCACGCCTTTCAACCAGATAAGTGATTACTGCCATACACATCAATGGCCGTTTCATTACGCTTGTCTTGGCGTGAGTGCTGCTAGCAATACCAAAGCGCTGTTTAACAAAGCTGACCAACTGGGTGTTTGGTATGAACACGACCGCAACATGACCCAAGTTAACCAAGTCGCTCAACTGGTTACGTTGCAAAAATTCATCGCTGAATGTGATTACCTCTATCTCACCATTGATCTCGATGTATTCCCCGCAGCGACTGCGCCGGGCGTAAGTGCACCAGCGGCAAGAGGCGTGAGCTATGAAGCACTCGCTCCGTTTCTAGAACAGATTTTCAAACACAGTGAAAAACTCATTATCGCGGACATTGCGGAATACAACCCAGACTACGACATCGATGGCCAAACGGCTCGATTGGCGGCACGTTTGTGTTGGGATATAGCCAGTGCAATGGCCAGCGACTAATCCAGCTATACCGATAACTACAACTACAACTACAACTACAACTACAACGATATAACGTGAAACAGAAGGAATTCCAAAATGACGGAACACCACAACAGTGACCCTCGTCTCGACACGACTCGCGAAATTCGCGCACCTCATGGCACCACTTTGCGCGCTAAATCTTGGTTAACAGAAGCACCACTGCGTATGCTGATGAACAACCTAGACCCTGATGTGGCAGAACATCCACATGCACTGGTTGTGTATGGCGGTATCGGTCGCGCGGCACGTGATTGGAAATGTTATGACAAGATTGTTGAAGTATTAGAGCGTTTAGAAGACGACCAAACGTTGCTTGTTCAATCAGGTAAACCTGTGGGCGTGTTCCCGACACATAAAAACGCACCTCGCGTACTGATCGCTAACTCGAACCTTGTTCCACACTGGGCGAACTGGGAACACTTCAACGAGCTCGATAAAGAAGGCTTGATGATGTACGGCCAGATGACCGCAGGTAGCTGGATTTACATTGGCTCACAAGGCATCGTTCAAGGCACTTATGAAACGTTTGTCGCTATCGCGAAGAAGCACTTTCAAGGAGAAGCAAACGGCAAGTGGGTTCTAACGGGTGGTCTTGGCGGTATGGGCGGTGCTCAACCTCTCGCAGCGACTATGGCTGGCTTCTCGATGATTGCGGTTGAATGTGATGAATCACGAATCGATTACCGCTTGCGTACAGGCTATGTCGACAAAAAAGCCACCAGCATAGATGAAGCGATGGCAATGATTAAAGAATCAGACACACCAATCTCTGTTGGCCTACTCGGTAACGCAGCAGATGTATTCCCAGAGCTTGTTGAACGCAATATCACGCCTGACGTAGTGACTGACCAAACCTCTGCCCACGATCCGCTGAACGGCTACTTGCCGCAAGGTTGGACGATGGAGAAAGCAGCACAAGAACGTACTATTGATGAAGCAAAAGTGGTGAAAGCCGCTAAGCAATCTATGGCTATTCAAGTTCAAGCTATGCTAGATCTTCAGTACCGTGGCGCTGCGACCGTAGATTACGGCAACAACATTCGCCAAATGGCACTTGAAGAAGGAGTGGAAAACGCATTTGATTTCCCAGGTTTCGTTCCTGCTTATATTCGTCCTTTATTCTGCGAAGGCATCGGCCCGTTCCGTTGGGCTGCTCTTTCTGGCGACCCTGAAGACATCTACAAAACAGACCAAAAAGTAAAAGAATTGATTCCAGATAACCCGCATCTACACAACTGGCTAGATATGGCGCGTGAACGTATTCAGTTCCAAGGCCTACCAGCTCGTATTTGTTGGGTTGGCTTGAAAGATCGTGAACGTTTAGGACAAGCATTCAATGAAATGGTGAAAAATGGCGAACTGAAAGCACCAGTTGTTATCGGTCGTGACCACCTAGATTCGGGCTCAGTAGCAAGCCCGAACCGCGAAACAGAAGGCATGATGGATGGCTCTGATGCAGTTTCTGATTGGCCTCTTTTGAATGCCCTTCTGAACACAGCTGGTGGCGCAACATGGGTTTCTCTGCACCATGGCGGCGGCGTTGGCATGGGCTTCTCACAACACTCAGGTATGGTGATTTGTTGTGACGGTAGCGAAGATGCATCACAACGTATTGCTCGTGTACTTCACAATGATCCGGCTACTGGCGTTATGCGTCATGCTGATGCGGGTTACGATATTGCCAAGCAGTGTGCTAAAGAGCAGAAGCTTGATTTACCTATGCTAAACGAAGAACTTCGTCGCCTTTAATGTCTGGAGAAAACATGTTGAATTTATTACTTAAGCCAGGACTTCTAGGCCTGCCTGAACTGCGTAAGATTAGCCGTAGCCCTGTGAATTTATCTCTCGATCCTGCAGCGATTCCTGATATAGAAGCGAGCATGCACGTTGTCGAACAAGTGATTGCTGAAGATCGCACTGTGTATGGCATCAACACGGGTTTTGGCTTGTTAGCAAATACCAAAATCGCCCCTGAGGATTTAGAAGTACTACAGAAAAGTATCGTGCTTTCTCACGCGGCGGGCATTGGTAAATTCATGTCTGATGAAACTGTTCGCTTGATGATGGTGTTAAAGATTAACAGCTTGTCTCGCGGTTACTCTGGTATCCGCCTCAAAGTGATTAATGCCCTTATCGATCTTGTGAACGCACAGGTTTACCCATGTGTTCCACAAAAAGGATCTGTGGGTGCTTCAGGAGATCTTGCTCCCCTCGCCCACATGAGTACGGTACTGCTAGGTGAAGGCCAAGCACGCCACAACGGCAAGATCATCACTGGCTTAGAAGCAATGCAGATCGCAGGCTTGGAGCCAATAACACTCGCTCCGAAAGAAGGCTTAGCTCTGTTAAACGGCACACAAGCATCGACAGCATTTGCATTAGAAGGTCTGTTTGCAGCTGAAGACTTATTCGCGTCTGCAACCGTGTGTGGTGCAATGTCTGTAGAAGCCGCGCTAGGTAGCCGTCGTCCGTTTGACCCTCGTATACACCGCGTTCGTGGTCATCGTGGCCAAATGGATGCAGCACTTGCTTACCGCCATATGCTTGATCAAAAGAGTGAAATTGGCGAATCACACACTTGCTGTGAAAAGGTTCAAGACCCTTACTCACTGCGTTGCCAACCTCAAGTGATGGGTGCTTGTTTGCAGCAGATTCGTAACTCAGCAGAGACTTTAACGATTGAAGCGAATGCCGTATCCGACAACCCGCTTGTTTTCGCTGACGATGGCGACATCATTTCAGGTGGTAACTTCCACGCAGAGCCCGTCGCAATGGCAGCCGATAACCTTGCACTAGCGATAGCTGAAATCGGTAGCTTGTCAGAACGTAGAATGGCGCTGCTGATTGATAGCGCACTAAGCAAACTTCCACCTTTCTTGGTCGATAACGGCGGCGTGAACTCTGGCTTTATGATTGCTCAGGTTACCTCTGCAGCATTGGCAAGTGAGAACAAAACCTTGGCTCATCCGGCGTCAATAGACAGCCTACCTACTTCTGCCAACCAAGAAGACCACGTATCAATGGCCACCTTTGCCGCGCGTAGGCTTAGATACATGGCTGAAAACACCCGTGGGATATTGGCAGTAGAATATTTAGCAGCAGCACAAGGACTCGACTTCCGAGCGCCTAATCTATCTTCCCCTCGTGTGGAAGAAGCGAAGCAGATTTTGCGTGAGAAAGTGAGCTTCTACGATAAAGACAGATATTTTGCTCCAGATATTGAACAAGCTAACCTGTTACTCAAGTTATCCGTTCATAACCACCTAATGCCAGAAGGAACACTGTCAAGTTTTTAGTACTTTCCGTATACTGGGCTGTACTCTCGTTACAGCCCACTTGTCCATAAAAAATGAATACACTTATTGATAGGAGTGAGACTATCCGAAAAATCATCACTCACCGTCGGAAAGTTCATTACCAATGATAACAAAAAAATCCCCAATCCTGCTTACAACAGCCCTTATCAGCACCTTATTCTTAGCCGGCTGTGGATCAGACTCAAGCAATAAAGCACCAGCAAAACCAACGACTCCAACGACTCCAACGACTCCAACGACTCCAACGCTAACGAAAGTCGCGACCTATACCAGCATTAAAAACTGTTCAACAGCAGCTGAAGTGCCAAACTGTGCTTTTGAAAAAGGTATTTACATTCTGCCGATTGGTCCAAACATTACTCAAGTTCAGCAAGATGCCGTAAAACTGCAAGTCGAAAATTTGCTTAAATGGGCTCATGATGATGTAAGAAAACAGTTTAGCCAGAAAAAAATACTCATTGGCATTTCCGAAGAAGAGCCAAATCCATCAACAGCCCACGGTAAGTTCATTATTGCACTTGCACAAAACATCTATGCGAGCAGCCCTAATATCAATGGCTTAGAATTGATTTACACTACAAGATCGGGGATGGATGAAACACTAAGTACCACGACATATCAAAAGCTTATGCAAGTTTTCGATTACTACGTTGATGGTGACAACAATACAGCCGTAGGTGCCGAGTTAACTAAGAGCTACGAAGGCTTCAAGACTCTTGTTAATAAGAAAATAGGAACCGGTACACAAGCTCTAGGTTACCTAAAATATAACGAATGTAATTACGGTAACGGACAATTAGGTTCAGATCGTATTGATGGCACTCCGAGTAAATGTCTGGCCGATAATGGTACGAGCATTAATGACGAAGGCGATGAGATTTCAAACGGCAAGTTAGACTATACCCACACTATCAAAAAGAACCTCAACCCTGGTGCATTTTTGGGGTTAGTTTATGAATACAAAGTAAACCCTGCTAACGGTAAATACCCGAACGAGCTGAAAGACGCAAACCAACCAAAAGGTTTTACGGCAATTGGTAAAATTGCAAGTGGTGAAACAACAACCGCTAATTACCCATTTAACTACGCAAACCTTGCTTTTGCACCGATGAGTGATTACTTAGATAAGTGGTTCTTCCCTAATAAAAAATAAGCTTATATAAATAAAGGTCTAGATTTTCTAGACTTTTATTATTTTTACGGCACCAAAAGTCCCGCTCACCAATCTCCCTCCTTTTTCGGCCCTCGTAAACTGGATAGACCATTAAAACCAAGTTAGTTAGCTATAATCCCCGCCAGATTTGATGACTAATAGCGATACTATGTTTCTGATACCTTACTTTTCTACTGAAGACAATCAATTTCAATTCACTCGTGAACAAGCTAGCCACTTTGCTAAAAAAGTAGCCGCTGACTTCAACCCAATTCACGATGAAGACAACAAACGCTTCTGCGTGCCTGGCGATCTTTTGTTTGCAGTACTTCTGCAAAAAGAAGGCATCAGCCAAAAAATGCGTTTTGATTTTTCAGGTATGGTGGGTAACGGTATTGCGCTAAGCGTTGACAACAAGTGTGAGAAAGAAAGCTCACTGGTTGACGAGAAAGGCAAAGAGTACCTACACATGTCTTGTGAAGGTGAAAAGAGCCACGATCAAGCATTCATCGAACACGTAGTAACAAACTACGTTAAGTTCTCAGGCATGAACTTCCCACACATCATGGTTCCTCTTATGGAAGAACAACAAATGATGATCAACTGCCAACGTCCTCTTGTGATTTACGAGAGCATGGAAGTTGAATTTACTCGCCTAGACCTATCTCACCCAGAAGTTGAATTCTCTGGTGCGACTTTTGATGTTGAAGGCAAGCGTGGCATCGTGACACTGAACTTTGATTTCAAAGAAGACGGTGAAGTAGTCGGTAAAGGCGTAAAGCGCATGGTAGCAAGTGGTCTTAAGCCATACGACCAAGCTTCTGTAGACGACCTAGTAAACCGCTTCAACGAACGTAAAGAGATGTTTCTAGCTCAGTTCGCAGCTGCCGCTTAATCAGCACTCTTATTTACATCACTTGATGTAAATAACTAGAGACAAGATCAATAAAGCCCAGCTTGGTATCACAAGCTGGGCTTTTTTATTTCGATGACTAATGACATCAAGTCACTCAAGCCTGTATTCAAGTCAGAACTAAATCCAGCGCCTAACCTTTTGTTTGTAATCAACATATTCCGCACCGAATAATTGCTCTAGAGCGCGTTCTTCTGGCTTAATTTGGAACTGATTCATGTAGATTACGAATACAAAACTGAGTAAGACACTGAACAGGTTTTGGAAGAAGTAGCCAAAACAAAACAGTAGGATAAATAGCCCTAGATACATTGGGTTTCGCGTGTAGCCAAAGATTCCACTGTCCACAACTGCAGAAGCGGTGTCGACTTTGATCGGATTAACGGTGGTTTTCTGTTTGCGAAACTCCCATATGCCTGATATCCCAATAACACCACTCAAGACAATCCCGATACCGAGCACAACCATTCGATAAGGCATTGCCAATGTTCCTTGGCTCAACTGCTGAGCGCAGAAGTATGATGCTACGAATACAATAATGAACAGTGCAACGGGTGATACTTTTAATTCTAGAAAATTCATACTTTTCCTTATTAACATTCCTTTGTTAGTTTAGAAAAAAGCCCAGCAATTGCTGGGCTAAATGTATTAAAGAATTTTTGCTAGCGCTTGTAATGGGTGAGCAAGCTTCTCACCTTCAAAACGCTTCACTTGGCTACGGCAAGAATAACCCGTCACCAAACAACGATCTTTTGGTAAGTCCTGCATTTGAGGCTTCCAGCTTAAACCGTATATGTCTTTCGACATTTGTAACTTATCAACTTCATGCCCGAAGGTGCCCGCCATACCACAACAGCCAACCGGAACGCTGGTTAACGCAGCACCAAAGTGCTTGAAGATAGTGCCCCACTCTTTTTCAGCGTTCGGCATTTTGGTTTTCTCAGTACAGTGAGCAAACAAGTACCACATATCTTCACTTGCTGAACGTGCTTCGAACTCACCTAACGATGGCATTAACCATTCATGCACGGTAAGCACATCAAAGTCGCCACGTTTGTCACCTAAGATCTCTACGTATTCATCGCGGTAACAAAGCACAAGAGCCGGGTCCACACCCACCAAAGGAATACCGATATCCGCCACCATCGACAAGAAATCCGATGTTGATTTCGCTTCACGCGCAAAACGACTTAAGAAGCCTTTAATGTGCAGAGCTTTACCATTTGGCTTAAACGGCAGCAACACCGGAGTTTTACCAAGTTTTTGAGCCAGAGTGACGAAGTCTTCAATCACCTCCGCATCATAAAAGCTAGTGAACGGGTCTTGAACGATCAGCACATGCTGTTTCTTCTCTTCAGAAGACAAGCCTTCTAAGTACTGTAAGTCGAAGAGTTGCAGCTCTTTGCTCGCCAGACGATTTTTAAGTGTAGGTACCGACATCAAAGGAGCATCAACATAACCGACCGTCCTAGCCGTTGCCGTTTGTATCCACTTTTGACCCAATGCAGCGTTCACTACTTTTGGCGCTTTCGCCATCAGCGGCAGCATGGTTTCAATGTTAGCGACTAAATAGTCTTTTGCTGGGCGCTGGTAACGCGAATAGTAGATGTTTAAGAATCGAGAACGGAAACTTGGTACATCAACTTTAATAGGACACTGGCTCGCACACGCTTTACACGCCAAACAACCGTTCATCGCTTCATGAACTTCATGTGAGAAATCGTACTCATGGCGTTTGTTCATCGTGTTACGAACACGTTCCACCATGGTTTTAATCGGAGTATTGTCCTTCAGCGCTTCTTGCTCTAAATCGAGAATATCGACGCCTTGTTCCGTTAACTGACGCAACCATTCACGAACCAAGCCTGCACGGCCCTTTGGTGAATGACGACGGTCAGCCGTGACTTTCATCGAAGGACACATTGGCGAACTCGTATCGTAGTTGAAACACAAGCCGTTACCATTACATTCCATCGCTTGCTTGAAGCTATCACGGACTTGTACGTCGATCTGACGATCGTAGAAACCACGCTTGGTATCAGTGACTTTCACCAACTCAGCATCGCTTTCTAACGGCGTACAGATCTTGCCTGGGTTCATCTTGTTATGCGGGTCAAATGCCGCTTTAACTCGTCTTAATTCGGTAAACAGCTCTTCACCAAAGAAGTCAGGACCATACTCAGAACGGAAGCCTTTACCGTGTTCACCCCACATCAAGCCGCCGTATTTAGCCACCAGCTTAACCACTTCATCAGAGACTTCATGCATCAATGCTTCTTGCATCGGATCACACAAATCTAAAGCAGGACGAACGTGCAGTACGCCCGCATCCACGTGACCAAACATGCCGTAGTTCAACTCTTTTGAATCGAGTAATACTCTAAATTCAGAGATGAAGTCGGCCAAGTTTTCTGGTGGTACACAGGTATCTTCAGCAAAAGCGACTGGCTTAGCTCGGCCTTTCGCCGCACCTAATAGGCCTACCGCTTTCTTACGCATGTTGTAGATTCGGCCAATGCTCGCCAAATCACTGCACACTTGGAAGCCAATCACACCGGCTTCTTCAGTTTCTACCATGCTTTCAAGCTGTGCGGTCAGCGCTTGAACTTGTTGTTCAACTTCCGCTTCATCTTGGCCTGCAAACTCAACCATGTTGATGCCAAGCATCTCTTTATTTGGAACATCCATCAGCAAATCGCTCACGGTGTGCCAAACAATGTCTTGTTTCGCTAGGTTCAATACTCTTGAGTCAACGGTTTCAACAGACAGCGCTTTCGCTTCTACCATGAACGGCGCATTACGCAGTGCAGAATCGAACGTATTGTATTTCACGTTAACCAACGTTCGTGCTTTTGGAATCGGCGTGAGGTTCAGCTTTGCTTCAGTGATGAATGCTAATGAACCTTCTGCACCACATAGAACACGAGTCAGGTCAAAGCTATCGTCTTCTTCGTTGATTGCGTTCTTTAAATCGTAACCAGTTAAGAAGCGGTTCAATGGTGGGAATTTATTAAGAATTTGAGCGCGCTTATCTCGACAAACGGCTTCAGTTACTGCAAGGGCATGGTGAGCAAATTCACCTTCAGCAGGTAAGCCGTGTGATAAATCGGATTCGAGACATGAACCATCTGCGAAGACCGCTTGCAGCGACAACACATGGTCAGACGTTTTACCGTACTTCAATGACCCTTGGCCCGAAGCATCGGTATTGATCATGCCACCTAAGGTTGCTCGGTTACTGGTAGAAAGGTCTGGAGAGAAAAAGTAACCATACGGACGCACAGCATCGTTCAATTGGTCTTTAACGATACCTGACTGAACTCTTACCCAGCCTTCTTGCTCGTTAATCTCAAGAACCTTGTTCATATAACGAGACAGGTCAACCACGACGCCTTTTGTTAAAGACTGTCCGTTAGTACCGGTACCACCGCCACGAGGGGAAAAGGTCACGCGTTCGTAAGCAGATTTTGCACCCACTTTACCGAGCAGCACAACGTCTTGGGTTGTTTTAGGGAGAATAACTGCCTGCGGCAATTGCTGATAGACACTGTTATCAGTCGCCACAGCCAAACGGCTAGAATATTGAGATTCAATGTCGCCAGTAAAGCCCGCTGTTTTTAGTTCATCTAAAAAGCGTACGACTACTGGATCGACATCAGCATTGAGTTGAAGTCTTGGTAACATTTGCTTCCTGCCCCTACTTCGCTGATCCTATCAGCATTGGGTTATCTGAGATTTTTAATATTTTTCTTTGAATTTCGTCACTTTACTACTATTAAGATCATATAAAAAGGTGATCAAATAAGAATCTCGGTGCAAGAATGGAGAAATAGTCACTTTCGTCTTAATTCAGTAGTAAGATAGTAGATAACTTTTTTACGACATCTCCATGAGCAAATAACAATGAAAAAAAGCAAAACAGTCACAACTGAAGATATTCTTCTTAAGCTATGCCAATCAGTCTCAAACGTACTTACTTCAGCGACGGCTTCACAGGTGTCCTACTCAGCCATGGTTCAAAAGATCAACAAGACAAGTCTTAAGCCAGATTTTGGTTGTTTCGTCTTGTTCGACGGCGGGTTTTCAGGTCTTGTTGTGATCAATTTTACGTCGAAAGCAGCGCTAGAGATCTACACAAATTACATGCGTAATATGGGCATGCCTGAAGACGAACTCGCTGTACTTCATACTTCAGACGAAGTAGGTGATGTATTAGGTGAGTTGATGAACCAGTTGGTTGGCGACTTTACCAACAAAATCCGTAAAGAACTGCAGACTAACATCACACAAAACCAACCGAAAATGCTGGCATTGAACAAGCAAGTGAACCTTTCTGTTGATACTAACTTAGATCGCCCGCAAGCTCGTCGTGTTACTTTCTCTACTGCCGACAACAACATTTTCTACCTTGAGCTTGCAATGGACAAAACAGAATTCATCCAATTGGAAGAATTCGAAATCGCTGAAGACGAATGTCCAGACAGCATTCTTGAAGCGACTCAGAAAAAAATGCAAGAACCAAAGCAGCCAGAGCAAAGTTCAGGCAACGATTCTGCAGCTGATTTACTCGATGAACTTGGAATCTAGGTTACAAATACTCTAGTTAATCAAGAAAATCGTGTCACTAACGCCATCAATCCTCTTGATGGCGTTTTGTTTTGTCCGGGACCCGCCGCTTCCTTCCTATGTCCTTATCTTCCATAATCGTTCACCACATTCCTACAAATGACTTTTGACTTTGCTGTTACTCGCCAAAACATGTAAAATGTTGGACTTTTAAAAATTTGCGGTAATGATTAAGTTGTCGATGGATAAGAAAAAAGCCCTAAAGAAAATTGCCAAGTGTCTTGAGCTTGGAAACTCTGCGAACGTCAATGAAGCTGCCAATGCGATAAAAATGGCGCATAACTTGATGCTGAAATATGGTCTCGAAAAGGACGATATTGAATTTATCAAGATGGGAAAAACTCAATCCAGTCACCTGTTACCTGCAAATATCAGCTCTACACTGCTGCGTGTTATTCGTGGTATTAACACCAAGTTTGGCGTAGAAGCCGTGTTACTGAATCACAAAGGCCTTAAACGCGTTGAATTCATTGGTGAAGCCGATCGCGCTATCTTCGCGGCTTTTGCGTTCGATATTATTTATCGCGAACTGAATGAGCACACTGGCCAATTCAGAAACAGTTTTGCGGGCTCGGGAACAGGGACACTAGAAGTAACACGTCGCGTAAACTCTTACGTTTCGGGTTGGGTAGAAGGTGCACTTGAAAAACTGCCTGTTATCACCCCAGACGACGAGTCAAACAACAAGATCAATAACTACATTGATAAAGAGTTCCAAAACATCGACCGCGAAACGTTCAAACAACAACTCAGAGAAGCGATGAAAAACCTCACCGCAGACTATGAAGTTGGTTTGAAGAAAGGTCGAAAACTGTCTGTAAATCGACCAGTTGGCGGAACTCAAGCCGTTAAAAAGATAACTAAATCATAGAGCCACTTTACATTGCTTCAGCGTATTGATAAAAACCACCAATAGGACTTATTGTTGTCTTTCGTAATTCATGCGTTTGACAGAAGTACATGATGGAGAAATACGTTGAAAAAAATCACACTAGCCCTGGCACTCACTGTTGCTCTAACGGGCTGTCAAGCGACACAACGCCAAAACGCGACAACCGGCGAATCTGAGACTAATTCCGCAACTCAAGGCGCTTTAATTGGTGCAATCGCCGGCGCTGTTGCTGGTGCTGCTACGGGTGACGACTCTAAAGACCGTCGTAAGCGTGCACTCATCGGCGCAGCAGGTGGCGCCGCAGTTGGCGGTGGTATCGGTTACTACTTTGACCAGCAAGAAGCTGCACTTCGTGAAGAACTCATGAACTCAGGCGTTCAAGTAGAGCGTGTTGGTGAGAACCAACTTCTACTTCGCCTAGAGAACGGCATTGGTTTCGATTCTGGTTCTTACGCTTTAGAATCAAGCATCCACAAAACACTTCGCGGCGTTGCGCGCATCTTAGTTGAATACCCAGACACTAGCCTAGTGATCGAAGGTCACACTGACAGCACGGGCAGCGAGTCTTCTAACCAAGTTCTTTCTGAGCGTCGTGCTGAATCGGTTCGTGCATTCTTGATCTCTCAAGACGTTGCTGCAGGCCGTGCCATTGCTCGTGGTAACGGTGAACGTTACCCTCTATGTGACAACAACACCTCTCAAGGTCGCGCTTGTAACCGTCGCGTAGAAATTCAAATCTTGCCGCTTAAGTAGCACGATTAAAGCCCAGTTCGTCTTTATCTATTGAATTAACCTCTATATAGTTGCTTATCGTCGTGTTGCTTGTTCAAAGTCACACGACTAACTAACAACCGTAAATCGTATTCATACTGATATACCAACTCTGGGCTTTTTTACGAGACTTATCTATTGTTTATCCTATCCAACTTTCTGCCATCATCAATTCTCAGAACTCTATTTTTTGCCCTCATCTTTTCTACAATACAGTTCTCTACTGCACACGTCGTTCATGCAGAAAGCAACGTTGCATTCTCGATAGAATCTCAACCTCAAGGTCCAGTTTCTCAATACCAACTAGCTCAAGCTTATGAATCAGGTAATGATGTCCCTTTGAGCACCAACGATGCATTTTATTGGTACTCGCAATCCGCAGAAAACGGCAATGCAGATGCGCAATTTAGGCTGGGTGAATGGTACTTGGCAGGATCAGGTGTAGAGCAAAGCAACAAGCTAGCTTTAGAATGGTTTATTAAATCAGCCTTACAAGGTAACCAACGCGCGCCTATCGAAGTCGCAAAGCTCTACGAATCCTCACTTGAGGAAGAACTCCTAAAACCATTAGATGAAGCACAGCTATGGTATGAAGCGGCCTTAAAAAACAATCCAACAGCCGAAGATGGCTATAACCGTATTCTGGAAGCGCAATTCAACCAGCAACGTGCCAAGCAGATCTCTTCGATTGAGAAGCTCAATGACAACGTCATTGCTGAAAGCAGCACGAATCAGAGGCTATCTAATCCAGAGCGAGCAAGTAGATCCCCTTCTTATCTGCCCTCTAGAGAGCAGGTAACACGTTCTAACCTAACGTATTCAGACTATCTAATTGGCACAGCCTTAGCCGTGTTGATTTCAATTGTCAGCATTATCATGACTCTGGTGATATCAAAAAGAAGACACGCTCTAAAATCGGGTGAATTGGGGCAACAAAAGCAGACACTTGAAGCACAGCTTAGCTCGAAGGACTTCACTATTAAGCAGCAGAAACGTCAGCTGCACACGATATTCCATGAGTTAAAAAAACAGAAAAATGACAACAGCCTGAACAATTTACAAGTAGCCTGCGCTCTATTTGGGTATACACCTAGCTCAATTCCGAATCAAAAAAGCATTAAAATTCGATATAAACAGCTATCCAAAATCTACCACCCAGATGGTTACGGGTGTGACGAAGAGATGAAACGTTTGAACAATTCGCTAAAAACCATCCTTAAGAGTGTTACAAAAACGTAAACAACCAAGCAAACTCGATTTCCAAAGTCGCAAAGATATCGATTTTATTAGTACTGCAATCGATCCCCCTCTCAAAAACAGGTAACAAACTATTAACTAATGAGTCTTACTTGTGTCATAATTTGCGCCGAAAATACACCTGACTTAAACAGGTGAGGAGAGAATATGTTCACAATAGAAGGCGTTTGTGATTGGTGCAAAAAGCCAAGCCTAGTTAAAAAGCACGACTACCTAGATGGTAAGTGTCATCATGCATGTCAAGAGTGCAATGATATGGCCACCATTGATGTTCGCCAGTTCAATATTGGTGAAATGGAAATGAGAGCAAAACTCTCCCAAGCGACATTGAGATAAGCAACACCGTTGAAATATAAGAAAGCGCCTAAGGCGCTTTTTTTGTATCTGAGATTTATCTTCTTATCTTCTTATCTTCTTATCTTCTTATCTTCTTATCTTCTTATCTTCTTATCTTCTTATCTTCTTATCTTCTATACAGGTGTATACAGTACTTTTCTGTCAAACCCACTGTATACACCTGTATAAAGCTCACATTTCTTCAACTTATGAGACAAAACAACAAATTCATTCAAATTTAATTTTTACCATATTTTCAACAGCTTAAATAAAAACCACTTACCCAACCAAGCAAGATCGGCCAATAATCCCTCAAAAAACGCTTGATCTTATAAGCAACAAAAACTACTGTATACACATACAGCATGTATATAAGGACAGCAAAATGATTCCAGCACACGTTAAAGCACAACACTCTAGCCCGCTAACTCACTGCGCATTTACATCCGTCTCTCGTGACACAAAAAGTTCAAACGAAGAAGCGTTGTTTGCCAAAATGGCGTTGCTGTCCAATCAACATCAGTGGTTACTGTTTACGGCTCAAACACCAAGACCATCGGCTAAACAACTGCAGCAACATAATGTTTGCTGTGATCGTGTTATTCACATGAAAGCCTCTAATCAAATGACAGAAGTAGAAACCGTCGAGAAAGCCATTCGATCTAAGAATGCGAGCGCGATTGTTGCGAGTGCTTCGATTGATCAATTCAGTCAGCAATACCTAAGAACATTAGGAATGCGCTTTCAGTGCGAAGTCTTCTTTATTGATGCCAATTCAGAGCGTATTCACTAGACCGCCTGACTTAATAACATTTTGGCTAGCAAACTTAAGTTAACTTGACAGCATGGCTCCAAAACACAGTCCAAATATACTGCCTTCCCCTGCCTACAATTCGCCAATTTTCTAGCGAATAGTTAGGCGGGGGTTTTTATTTGATCAATAGATTTAGCAATCGTTTGCTTTTTCTCTGGAAGCAAATAGTAGATTGGGTATAATGCCCGTCTAATCATGTGCACACCGCACTTCTCTGTATGACGTTTGATAAAAGATAGGAATGTCTAAATGAGCCTTGCTGATCAAGTTCTTGCCGTAAATGATGACCTACCAATCCGTACTGATAAACCTGTCCACAGTGGCAAGGTTCGTTCGGTCTACTGGTTAACTGAAGAAGATAGCCAACGACTAATTAAAGAGAAAGGCTACGATGTAGCACCAGATGCGCCATTAGCAATCATGGTGATCAGTGACCGTATCTCTGCATTTGATTGTATCTGGCGTGGTGAAGGGAATCTAAAAGGTGTCCCAGGTAAAGGAGCGGCTCTGAATGCTATCTCTAACCACTGGTTCAAATTGTTTAAAGACAACGGCCTTGCTGACAGTCATATTCTTGATATCCCTCATCCATTCGTATGGATTGTACAAAAAGCTCGCCCAGTCATGATCGAAGCGATTTGTCGTCAATACATCACAGGTTCAATGTGGCGTGCATACGAAAACGGCGAACGCGAATTCTGTGGTATCGAGATGCCAGAAGGCCTTGAGAAAGACAAGAAATTGCCTGAGCTACTGATCACACCTTCTACAAAAGGGATTTTGAAAGGTATTCCTGGCGTTCCAGAAGCTGATGATGTGAACATCACACGTAACAACATCGAAGATAACTTCGCAGCGTTCAACTTTACTCAAGCAAGTGACATTGCGCATTACGAGAAACTTCTAAAAGAAGGCTTCAACGTAATTAGCCAAGCGCTAGCAAAAGTCGATCAAACCTTTGTCGATACGAAATTTGAATTTGGTTACGTCAACGATGCTCAAGGTAATGAAAAGCTTATCTACATGGATGAAGTCGGTACTCCAGATTCATCTCGCATTTGGGATACTCAGGAATACAATAACGGCAACATCGTTGAGAATTCAAAAGAAGGTTTCCGCCAGTTCCTACTTAACTACTTCCCTGATCCGGACATTCTTTTGAACAAAGAGCGTATGCCAGAGCGTGAAGCGTTAGCTCGTGACAATGAACTTCCATTGGATTCATTAATGTCTCTGTCACGTACTTATCTTGATATCGCGGCGAAGATTACAGGTGCGGAAATCGTACTGAGTGAGAATCCTAAGCAAGAGATCATCGATGTATTGCGTGCTGACTATGGTCTAGTTGACTGATTGCATTCTAGAAAGCGAGTAAGCTCGTAAACACAAGTTCCAGATACTAAAAGGGCCTCATCATTATTGAGGCCCTTTTTCGTGTGCGATTTTTAATATTCTTTGAGCTCGCTCCTAAGCTCTAAGCTCTAAGCTCTAAGCTCTAAGCTCTAAGCTCTAAGCAATACTGATAGATTAAAGCTTAATAGTAAACTCTTCTCCAGTATTCTCGGCAATCACCAAATGACTGCGCGATTCAATGTACTCGATCTGCTCTTCTTCAAGAGAATATGGCATAGCAACTTTGAGTTCATTGATCCCCTCTAGCTTGGCTAGCTTGAGTAAGGTAACAATGTTTGACTCATCACTTTTACGCGTCGACATCGATTTCAATGCCATCTGCCATAAACGATCTTCAGGGCTGGCTAGCTCTTTAATGCTATCTCGCCAGACGGTACTAAATACTGGCGCAATCGTGGTTAGTGCTTCCAGAAAAGTCCATTTTTTACTGCATGAGGCGCCAAGAAATGTTGTGTAATCAAACTCTACACGCGTCTCTGTCTGTTTATCCATGATGTCCCCCGACACTTTGACAACACAATATACTCAATATCTATCAACTCTTTCTTTATAGCAATAGGATATAGAAGAATAGTCTTTTATGACCTTTTGATTGGTTAAAAAGGCATATAAAAATCAAACTTGTAACAAAATAAGTACTGAAAAAACATATATGCACCTATTTGATTAATATTTTAGAGATAAAACTAATCCATCTATTTGATATCAATTATCCGACTCGCTTTTTTGTACTGGATACGCCAGCCAGACCATGTAGGGAGCTCCCAGCGTTTTGGTGATAACTTTCGGCTACCCGATTGATAGTGAACGTAAATCAGCTTGCGTGCGGGCAAGTATTCTACATCAAGTTGTAAGTCGGCAAGGCTCAGTGCAAACGGGTATTTTTCAGAGAACTCTGAATAGAACCAACTTGGAATCCCATCGAAAGGTATGTCTGCATGGTCGAACATTTCCAATTCGCTCACATCAGTAACTCCTAGCACCTCAAGCTGCTCTATCAACCATAGCTCAAAGTTAATGTTCTCAATTTCTGGTGTGTATTGGGTTTGTTCATCGAGACCGAGTTTCACATACAGCTGCCAATGTTTGATTTGTTGAGTGCGAGCTTGTGCAAAACCCGGAAGTTGAACCCCATTCGATACAAGATCGACGATCGGCTTTAACGATAGTTGCCCTTCCGCTGCCACGAGCTTGGTCGTGATCGTGCGGCCAGCGTACACCAATGTCATCTCAGCAAAAACGCCATCATCATTGACCACGGTTTCACCTTGTTGCCACTCTCCCATCTCCGCTTCAATCATAAGATCCAAAGGAATAGGTGCAGTGACCGTCGCTAAGGTCAGTGTTTGCTTAACGCCTCTTCCCGGCAAACTATGGGTATCAAGCACCAACATCGCTTGTTCATTATCAGGGAAACGATTCTGACGGCCGAGTACTACCTCTAAAACTCCATTAGCAAAGGCTTCTTTTCGTTTCAGTCTGCGTACGAACACCAGTTCAGGGTGAAGTTGAACAATAGTGTTAAGCAGTTCAATACGCTGGAAACGGGACGCGACTTCTAATTGAGGAAGTTCAAACACCTCACGCATTTGCTTAGCCAGTCCCTGTGCTTCATTCAATGCCTGCTGATCGATTTCTAGATTTGGATACTCGCGACCGCGAACGATCTGAATCAACAGGCTTAGATCACACCCTTCCTTTTCTTGCTGAGCGAGTGCTTCCAAATGTTCTGCATTGTTCGGTAACTGATACAAGCGAGCCGGAACGGACAACGCAGCTGTGAGATCGACCATCGCTTCTTTTAATGCTTTGGTTTTGATTCGAGTAACGATATCGGCATACAAAGCATCAATCGGCAGCGGATACAGCTTTTTGCCATGCTCGGTAATTTGATGGTCGGCTTTAATCGCTTCCATCGTCAGCAAGGTTTGAGTAGCACTGTTTAGTGATTTTTCAGGAATAGGATCAAGGAAAGACAAGCTCTCAAGCGGAGCACCACAACAGGCCGCGGCCAACATCGGTGAGATCAGCTCTTCACGCTGCAATTCAGGCGGTGTGACTAACTCTAACGCCGCATGCTCACCATACAGACGCACACAAGCGCCGTCCATTACCCTACCCGCACGGCCAGCTCGTTGCTTGGCACTGGCTCGTGATATGGATTTAAGCATCAGAGTCGTTCTACCGTTTCGTTGAACGGTGCGTCTTTCTAATCCTGAATCTATCACCACACCAATATCGGGAATGGTTAATGAGGTTTCTGCCACGTTGGTTGCAAGAATGACCTTTCTCAGGCCATAACCGTTAGCATTGATATCGATATTACGACCCGATAACGCTAAATCTCGCTCCTTATCACTGACTGACGCATGCAATTTCACCACTTGGATATCAGGATTTTTCGCCAAGGCTTGTTCACATTGCACGATCTCTTTTTTACCCGGCAGAAAAACCAACATGTCACCAGAAGAAGCGATCAGCTGATGATTAACTTCTTCCGTAATGCGCTGCTCTAGATGTCGACTATCAGGCAGTGTTCTGGATTCGCTCGCTCTGTGCTCAATCTCAACTTGATAAGTTCGCCCTTCACAGCTTATTCGATTCGCATCCAAATAATGAGCAAGACGTTCCCCTTCGATGGTTGCAGATGTGATCACCAAGCGATGGCTCGCTTTTTGTTTCAGAATCGCCACCAGCAAATCGATATCCCAACGCCTTTCGTGAAATTCATCGACAACGATGACATCAAAGCCAGCGAGTCCATCTTCAGATAACCAACGCAGCGCGATACCGGGCGTCACAAAAACGACGTTAGTTTTCTCGTTGTATTCAGACTCAAGTTTGATCGCATAACCAATTTTGTCACCAAGCTTCTCGCCCGATTGTAGCGCGAGATATTTAGCTAATGAGGTACAAGCTATTCGTCTTGGTTCAACCACCAGCACTCGCCCATGTTGGCAAGCCCAAATTGGCAAGCGCGTTGATTTACCCGACCCGGTTTCAGCTTCTACTACTAGGTGAGAATTAGCGATTTGTTCGTGAAATACGTTTTGATAAGCATCGATGGGAAGTAATGACATAAAAAGGAGGCGTCGCGAAAAAGTGTGAGCAAAGTATAACGAATTATGGTGCTAAAATTCGATAAGTGTGGGACATGGGTAAGAATATCATTTTGTTTGCAAAGATCGGAGGTAAACTATTTACAATTGAATAACTAAACCGTTATCATTTTTCGGTTACCCTTTCTCCCATATTAGGCATCTAATGAACAACGATAAACGCCCTCTATATATCCCTTATGCTGGTCCTGCTCTACTAAGTACCCCTCTTCTAAACAAAGGCAGCGCATTCTCTGCTGAAGAGCGCAGTTCTTTCAACCTTGAAGGCTTGTTACCGGAAACAACCGAAACAATCCAAGAGCAAGTAGGACGTGCATACAAGCAATATTGTAACTTCGAAAGTGATATGGATAAGCATATCTACCTTCGTAACATCCAAGACACTAATGAAACGCTTTTTTATCGTTTAGTTCAAAACCACATCTCTGAAATGATGCCTATCATTTACACGCCAACGGTTGGCGCAGCATGTGAGAACTTCTCAAATATTTACCGTCGTGGCCGTGGTCTGTTTATCTCATACCCGAACCGCGATCGTATCGATGATCTACTGAATAATGCGACAAACCACAACGTTAAAGTTATCGTGGTTACGGATGGTGAGCGTATTCTTGGTTTGGGAGACCAAGGCATCGGTGGTATGGGTATTCCAATTGGTAAGCTAGCACTGTACACAGCTTGTGGTGGTATTAGCCCAGCTTACATGCTACCAATCGTGCTCGATGTGGGTACCAACAACCCTCAACGTCTTGCTGACCCTATGTACATGGGCTGGCGCCATCCTCGTATTACGGGTGCTGACTACGATGCATTCGTTGAAGAGTTCATCCAAGCGGTTCAACGCCGTTGGCCTGATGCATTAGTTCAGTTCGAAGATTTCGCACAAAAGAACGCAATGCCACTGCTTGAGCGCTACAAAGATCGCATCTGTTGTTTCAACGATGACATCCAAGGTACAGCTGCCGTAACGGTTGGTTCTCTACTTGCAGCATGTAAAGCAGCGAACAGCAAACTGTCAGATCAACGTATCACCTTCTTAGGTGCGGGTTCAGCAGGTTGTGGTATTGCTGAAGCTATCATTGCTCAAATGGTGTCTGAAGGTATCAGCGATGCACAAGCTCGCTCTCAAGTTTACATGGTTGACCGTTGGGGTCTGCTACAGGAAGGCATGCAAAACCTGCTTGATTTCCAACAGCGTCTAGTTCAAACCAACGCGAACACCAAAGATTGGGAAAGCGACGGCACTGGTTTCTCTCTACTAGACGTTGTTCGCCACGCGAAACCAACAGTATTAGTTGGTGTATCTGGTGCGCCGGGTCTGTTCAGCAAAGAAGTCATCAAAGAGATGAACCTTCACTGCGAACGCCCTATCGTGTTCCCACTGTCAAACCCAACAAGCCGTGTTGAAGCAACACCAAATGACATTATTCGTTGGACTGACGGCCAAGCGCTTGTTGCGACAGGTAGCCCGTTTGAGCCAGTGGTTCACAACGGCACCACTTACCCAATCGCTCAGTGTAATAACAGCTACATCTTCCCAGGTATTGGCCTTGGTGTATTGGCTGTGAATGCTTCACGCATCACTGACGAAATGCTAATGGAATCAAGCCGAGCACTTGCAACGTGCTCCCCACTTGCTATCAATGGCTCAGGTGCTCTACTTCCACCATTGGAAGAGATCCACACCGTATCTAAAAAGATTGCTTTTGCCGTTGGTAAAAAAGCGATTGAGCAAGGTGTTGCTCTAGAGATCACTGAAGAAGCACTACAACAAGCGATTGACCAGCACTTCTGGCAGCCGGTTTACCGTCGCTACAAGCGTACTGCATTCTAATAAACGTGCTGCGCTTGGAATAAAGAGCGTTAACTACTCTTACAAGAGCCTCTGCAACTGCGGGGGCTTTTTTCTTTACACTGTCTTGTCTTTTTAACTGATTTTTCTCATTTTTATTTGGTATTATCGAGCACTCAAAAATTATTGCTCAGTCAAAGGACCATACCGAGAGTGAAATTTGATTCTCACATTTTCCGTAGCCACTTATTAAAAGCTTACAAAAAACTGCAAGGTTTTCTGTTTGGCGCTTTCCTCGTGTTCTTAATAGGCAGCGCTGCGGTTATTGCGATCGATTATTGGGTTTCATGGCAAGCAGAAGATCGCATCATCTACGATATAGATGAAGTGCCCGAGCTTGAGGTCGCCGTAGTGCTTGGCACAAGCAAATATTTAGGTAGAACACTCAACGACTATTATAAGCACCGAATCGAAGCGGCAATTGAGCTGTTCGATCGTGAAAAGGTAGACCAATTTCTACTGAGTGGCGATAACGCTCATCGCTCTTACAATGAGCCGTGGACGATGAAACGCGACTTGTTAAAAGCGGGCGTCCCCGATGAACGCATCAATCTAGATTATGCGGGGTTCAGAACCCTAGATTCGATTGTTCGCGCCAAAAAGATATTCGATACCGATAACTTCCTAATCATCACTCAGAAGTTCCACTGTGAAAGAGCGCTATTTATCGCTAACTTTTACGATATTAATGCGCAGTGTTTGGCGGTTTCAGGACCAACCCATCATTCAGGAACCTCAATACGTTTACGTGAAGTGTTTGCACGTACCAAAGCGTTTCTTGATCTGTATATTATTGGTACTACGCCAAAATTCCTTGGCCCTAAAGAGCCGATCCAACCCAGTCCAAAACCAGAATCATTGCCGATTCCTAGCCCTATTACG
Organism: Vibrio sp. 10N.222.54.E6; assembly: GCF_041473955.1. Classification (NCBI taxonomy): domain Bacteria; kingdom Pseudomonadati; phylum Pseudomonadota; class Gammaproteobacteria; order Vibrionales; family Vibrionaceae; genus Vibrio; species Vibrio sp. 10N.222.54.E6. The sequence goes on along the minus strand of NZ_JBFRTD010000017.1, from coordinate 240,275 downwards.
GACCCCAATGTAAATCCTATAGCAGACCCCAATACAAACCCTACTGAAAATCCGATTGCAACTCCTTCAGTAAGCCCTATTTTAGAACCAGCAGAGACCGATGTGTAGAAAACTACACATTTTGAATTTGTTGCCTCACACTTCCCCATTGTTAAGCAAAAACACACCAACACTCCTTTATTAACTTGAGTAACATTCTCCCAACAAAGTCTGACCCTACATCAAGTCTATATACCTCGAAAATAATAAGCACCGCTCAACGAAGTCGTGCACCAATAAAACGAGGATAAACAAAAGGAGCGTCTTATGACGGCACTTGTTACTACACTGAAACACTGGTTGTTTACCCGCAACAGCATGATATTAATTGGTAATTTCACGCTATTTGCAGTTTTGCTCAATTCCCTGCCATTCGAAGCGCAAGTGAATACGGGTTTAAGTATTCTCGTGTTCGTTGCCATTCTATGGTTAACAGAAGCTATCCACGTCAGCATCACCGCTTTGCTCGTTCCCCTATTGGCTGTCTTGTTTGGTGTATTCAACACGCCCGCAGCACTGGCTAACTTTTCGAATCCCATCATATTCTTATTCATGGGCGGATTCGCGTTGGCAGCCGCACTGAACAAGCAAGAGCTGGATAAAGCGATAGCTGACAAAGTATTGCTCATAGCAAAAGGCAGAATGTCGGTAGCCGTGTTCATGTTGTTCGGTGTGAGTGCGGGTTTATCCATGTGGATCTCAAACACAGCCACCACAGCAATGATGCTCCCTCTTGTACTAGGCATCATGAACAAAGTTGACCAAAGTGAAGACCGTAACACCTATGTATTTGTGCTACTAGGCATCGCTTACTGTGCTTCAATCGGTGGTATCGCAACTTTAGTAGGTAGCCCGCCAAACGCCATTGCTGCCGCAGAAGTTGGCTTGAGCTTCACAGAGTGGATGGCACTTGGGCTACCTATCTCGATGATCTTACTGCCAATCACGATGATTATTTTGTACGTGATGACTAAGCCAAAACTTGACCACAAATTCGAGCTAGACCATGCACCTGTCGAGTGGACAAACAGCAAGAAAATCACACTGTCTATCTTCCTTTTAACCGTAACGCTTTGGATATTCGGCAAGCCGATCAACGCAATGATTGGCGGGTTCTCTAAGTTTGATAGTTTGGTAGCGATTGGCGCCATTGTACTGCTTGGCGCTTCTAGAGCCGTGGAATGGAAAGACGTTGAGAAGACAACGGATTGGGGTGTACTTATCCTGTTCGGTGGTGGTATCTGTTTAAGTAACATTCTGAAAGCGACCGGAACCAGCGTATTCCTAGCACACTCACTAAGCGGATTTTTAGAAACAGCAGGTATACTTCTTACGATTCTAGCCGTAGTAGCGTTCGTGGTATTCCTAACGGAGTTTGCGAGTAACACAGCGAGTGCGGCATTGCTTGTCCCTGTATTTGCAACCATTGCTGAAGCGCTGGGTATGTCACCTGTTATCTTATCTGCACTGATTGCGATTGCCGCATCTTGTGCCTTCATGCTACCAGTCGCGACACCACCTAATGCGATTGTATTTGGCTCTGGTCATATCAAACAAAAAGAAATGATGCGAGTAGGTATGGTGTTGAACCTAGTTTGTATCCTAGTTCTGACTCTGTTCGCTTGGATTTTCTGGTAAACACTAATGTCCTATAGACGTATGTTTATAGACAAGTGCTTATAGGAATGCCCCTTCTCAAAAAAAATCTGGTTGCAGCTTCCCCCGGCTCAACCAGTACAAAAATGCCCGCTCTGCTAACAAGATCCGTTTAACTAGCAAGATCAGTTTAACTAACAAAACCAGCTAAACGGGCACATACAAACAAGAAACGCTTTTCCCTTTTGGTGGCCCCGCGCCACCTTTTTTGTTTTGGCTATTGGGATAAGAACCATAAAAACGCCACACGTCACATATGCACGTGTGGCTTATAAACCAATAAACTCTACTTCCGATTAGTGGCTCAAGATCACCTGATTTCGCCCTGAATGCTTCGCTTGATATAAGGCTTCATCAGCGCGGGCAATGGTCTCTGTCACCCGCTCTTGTTTCATCTCGGCAATGCCGATACTGCAAGTGAGAGAATCCCCATGAATCCAAAGATGTTGGCTAACCAAAAGTCGGATTTTCTCTGCCTTTCTCTGCGCTTCGCCAGCTTCGGTTTCAGGGCAAAAAACAATAAACTCTTCACCACCCCAACGTACAAGTTTGTCCGTCGCACTGATAGAGCTGCCAACCACCATACTGAATTCACGCAAGATATGATCACCCATCAGGTGTCCGTATTTGTCATTCACACTTTTAAAGTAGTCAATGTCCAGGTAGATCATACTTAACTTGCCGTGGCCTTGCTTCACCTGTTGCGACTGCATTTTCAACCAATCACGAATCGCGTGTCGGTTAAGTATCCCTGTCAATTCATCACGATGAGCCTTTTCAGAAAACTCGAAGTTTTGCTCTCTCAATGCCCGATTGACGTTTTTTAAGTGATGGTGTCTTTTTTCAGCGATCGCGATACGTTTTCTTGAGCGGTGTAATTCTGAAAGCAGAAACACAGTGCCGGTACCCACCCAGATAAACAGCAAAATCAGGAACAGACTTTCAGCCGAAATATACGAACCCTCAAACTCAATACTTCGAATAATTATCCGATGGTGACCTAATTTAGCACCAGAAGCAGTAGCAAACTCAACCATGTTCACATTTGAAAACTCGGGGGCTGAATGCTCTAACGCAACCTCGTTATCCGCTAACCACCACGTCATGACTTGCAAGTTTTTGATCGGGATCTCGATCACGCCACCATCGATTCCTGGAGAGAACTCCATCCCATTGTACTTATGTGTGTACTCATCATCGGGAACCGAATAAGCAGGATTGTAATTACGTAGGTACGTTCTCAGACGACCACTAGAATCAGCCTTCGCATGGTAATCAATATTGACTCTAAAGGTGTGGTACTGCGAAAGGTCAAGGCCAGTGGTTATGTCTGGGCTAATACGAATCGATAGCCCACAATAAGGCCAAGGATATTCGGATTTTTTAAGCTCACAATCGAGAATATACTGCCCATTTTCATAGGACAATTGGGAGGTACTGACTCCTCTATCAACTTGATCGCTGGTCGCGATAAATTCATATTGTTCAGGAGTAATTGTTGTTATCACACGATTTCCACTTACCTGGTAATACTGCACAATGGCAAGTGTTGCGATAACTAGAAAGATAACAATTTTATGAATCCACTTCACATCTAAGCTTCCGGCTTTTGGTCCCTATAGTTGGGATTTGACGATATAAACAAGCAAAATTAATCATTAGATTGCATACTAACAATTGACTTAAAAACGTTATATCACACCTTAACAAAATGTCATACTATAATTTAGATGGCGGATTTCCACTCAATTATTCACTGCAATAATCAAGTAATATTGCGTATAAATAGAGGCTCTATTTGTTATACTCATCGCATAATCATCGTTAACCGTAGCGACTGCTTACAAGGCGTTCGAGTCGACGAAATAATAATCAAAATACAACGAGTAATGTCATGTCTTTATTAGCAAAAGGAACACTCAAGAAAATGAGTGCTTCCCTTGATGGTACGGTTACCTACCGTTTACCTGTAGGGGAAGAGTTTGTAGAGCTAAACCCTCTGATTGGAAAAACCATCAACCTTACCCACACTGGTAATATTTTTTGTTGTTCGTGTGGTAAGAAAACTAAGAAAAGCTACTCTCAAGGTCACTGCTTTGTGTGCATGAAAAAGCTAGCGAGCTGCGATATGTGCATAATGAAGCCGGAGACTTGCCACTACGATCAAGGCACTTGTCGTGAACCTCAATGGGGTGTAGAAAATTGCTTCGTCGATCACTTCGTTTACCTGTCGAACACATCAAGCCTTAAGGTTGGAATCACTCGCCATACACAAATCCCTACCCGTTGGATTGATCAAGGAGCCACTCAAGGCCTACCTATTTTGAAGGTAAAAACACGTCAGATCTCTGGCCTTATTGAAGTCGAATTAGCAAAACACATCGCCGATAAAACCAACTGGCGCACGCTGCTAAAAGGCGACGGTGACGATATGGAGTTGGTTGAAAAAGCCAAAGAACTATTGCCACTTGTAGAAGATAAGATTCAAGAGATCAGAGCGAAGTTTGGTGATGATGCTATCGAGGTGCTCAGTGAGAGCATTACTTCATTGAGCTACCCAGTTGAACAGCACCCTGTGAAAATTGTATCGCACAACTTTGATAAGAACCCTGAAGTGACGGGCGTACTTCAAGGCATTAAAGGTCAATACCTTATCCTAGATACTGGCGTGATTAACATCCGTAAATTTGGTTCTTACGAAGTGGAAGTGTCTGCCTAATTTATAGAACTTAAACGTTTCTTATAGTTAGAAGCGTTTCTTATAGTGAGAAGCGTTCAGTTAATAGCCAAAAACTAAAATGCCCTCAAGTGATGACTTGAGGGCATTTTTTGTTGTCGATTCTATTCGCTTTCGATGACGGTTTTAGGCGTTAAAGCGCGACTACATCTCCGTCTACACAATTCTTGCCATTGGCTTTCGCGCGATAAAGAGATTGGTCGGTTAAATTCACGAGTGCGTCAATAGTGACACCGTCTTCACACGCTCGGCTATCGCTGATTCCGATACTCACGCTAGAGTTAAAACGAATTTGTTCACCCACTTTGAACTCGACTTGATTGAACTGTTGGCGAATCTCTTCTGAAACTTCGAGAGCTGTTTCAAGAGACGTATTGGGGATAAATAGAATGAACTCTTCACCACCCCAACGGCCTGCTACTCCACCAACTTTCTCGGCATTACGCTTGGTTATGCTAGCTAAAGCACAAATTACCTCATCACCTACCATATGACCATAAGTGTCATTAATCGACTTGAAGTCATCGATATCTAGTAGCATACAGACAAGGTAGTTTTTAGAGAACATGTGCTCTCTTAACCATTCATAAATCGCCCTACGATTAAGCAGATCCGTCATTTCATCGTAATTCGCTTGGTGAACCAACTGCTTCTCCAACATCACCTTTTGAGTCACATCTTCGAGTACCACTTGAACGGCCCGCTGACCTTTCCAAGTAATTGCATTATCGTAAATATTAAAGAAGCGATGAACACCGTCAAAGCCAATGTTTTCAACCACGGTACTGGTTCCCGACAACTCACCCGACACGATCGCTTGATAGTGTTTATAGATGCCGTCGCTATTCTGCTGTGGCACTAAGTCAAGAATCGAATCCAGCGCTAAGACTTGATCTATGGAAGATCCACCTTGCAGTTTTACCCAGGATTGATTGACCATCAACGGTTTGAAATCTCGGTGAACCAAGATGCCCTGCCCTGATTGCATGATCATGTCGTGATACATCTTATCTTGCTCACGCACTGCATTTTGCAGCTGAATCGCAGGGGAAAGATCGATAACCGTGACTTGCAGTGCAGGTCTTCCCTGCCACTCCGTCACATGATCGATAGAAATCACAGTAAACTCTCGGCCATTGCGATCAACATTGGTATAGGTGTGAACCTGAGGATCTCGTTGACCACTGACCGTTTCGAGGTAATTTTGATAGGCTAAAACATGGTACTCTTCTGAGATGAGATCTAGAAAGCTATCGATATCAGAAAGTAGTTCTTCCGGTGATTGGTATCCATAGATGCGAGCATAGTTAGCGTCAACACTCACTACATTCATATCTTGAATCGTTATTACACCGTACGTGGATTCGAAATTTATTGAAGACATTGCCAACTCCGCATTCTCGCTACACTTCATAAGCCGAAGCATAACAACACATCCTGCCAACGCTTCCACACAATCTATCACGCGTTAGGGACATTAATATGATATCTAGTATATCGTACTGCTTTAGGCTTCTCTACAACTCAATCGTAAGCGTAAGTCATCAAAAGTAGACAAATAGCACCTTCTTATTACGCACATCAAAAAACAACAAGGATATTGTATAGCTATGTAAGCATTATCTATTCGGTTATTCATTCCAATCGGAAAAATAAGAAACTAAGAAGTCGATAGCCAGCCTTGCTCTCTGTGGAAGAAAGCGACGGTTTTGATATACGATCCAACTGCTTGTACCTGCTCCCCAATATTCTTCTAGCACTGGAACGAGCTTCCCATTGGCAAGACCGCCATTGAAGCTGCTTTTGGGAAGATAAACAATGCCAAGCCCTCCTTCACAAGCTTTAAGTACCGCACTCGAGTTATTGCTTTTCCAACGCCCATGTACGCGCACCGCGTTTAACGGTTTTCCATCTTTCTCAAACAACCACTGATCACTGTTGGCAATAATACAGCTGTGCCACTTCAACTGTTCAGGCTGTGTTGGAGAACCGAATTGATCGATGTAGTTCTGACTCGCGGCCGCTGCCATTGGCCGATCCACCAGCTTCCTTGCCACCAAACCAGAATCATCTAACCGACCATAACGAATCGCGAAATCAATACCATCTTCAATAAAGTTAACCATATTGGTATTGAAGTTCATTTCGATAGTGAGATCAGGGTGGTCTTTGGCAAATTCCATCAGCGCCGCGGCAGCATGATTTTCAGCAAACGCACCCGCAGCACTCACGCGTAATGTACCGCTCAACTGAGCTTGTTGAGATGTGACTTGTTCATTCGCCTGTTGCAGCCCAATAACCAGATCTTTGCATTGCTGATAATACGTATGCCCAGACTCCGTCAAACTTACCATACGAGTGGATCGAGCCAGTAAAGCCACGCCTACCCGCTCTTCTAATCTCGATACTTGGCGGCTGACATGGCTGGTACTGCAACCAAGTTGTTTCGCGGCCGCAGAAAAGCCGTGACACTCCGCTACGGCAACAAATTCATTAATACCTTCAAAGCTATCCATACTTCACCTGTTAACGTCTAACGAATTCACATTCGACTAATTCACATCCGACTATTGCTATATAGCAATAATGTTTTGCCTATTCGGCATATTATCACTCAAATGGTTTACTACTAGTATTACAGGTAACGAAACAGCGGAATCTCAATTGAAAACTTTGGTTTTCTAAATAAAAACCACGATGCCTAAAGCAAAACAACGACGCTGAAACCAAACAAACGTGCTCAAAGGGACGAATCATGAAAAAAATACTAATACCTGTAACTAACCACGCAACACTAGGCGATACAGATCAAGCGAACGGTACTTACGCGCCTGAACTGACTCATGCACTGAAAGAGATCATTGCTGCGGGTTTTGAGTACGACATCGCGTCTATCAAGGGTGGTAAAGGCCCATTGTACGGAACCGATATTGAATGTGATTCAGTAAACGCCGAGATCCTGGCTGATGATGACTTCCAGAACCGCATTAATAACACGATTCCTGTAAGCCAAATTAACGTAGAAAGCTACGATGCTATCTTCTACCCAGGTGGTTTCGGTTTGCTTTCTGACTTAGCAACCGACGAGCAATTCGCAGCTATTACGGCTAAGCACTATGAAGATGGCGGTGTGATCGCATCAGTATGTCACGGCCCAGCAGCACTGCTTCCGATTGTCCTGAGCAACGGGGAGAAGTTACTGAGCTCTAAATCTGTGACTGGTTTTACACGTGAAGAAGAAATCGACTTTGGCACCATCAATGACATTCCGTTCTTATTGGAAGAATCTCTTGCTCGTAGCGCAGCGCGTTTCAACAAGGTTCAACCTTGGCATGAGCTTGTAATTGTTGATGAGCGAGTGATTACCGGCCAAAACCCAACCAGTGCTCACGCAGTAGGTGCAGCTCTCGTTAAGCAGTTGTCTTAGTTAAGTCATGGAGTTAATCGATTAACGGTTTTAGTCTTAGTAACCGTCCTAATAGAATAACTGCCGTTAAACAGATATAAGCTCAATCAAACAAAAAAGAGCATACTTCCTACTCAATATTATTGAGAGAAGTATGCTCTTTTCTAATTTTGTCGCTATTAAAGTACTAGTGACTTCTTGCTAATTACTCCAGCTAGTGGCTTCGCAAGATCCCTTCAAGCACATTAAACAACAAGTCGATCTCTTCAATCGAGTTGTAATGCATACAACCAATACGCACCACGCCCTGCTCTTCAATACCCAATTGCTTTACCAATCCTAGTGCGTAGAAGTGACCATTCCACACACAGATATTATGCTCACCCAACTTCTTGGCGATGAACTCTGGAGAATGGTTCTCAAAGGTAATCGCAAAGGTTGGGGTTCTTAGGTTCGAATCAAATTCGGTTTTTCCGTAAAGCTTTGCCCCTTCAAGATCGGACAAGCGTTTAAGGAAGTACTCACTGAGTTGGCTTTCATGCTTATTATACAGCGCGTAGCTTTGCTCTAAACGAGAACGCAATGAATCGGCTGGATCACCTAACTGCGCCAAGTAATCTACCGCCGCAATCACACCGGCAAGGCCTTCGAAGCTTTGCGTACCTGTCTCAAATCGACCTGGGCCGATATTGGTTGCAGGCTCAACCTTGTAAGGCTTTAACGTGTGTAGCCATTGAGGCGCAACATAAGCAATGCCCACATGCGGGCCGAAGAACTTATACGCTGAACACGCTAAGAAATCACAATTCAGTTGCTGAACATCAATCAAATGATGCGGTGCGTAATGCACGGCATCGACATAAACCTGCGCGCCATGCTGATGTGCAAGCTCAATAACTTTTGCCATGTCGACAATCGAGCCTGTCGTGTTCGAAGCAAACGTCACCGCGACAAGCTTGGTTTTCTCGTTAAGCAGCGATTCAAAATGCGCCATATTCAAACTGCAATCCGACTCGTCTACGCGAACTTGGCGAACAATCGCGCCTTTGTCGTCTGCCGCTTGCTGCCAGCTCGAAACATTCGAGTAATGATCTAACGCCGTGACGATAACTTCATCGCCCTCTTTCCAATCGCGGCTGATCGCTCGGCTAAGTTGGAAGGTCAACGATGTCATGTTCGCACCGAACACAACGTTGCCAGAAGATTCAGCATTAAGCAGTGCTTGCGCCGCTTCTCGCGCTTTCTGCATTAAGCTCGTCGTCTTTTGGCTAGAAAAATAGTGGCCGCCTAGGTTTGAATTGAAATGTCCTAGGTATTCGGTCATCGAAGCTAAAACATTTTCTGGCACCTGAGATCCACCTGGCCCATCAAAAAAGGTCACAGGCTTGCCGTTATGATATTGGCCTAAAGCACTAAACTGTTGGCGCACATCATTAAGAGTGAAGGACATTGCGCGCATCCTTAGCTGTTAGAACAAACACATCCATATAGCCCATCTCATCGTGGTCTATGGTGCGAATCGGTTGTGCATTGTGCCAAAGCTTACTGTCTGCCAGCATCGCAACCTCGCCATCGCCCAACACCTTTCTAAAGAATGGCGCTTCATGTGAATCTTGATACAGCATGATTTCACCGCCCACAATGTTGTGACGGTTCACACCGATCAAAGCGATATGGTCAAAACCATCTTGGTGGACACCTTCAGGGGCAACCTGAGTTTCTTCAAAAATAGCGGCAATGCGGATCTGATGAATTTCGATTTCTTGCCCGTCTTCAAGCCCGTTGGTTTCAATAAACAGTTCACACATCTCTTGCATGCCTTCGCTGCTTAGAATATTCGCTTCAATCGGCTCGAACTGACGAACAACATCACCTTGAAAGTGATTAATGTTTTCAGACTGAACAAAGTTATGTTTGTCTAGCTCAACGACTTGTCCATTACTGAATTCAACCACTGAGTACCTTCTCAATCGGAACTGGCCATCTGCATGCTCTGTGCTTGGTAGCTTAGAGAATGAAGGTGACAACTCCTTAACTGCATGGTTACTGAGGTGGGTAATATGTAGGGTATTTTCGTGAGCATGTAACATCATCGACTCCTTAATGATTGTTAATTAACTTTCGATATTTAACGTTTTATTTACATAAAGGATACTTGAAGATCTTGCCAAATCAACATTAAACAATCATTTATCCCGTCAGATTTAATAATTCAGACACTAAATCCAATCTAGAAATAAAAAGCAGTGTATAACACCAGAATAAAAGATGACCAACTCTTAAAACTAGCACACTCCACTAACCAGTTATAAATACCTACAATTTAAATAATAACGATATTATTAACTAGAAAGACAAGTTTCATATTGTGTCGGCCCTTTCACTTCAATACGCCAGCCTCCTTGCATGAACTCAGGCACCACGGTTGCCACATTCATTTCTATGATTTGCACATCGAAATACGATCTACCTATCAGTTGCCAAACTATTGATTATTTACACAACAAACTGAAATTGGTTAATTTATCAGTAAGCCAGAAACCAAACGCCTTTGCTTACGCGTCTGGAACAGGTCGAGTTCGGGGGGAACTCGGCCGCCCTTAAATCAATTTGTGTTTTTTCGCTAGCATTACATTTAGGTATTCCACCTTAATTCCTTATCTTTTTAGTTCTTCAAATTTGTCGTTAAATGCGCTCAAGACACAATCTTAAATTTTATTTAACTCAGATACATCAACCCTTTCACTAGAAGAGTCTCTGGTTCTTGTAAAGCTCAATATAAAACGAGTCTATGCTTTAGTGCGAACACTCGTGTAGTAAATATGGTGATATGTTAAGGCTAATAAAATTTTTGTTCACAGTATGTTGATACTTCGGATTGCATCATTGCTAACCTAAGCCAAGAATAGTAAATTCGCGATCAGGTTTAGGCTCGACATCAAAGTTATTTATGAGGGCATTAACATCGACTAGATAAGTGGAACCAACAAACACCGCTTCAATCGTGTAGGTACGAGCTTTTGTTCCTATAACTTTAATGTGTGGTAATCGCTTACCACCATCAAAAAAGGTCGAGAGGATGTTGAGATTATGCCCGCTCCATATAGCGTACCTGGACTGTTATTTGCACGTCAAAAATCCACTAACTACAGAAAAATAAAAATTAGGCAATGACAATAAAATTAGTTATGGAATTGGACGCTCAGGCCCTGTTCGCACTCCACACCAAAATCATGCGATCTTAGAACCGCGTTTCATTCTGGTGGTTGATTTAGAGATCGTCCGAGAACGTTTATATACAAAAAATTAAAGACGTACAGCTCAAGTAGTGTATCATTCCCAGTTCGATTATCACCTTGTAACGTCCCTATGCTATTCAGTTCTATAAATTTCATATTCATCTTTTTACCCATCTGCTTTTGTATATATTTCATACTAGCAAAGTATCGACTATATACTTGTGCGAAGATGTGGTTAGTGGTTGCTAGTCTTATATTTTATGCTAGATGGGAGCCATCCTACCTTCCCATAATTCTCGGCTCGTTGGCATTCAACTTTGCTTTAGGAAGTCATCTAATCAAGAAAGATAAAGGCATTAAAAAGTCGTCTCTTTTGGCTTTTGGAGTGATAACAAACATAGCTTTACTTGGCTACTTTAAGTACACCAACTTTATTATTGGGAATGTGAATTTATTATTATCCCAGCCATTGGAAAATACTAACATCGCTCTTCCACTCGCTATTAGTTTTTTCACATTTCAGCAAATAGCGTACTTAGTTGACAGCTACAGAAAAGAAACTAAAGAATATGACCTCTTGAACTACTCGCTATTTGTGACTTTTTTCCCACAATTAATTGCGGGTCCGATAGTTCATCATAAAGAAATGATGCCGCAATTTAATTCAAAATGGAATCTTGCTCCTAGAAGAAAAAACATCTCGCTTGGTTTATTTATATTTTCTATCGGCTTATTTAAGAAAATTGCCATAGCTGATACATTTTCTATATGGGCTGATGCAGGGTTCTATAACTCCGCGACATTATCATTCTACGAAGCTTGGCTAACGAGCTTGAGCTACTCTTTTCAGTTGTACTTTGACTTCAGTGGTTACTGCGATATGGCGATGGGTGCTGCGTTGCTATTTAATATAAAGCTACCAATCAACTTTAACTCGCCTTATAAATCATTAGATATCCAAGACTTTTGGCGTAGATGGCACATAACATTAGGAAGGTTCCTTAAGGATTACATTTACATCCCTCTTGGTGGGAGTAAGAAAAAAGAACTAACGACTTACAGCAACCTTTTCATTACATTTCTAATTGGTGGGTTATGGCATGGTGCTAGCTGGATGTTTGTTATCTGGGGAGCGTTACATGGCATGGCTCTCGTATTGCACAGAATATGGAAATCTGTTGGCGGAAACATGCCAACATGGTTAGCTTGGCTGACAACGTTTATATTCATCAATATGACATGGGTCTTTTTTAGGGCGGAAAACCTTACAACCGCCGTAAACCTATTATCTAGTATGATCGGGCTCAATCTAATCGACAAACCAATAGAGGGAATACCTTCTAACAAATTGTCATGGATTGGCACTAATTTTGACCTTCTATTTGGTATTCTTCCTAATATGGTAGCCGTAAATGCAATCCCATTCTCTACCATCTCTTTTTCTTTTTATCTATTGTCTAAAACTAATTCATATGAATTGATACAAAGAGGTGTTGGGATCGGAAAAATGATTTCAGCGGCCTTTTTGTTTGCAGCATCCATTTACATTATCAGAAGCTCATCTTCAAGTGTGTTTCTATATTTCAACTTTTAATAAGGAAAATCTCATTGAACAATAGAGTCAACATTAAAATATTTTTCTTATTAATCAGTGTTATTTTATCAATACTGCCGATTGTAAATATTTTTTCAGGTGGATTTACAAAGGAAAATCTAACTAATACAAAGTTCCTTTATTCACTTGATGTTATTGAAGGGAAAATAAACCCATATTTAGTTCCTCTAGGGGTAAGCATCAAACCTAACTCCGTTGTTGTTGGGAAAGATGGGTGGTTCTTTTTAGGCGATGACCACCAAAAAACAATTTCAGCTTACCGTACAGGCTTTCAAACTGTAGAAGTTCAGGAACGCTCATCAGTAATCATAGAATCACAGACACTCTGGAAAAAGTACTTTCAAAAGAACGGTGTTACAGACTATAAAATATTAGTCGGGCCAAATAAGAGTACAATTTACAACGAATATCTACCTCTATGGGCAAAAACCAGTAGCGAATCGATATCGCATACGCTGTATGACAATGATATCTACATCGACATCAGGCATACAATATCTGACGTTATAAATACTCAAGATTTATACTACAAGACTGATACGCATTGGAATTATTACGGTGCGGGAGTTGCTTTCAATGAGTTTATGTTACGAATCAATAATGAAGGCCTAGTTTTACCTCCTCTTAATTGGAGTAATGTCATACGGAATGATTCATATATCCATGGTGACCTTACAAGATTTCTCCGAGTTGGCAGTCTATATTCTGATCCTAATCCAATAACAGAAGCAAACAATTTACAGTTAAGTCATATCATAAGTGATTACAACAAAGATTCGGTGGTATACAAAGGCACAGCACCATTATATGGGCATAGGGATGACCTGTACTTAATCACAACACCAAAGGCACTCAATAACAAAAAAGTATTATGGTTAAGTGATTCATACGGGAACGCTTTAGCTCCTTATATGACAGCTACCTTTAGCCATATCTTGAAGCAAAACTGGAGTAAACTTTTAGGTACACAAGCGCTCGAACAGTTAATTCAAGAATGGAAACCGGATTACGTTTTTGTCACAGTTGTTGAACGCTATTCACTTGATGATTTATTCCAAGCACCTCCACCAATACAACCGTAACCAATATTGACTGGTACTTTCACAAGCCCCACTTGTGGAAGTACCAGTCAAATCAACTTGAAGGTGATGGTTTGAGCACTTCATAAGCCTCAATAAATGCTTTCTGTTTATTTTCATCAAGCTTATGAGGCACGCCTTTCGGCATTTTGTAACTGATACCATTTATTCATCCCGACAACACTATATTGCACGCGATAAGCAGTTAAAACATGAGCAATAATCTTCTACGTATGATGATATGTACCCACGGTTAGGTGTCAAATCAAGCTTTGGGGTTGTTGCTCAGATAAGTAACTTCTTGAACCACCATTTTTAGGCTTGAGCTTCTTCGATAGTGAATTGTCTTTGAGATGCTGTCTAACCGTTGTTTCATGGGTAAGCAGTGCATCGGCAATTCCTTCAGGACTCTAACCGTTACTAGCATTGAATACAGCTTTGATACCATCGCGAGTTGTATCGTGTTGGTTAATCAACATAATTTTTTATTCATTGGATAGAGTTATTTTCATGTCACCGAGCATGATCTTGATTTTGGCTAAAATCAAGCAACTTCAGTGGTCACGGCTATATCTGTAGTGGCCCACTAATATTGACTACGATCTTAGAATTTAACCAGAACAATCTTCTGACTCATTGGGTGTCAAACCACCGTTGTATTGGTGCGAGCAGAGCTGACAATAATAAACTATAACGATTAATTACACTTCAGCCCTTGTTTAACCTTTTATTGCCTCCATATTTTCCATACAATCCTAAGCGATTATAAATAAAAACAATTTCAATTTCGGAGTCCTCATGAGCGACGTAAAGCACTGTAATTTATTGATTCTTGGTTCTGGCCCTGCTGGCTATACAGCTGCAGTTTACGCTGCTCGTGCAAACCTAAACCCAGTACTGGTTACCGGTATGCAGCAAGGTGGTCAGCTTACAACCACAACAGAAGTGGAAAACTGGCCGGGTGATGCTGAAGGTTTAACGGGTCCAGCACTGATGGATCGCATGAAAGAGCACGCAGAGCGCTTTGAAACAGAGATCCTGTTCGACCACATTAACGAAGTCGATCTATCAAACCGCCCTTTCCGCCTTAAAGGCGATTCTGGCGAGTACACGTGTGATGCATTGATCATCTCAACGGGTGCATCGGCTAAGTACCTAGGTTTAGATTCTGAAGAAGCATTCAAAGGCCGTGGCGTTTCTGCTTGTGCAACGTGTGATGGTTTCTTCTACCGCAACCAGAAAGTTGCAGTTGTGGGTGGTGGTAACACCGCTGTTGAAGAAGCACTTTACCTGTCTAACATCGCGTCTGAAGTTCACTTAGTTCACCGTCGTGACACGTTCCGCGCTGAAAAGATCCTAGTGAAACGTTTAATGGACAAAGTAGAGAACGGCAACATTGTTCTTCACACTGATCGCACGCTAGACGAAGTTCTAGGCGACGATATGGGCGTAACTGGCGTTCGCATTAAAGATACTCAGTCTGACAAAACGGAAGATATCGAAGTAATGGGCGCATTCATTGCTATCGGTCACCAACCAAACACTGAAATTTTCAAAGGCCAAGTCGACATGAAAGATGATTACATCATCGTACAGTCTGGTCTTGAAGGTAACGCAACACAAACCAGCATCCCAGGCGTGTTCGCTGCAGGTGATGTAATGGACCACAACTACCGCCAAGCAATCACTTCTGCTGGTACAGGTTGTATGGCTGCACTGGATGCTGAGCGCTTCCTAGATGGCCTTAACGATAAGTAAATCTGAGATTGCAGATTTGATTATCGGTGCTCTCGCCTCAGTAGATGCAGGGCGTCATCACATTTTGTTGTAAATCCCTAGAGCCCAGTGGTATATCCACTGGGCTTTCTTTTGTATACTAGCCGCCCTCAACAAATAATAATTATCATTAAGCCTTCATAATGGATAAGAAAAAACAACGCAGCTTGAACAAGTGGCTTAAGCAACAGAGTAAGTTAGCGAAACGCTGGCTTATGATTGCGATTAGCCTTGGCGTACTTTCAAGCGTGTTTTTAATTGCTCAAGCAGCTCTTCTCGCCTCTATTCTTCACCAGCTGATCATCGAGAATGTCGATAAATCTGAACTGGTTGGTCATTTCGCAGGCTTGGCATTATCGGTCGTTGGCCGTGCTGGCTGTACATGGGGACGTGAAATCGCAGGTTATCGCTGTGGTGAACAAATCCGCGTCTACATCAGGCAACTCATCCTAGATAAATTACGTGAGTTAGGCCCTGCTTACATTAAAGGTAAACCTGCCGGTACGTGGGCAACGCTGTTGTTAGAACAAGTAGAAGACATGCAAGACTTCTTCTCTCGTTACCTTCCTCAGATGTCTTTATCGGTAATGATTCCATTCATTATTTTGGTTGTGGTGTTCCCAATAAACTGGGCAGCAGGACTGATCTTCTTGATTACGGCTCCACTGGTGCCGATGTTCATGGCACTTGTTGGTATGAAAGCGGCCGATGCAAACCGTAAAAACTTCAAAGCGCTGCAGCGTCTTTCAGGTCACTTTTACGACCGTTTGCAGTCAATGACAACCATTCGTCTATTTGATCGCACCAACGCTGAAACAGAAGTACTTAAAGGTGCATCTGAAGTGTTCAGAACGCGCACCATGGATGTGTTGAAAATCGCTTTCTTGTCTTCTGCGGTACTTGAGTTCTTCACGTCGATCTCTATCGCGATGACCGCGGTTTACTTTGGTTTCACTTACATCGGTGAACTGAACTTCGGTCACTACGGTGTTGGCATTACTCTATTCGCAGGTTTGTTCATCCTTATCTTGGCGCCAGAGTTTTACCAACCTCTGCGTGACTTAGGTACTTTCTACCACGCGAAGCAACAAGCGGTTGGCGCAGCCGAAAGTATTGTCGAGTTCTTAGAAACCGACATCACTAAGGTTAAATCAGGCGACACTCAGCTCGATCCGGCTCAAGGCATCAATATTGAAGCTAGCGACCTAAAAGTGTTAAGCCCTGAAGGCGTTCAATTGGTTGGTCCTATCTCGTTCGCACTTAACACTCGCCAATCGACTGCGTTAGTTGGCCCAAGTGGTGCGGGTAAAACAAGTTTGATCAATGCCATCCTTGGTTTCATGCCTTATGAAGGAAGCTTGAAAATCAATGGCATTGAACTGCGTGACTTAGACTTAGCCTCTTGGCGTAAAACCATTAGCTGGGTGGGTCAAAACCCATTGTTGTTGCACGGCAGCATTCGTGACAACGTCACCCTGGGTAAGCACGATATTGCTGACCAAGTTGTCGAGAATGCACTTGAGCAATCATTTGCTAGCGATTTCGTTAACGAACACGGCTTGGATTACATGATTTCTGATCGCTCTGGCGGCCTGTCTGTTGGTCAATCTCAGCGTTTGGCACTAGCTCGCGCAATGATTCAAGATGGCCAGTTCTGGTTGTTAGATGAACCCACTGCCAGCCTAGATACTCGTAGCGAACAGTTAGTGATGAAAGGCATCAATAGCAATATTGAAAGCCGCACTGCCCTGCTTGTAACGCACCAACTCGCACCTCTTAAATCAGTCGATAATATTCTGGTGATGCGTGATGGCGGTCTGGTTGAACAAGGTCATTACTCTCAGCTTTCGACTGCGGGTGGTTTGTTTGAAGAGATGCTGAACGCGAACTTAGCTCAACAAGATAATAAGGGTAATTTAGATGCGTGATTTACTGCCTTACCTGAAACTCTATAAAAAGCATTGGTTTGGCCTATCGCTAGGCATGCTATTGGCTTTTGCTACTCTGTCGGCTTCTATCGGCTTGTTAACGCTATCAGGCTGGTTCATTTCAGCTTCTGCGGTTGCAGGCCTTACGATTGCACGTGAAACCTTCAACTACATGCTACCGGGTGGTGGTGTACGTGGTTTGGCAATGAGCCGTACTGCGGGTCGTTGGGGTGAACGTGTTGTCAGCCACAATGCAACATTCAAACTGTTAACTGATTTACGTATCTTTTTCTTCAAGAAGCTGGCTCCGCTGATCCCAGGTCGTATCTCAAACCTTCGTGACGCCGATCTACTGAACCGTTTGGTTGCTGATGTCGACGCGATGGATCACGTGTACTTACGTTTAGTAAGCCCTGTGACGGTGGGTGTGTTTGGGATTTTCTTCCTGACTCTATTCTTAATGTGGTTCGATAGTTCGCTTGGTTTGATCTTAGGTTCTATCCTTCTGATCATGCTGTTGGTTTGGCCAATCTTGTTCTACAAGCTGGGCAAGCGTAACGGCGGTGAGCTGACACAGAACAAAGCTGACCTTCGTGTGACTACGCTAGATTGGGTTGAAGGCTACAGCGAACTGACTCTGTTCGGTGCTGAAGAGCGGTACCGTAATGCGATTCTAGAAACGCAACACAAGCTGATGGCGAATCAGTTTGTGAATGCTAACCTAACTGGTATGGCGTCAGCTGCACTAATGCTGTTCAACGGTTTGACGTTGGTTCTTATGCTTTGGCTTGCGGCTGACGGCGTGGGTGGCAATGCACCAGACCCGTTCATCGCGCTAATGGCGTTCGCTACTATGGCAAGTTTTGAACTGCTGATGCCTATCACAGGCGCGTTCCAGCATTTAGGTCAAACTCTGTCTTCTGCTCGTCGCTTGAACGAAGTGATTCTGTCGGAGCCTGAAGTTCAGTTTGCTGAAGAGAAGCTCGACATCAATAAGCCACTTGATATTACGTTCTCAAACGTGACGTTCAACTACCCTGATTCTGAGCGCAGTGTTCTGAACGCTGTTGAGCTAACAATTCCGGCAACGAACAAGGTTGCGATTGTGGGTCAAACGGGTTCAGGTAAATCGACTCTGATTCAGCTTCTGACTCGCTACTGGGATCCTAAAAAGGGCTACATCTCAATCGCGGGTATTGAACTGACGCAGTGGAATGAATCACAGCTTCGTGAATCAATCAGTGTGGTAAGCCAGCGTGTCGACATCTTGAATGGCAGCCTACGCGACAACTTGTTGATTGCGAAACCAGATGCCAACGATGAGCACCTAGCTAACATCCTTAAAGACGTTGGTCTAGAAAAGCTGCTTGAGAATGATGGTCTTGATAGCTGGTTGGGTGACGGTGGTCGTCAACTGTCTGGTGGTGAGAAGCGCCGTATTGGTATCGCACGTGCCATTCTTCATGATGCCCCTATCCTGCTTCTAGATGAGCCAACAGAAGGCTTAGATAAGCAAACAGAACACAGTATCATGGCACTGTTCGAGAAGCACTTTGAAGGCAAGACGGTTATCTTCATTACGCACCGTTTGATTGGTCTGGAAGCGATGGATTCTATCGTTCTAATTGAACAAGGCGAGATTGTAGAACACGGCTCTCATGAATCGCTGTTAAACGAAGAAGGACGTTACTTCCAACTTCGTCAGGCAATCTAGCTCCTCATAAGTTATAAAGAAAACCATTCAAAGCCCGAGTTTATACTCGGGCTTTTTAGTGTCTTTATGTTTTTGTATCTTCACTCTTGAGCAATCTATTAGGCAAGTTTGGTTTTAAGCCTCTTTACTAAATCACTAACTTATCGAATTGGTTTTAAACAAAGTTCTGTTTGAGCTTCTCTTCTAACGCTTGAACGCACAGTTTGATGGCAATCGGTGTGTTTGAGGCGAATGAGTTCAACGCATAAACCGTGTTAGTGGGTAGTTGAAAACTTGGTAAGAGATCGACCACTTCATTTGATAGTTGATGAAGATAGAAGTCTGGGATCACACCAATGCCAACGCCAAATTTGATCAACGCGAGACAACTATGAAAGGAGTTCGTAGTGCAGCTTGCTTGTTGTTGGTAAATAAAGTCTTGATCTGTTTGAGAAGTAAAGCGATGAGAGACTTGCTTACCTTGCCATGAGTTAGCAATGTAAGGGATAGATTCAAGCTCACGAGAACGCATGCTTTCAACGCCACACAACACGTCTTTAAACTCGCCCAAGCGTTTCTGCTTTAGGTTGCTGTCACGAGAACTGCCCACTCGTACTGCGAGATCAATATCGTGTTCCATGAAATCTAAGTGCTGATCATCGCTGATCAGCTCTGGTTTTAACTTCGGGTATTGCTTCATCAAGTCTGCAATAACAGGCGCGACCAATAAATCCATCAACGCATTCGGTGCAGTAATACGAATCCGACCTTGTGGCTCTTCTAGCTCAGCTTTGGCCATATCCCAAGCCGAGTCAGCAATCACGTTGATGTCTTTGCAGCTTAAATAAAAACGCTCACCCATACTGGTCAGAGATTGCCTCCGTGTTGTGCGTTTGAGAAGTGAAGCACCTAGTTCTTGTTCCAGAATTTTGAGGTGCTGACTGACGACGGACTTGGATAACTCAAGCTTTTCAGCCGCAGCTGATACTGAGCCCTGCTCTACGATGTGAGCGAAAATCGACATCTGCTTTAGCTTACTCATCTTATTGTTCTCTTTTTACACACAGTATTTTCTATTATCTCTGTTTTTCAATTTAATTTCCAAGGCTAAACTGAATCCAACTTATCGAGATAACCAAATCAAAGACACAGTGTTTGAAAGAAGACTGATATGGAGAAAGACAATGTTAAACAACCAAATTTTAGAAGCATGTAAGCAAGGCATTAACGCATGGCAGAAAGCATTCAACAGCCAAGATGCGAAAGGTTGTGCAGATCAATATGCTGAAAGCTGTGTAATGGAAGCGCGTCCATTTGGTACTTTTGAAGGTCGTGAAGCGATTCAAGCATTTTGGCAAAACATCATCGACCAAGGTTTCAAAGACGTTGATTACACAGACGTTACGTGGGAAGAGCACCCAGAAGGCGGCTACATTTTGACGGCTAGTTGGACAATGAACAAAGCGTTTGGTGTTGTGCATCGTGAGCACTGGGCACTAGAAGCCGATGGTTGCGCTCGTTTAATCAGCGATGACTTTGAGGTTCAAGGCGAACGCTAGCCTACTCGCTTTTAAAAGAACAAGCCGCTTTAAAAAATAATGCGATAACAGTAGTTATGTCGCTAAAAAATAGTTATGTCGCTAGAAAAACAAAGGCCGGTAGTCTGAATCAGACTACCGGCCTTCTCTTTTTATTCCAGCCTGTTATCGACTGCTTACGAAAAACAACCGTTATAGTGCCGCTTTCTTCGCTTCTGTAATCCAAGCATCAAACGTATTTCGGTTCGCTTTGATCCAACCGTTTACGTGCGCTTCGATATCAGCCGAGCTGTTCTTACCTTTACTCATCATCATGTTCTGAGCACTTACATCATTGATGTTAAGTTTGATGATTTCAAAAAGCTTCGCCGCAGATGGGTTGTTCTTAGCAAACTCTTTGTTCGCAATAATACGCATCGAGTTCATTTCGAAGCCGTAGTTCTTACCGTTAGACAAAGTAGTATCAACATTCGCACGATCACCCGGAAGTGAAGAGAATGGAACTTCTAACCAAACTACGTCTTCGTTAGGAACCAATACACCACTTACCCAATAAGGTGTCCACGTGTAGTAAAGAACTGACTCGCCCTTTTGGTAACGTGAAATCGTATCTGCGATGATCGCTGCATAGTTACCTTGGTTGTGAGTAACGGTATCGTCCAATTTGAATGCAGAGATTTGGTGTTCGATGACCATCTCACAACCCCAACCAGGGTTACAGCCCGTCAGGTCTGCTTTGCCATCACCATCAGCATCAAACAGCTTAGCGATTTTTGGATCAGTCAATTGACCAATGTTAGTGATGTTGTACTTTTCAGCGGTTTTCTTATCAATAAGGTAACCTTGAGCGGCACCACTTACATACTGGCCTTCA
Source organism: Vibrio sp. 10N.222.54.E6 (assembly GCF_041473955.1). Lineage (NCBI taxonomy): Bacteria > Pseudomonadati > Pseudomonadota > Gammaproteobacteria > Vibrionales > Vibrionaceae > Vibrio > Vibrio sp. 10N.222.54.E6. The sequence goes on along the minus strand of NZ_JBFRTD010000017.1, from coordinate 218,695 downwards.
CGGTAGAATTTGTCATCGCCACCCGCCATTTTGTATTTGTCAGCGTGTAGTGGGAACCAACCTACTGTTAGGAACGTTGCGTCACCTTTTGCGATAGAAGTGTAAGCTACGTTATAGTCCACTTCTTGCGTTGATTTCACATCGTAACCAAGCTCTTCTAAAGCACGGTTAACAATCAGTGTTTGGAACGTTTCTTCAGCAACTGAAGATTGAACGGGCTGAACTGATACACCTTCACCCGGTAAGCTTGCAGCCCACACGTTCGTTGATACAGCCAGTGTCGAAACGATGCTAACGGCTAGCTTACTCTTCCATGAATTATTCATTGGTGTTTTTCCTTAGTTGTAGTTCTGATTGTTTACCGCGATTTAAAGCTTTTAGCACAAGGGAAACAGGCCCCATGTGATACCAGCGTAATTTTGTATTACCTGCATTTACCCCAAGAACTTGGGTAATGCGGTCAAGTAGGATTGCAAGAATAACAATGCCTAGGCCACCAACAGCGGCCAATCCCATATCCAGTCGGCCAATACCTCTCAGTACCATTTGACCTAATCCACCTACTGCGATCATTGATGCGATAACCACCATCGATAGCGACAGCATCAGTGTTTGGTTCACGCCCGCCATGATGGTTGGCAGTGCAAGTGGTAGTTGAATTCGGTAAAGCATCTGCTTTTTGCTGGCGCCGAATGAGTGACCCGCTTCGATCAACTCTTCCGGTACTTGCTGAATACCCAAGATAGTCAAACGTACAACAGGAGGAAGTGCGAATATGATCGTCACCACCACACCCGGAACGTTACCGATACCAAACAACATTACGATGGGTACAAGATAAACGAAGGCTGGCGTCGTTTGCATGGCGTCGAGAATTGGGCGTACGAATTTAGCCGCGGTATTGCTGCGGGCGAGCCATATCCCCATGGGTAAGCCGATCAGCAGACAGAAGAATACCGATGTCATGACCAGTGAAAGCGTGGTCATCGCTTCAGACCAAGCGCCAATCAAACCAATAAAAGTCAAAGAAACGGCTGTAGCCAAACCAAGCTTCAGGTTTGAAAACTGCCATGCAACTAAAAACAAGATGATCAACATGAATGGTGCAGGTGTCGACACCAACGCCGTTTCAAATGAACTTAGAATAAAATCGATAGGCACACGGATTGCTTGAAACAATGGACGTCCGTGCTCAACTAACCAATTCAGTCCAGACTCTACCCAAGTGTCGACGGGCAAAACTGCTTCTGCAAAAGGGTTAAGTGGATCAAAAGGTGTCGTTTCGACTGTTTCGCTGCTTAACCAATCTGCTGATGGTGAGGTATCAGCTGCTTGACCCCAAGGATCACTTGATGGCTGAGCTGCTGGAGCTGATTGAGACCATGGGTCATTATTTGTTTGTTCAGACGACATGATCTACCCCTTATCCAATGTTTGTAACAGTCGTGACTTAGTTACCACGCCAAAGTAATTACCTTGCTCATCCACAACAGGAACGGAGTAAGGCACACCGCCAACAAGGCCAAGCACATCGTTGATTGGTAAATCAGGGTTCAGCGTTAGGCCATCATCGAGCTGCGCACTGACGAGTGATTTGTTCTCTTTGTGTGCTTTACGAAGGGAATCAACAGAGACAATGCCGGAGTAACGACTGCTTTTCTCAACAACAATGCCGTATTCACGGTCGTTATCCATCAAGATTTGTAGAGCGGACGCTGGGCCGTCATGTTCTGATTTTTTAAATACCGCAGCTGGCTTCTTACGTGCAATGTCTTTCACCGTAAGAACACTTGCTACATTCACACCGCGGAAGAAAGCTTCGACATAATCGTTCGCTGGGTTGTTAAGAATTTCGTCTGGGGTACCCACTTGAACCACCTCACCGTTTTGCATAATGGCAATACGGTCACCGATTCGCATCGCTTCATCCAAATCATGGGAGATGAAAACAATGGTTCGTTTATCGTCATTTTGAAGGCGAATAAGCTCATCTTGCATTTCAGTACGAATCAAAGGATCGAGTGCAGAAAACGCTTCGTCCATTAACAGAATATCAGGGTCACATGCTAGAGCACGAGCCAAACCAACACGCTGCTTCATACCGCCAGACAATTCATCAGGGTAAGATTCTGAATACGGCCCGAGACCGACTCGTTCCAACGCTTCAAATGCTGACTGTTTTCTCTTATCGACTTCAACACCCGCTAGTTCAAGACCAAACGCGGCGTTTTCAATCACTGTCATGTGAGGCATCAATGCGAAGTTTTGGAAAACCATGGAGATGTTGTTGCGACGGACTTCGCGGAGCTCATCTTCTGAGGTGTGGGCAATGTCTTTGCCTCGAAGAAGCACATTACCTTTGGTAGGTTCAATCAAGCGGTTAAGAAGGCGTACTAGGGTTGATTTGCCAGATCCTGACAGTCCCATTATGACGAAAATCTCGCCTTCTTGAATGCTAAGAGAAACATCGTTAACGCCGATCGTTAACCCTGTTTCTTCGAAAACTTTATCTTTGTTCGCGCCTTCATTAATCATTGTAAAAGCACGGTCGGTATCTTCACCAAACACCTTGTACAGTCCCTTAACTTCCAGTATGGGATCCATGTAATCTAATCCTTTCTTAGTTATCTAAACTAATAGTTATTTAAACTCAAAACCGATTATTTAAACTTAAAAACGGTTATTTAAACCCGAAAAACGATTAGCACTCTAAGCAATTAACCCATGCAAATCAAGGGGCATCGTTCTGTAAAGCCGATGAAAAACCGTTAAAACCCCAGCCCAAACAAAGGTCAAATATCAAGCCCATACAAAGCAAAATATTGATAATAAAGAAGTTTAAATCACACTCAACACCTGCGGCATTATGTATTACTTACAGATAGATTATTGAATATTTATTTCACATCAGAACAATTAATAGGCTAAATAGACCAAGAATATGCACAAATAGTTCGTGTACAAATAATTCGAATACAAACCAATTAAGAGAGTTTAAACGCCACCAAGACTGGTAAATTAACACCATTACGAGGCGCGCACTCCCAATGACTTTTACACACATATGAAGGGCAATCTGGATAGAGTCCGTCCAATTAGGCACAGATCGGATTGATACCTTCATCTCCGATATAGAAGACATAACACCAACTGTGATACTTGCTGCAAACTGTCAAAAGTCGATTACCCAGGCCGAAAGACAACTTGTAGAGTACACATTGCTGTTCCATTCTTTATCTAAAGGTTGGGCACTCTTTCGGACGGATAAAAGGACAGGTATTAGAATGATAAAAATGCTGGTGTGTGACTTTGATGGCACGCTTGATGGCGGCTCGTCTCATGGGGTTGATCAGTTGTTTAACTACTTAACAAAGCAACCGGCTATCCGCTTTATCATCGCGACAGGTAGAACACTGCCCTCAATTCGTGTGGGTTTAGCTTCTGACAACTACCCGAAACCACACACGATTATCAGCGACGTAGGCACGAGAATTCATCACGAGCACTCCCAAACGCCGGATCACACCTGGCACAATCAATTAGAAGCATCTTGGAACAAGTCAAAGGTTGAGTCTGCACTTGCATCGCTCGATTTCATGGGAGAGCGCTTAGAGAGCCATCAAGGGGACTACAAGATCACTTTCGAAGGAAAACTCTCAGAGCCTCAACATGAGCTGATCGTATCTCGTCTGGAATCACACGGTTTAGATGTACACCTTACTTATTCCCACGATTGGTACTTAGATATCACGCCTAAGGGGGTCAACAAGGCCACAGCGATTCATCATCTACTTAAACAACATCAGTTAAGCATTGAAGAGGTATGCGTGGCTGGCGACTCAGCGAACGACACCTCGATGCTAACCATAGATGGCGTAAATTCAATATTGGTCGCGAATCATTACCCTGAGATCGCTCACCTGTCCGATCGAGATAATGTATACACCAGCAGAGCAACACATGCAGAGGGTGTGTTAGAAGGCCTTAAATACTGGCAAGGGCTTGCTGCGTCGGGTAATTAATACAAGTGTATCAAGCAGATCGCCTCGACTTGATACACTTATTTCCAACCAGGAAGCCAATGATCCTTATCGGTTAGATCGCGCCAGTTAATGTCTTCTTCTCGTTTCGTCATCACCGCTTCTATTAAGCAACGAATGACCTCCCCTTCTTCGAATTCGACCTCAGTGATCATAAAGTGCTTTTCTTTCTTTACTGGGCTAACGGCCGTCCATTTACTGCGAAGTAGTTTCTTTGGATTGATTCGATTCATTGATTCCTCTATCTGGTTGGGTAGTTGTCACTGTTCGTTAGTACTTTATCTATAATCCTCAAAGAGTTAAAAAGATCACTTCATGTTAAGAAAGCCTACGGTTCAACCCCTGGTAAGTCATAACTAAAATCAATAAAATAAATCGTGAACTCGGTACAATAGTTGCCACCAGTTCACAAACAAACTCCCCATGAGCCAAACAGAGTTCCAACAAAAAATAGCGAGCTTTACTTCGATTGAACAAGCGCTTGATTACTTCGAAATAGGCTTTGATAGCAAGTTCATCCACCAAAATAGAACCGAGCTTGTGAAGCGCTTCAATGGTTATCTGATCCTGTCAAAGCCGGATGATTGGTTTGCTGGAAGAAGAGCGCTGAAAAATGCGTACTGTAAGGTGCAACGCAGTAAACTCGATCGCTATACACGCTCTGCCTGTCGTGGTTGCACGACTTGCCAACGTCGATAGCTCAAAGTTAACCGTTAAATAGCTGTCGATTTAAAAGTAGGCAGCTAAAAAACAGATAGCTGAAATAACATCTCATTACGATTTAGTTAGTGGTTTGCTCGAAAAAAAGTGTGCTAATCTTACGGCAACTCAACTACGAGATAAAAACTACAATGAAAATTTTCAGCAACTTCGAAAGCGGCAACATTCACGTCGTTTCAGCAGATTCACCACAAAACATTCAACTAACTATTCCAGCGGATAATCAAACTGAAATCGCACAATGGTTTCATTTCCGCTTAGAAAGTGAAGCTCAACAAGCTCACCACTTTGAAATCGGCCAATTGGCAACATCTGCCTACCCTGAAGGCTGGAAAGATTATGATGTGGTTGCATCGTATGACCGTGAAGAGTGGTTCCGCATTCCATCTCAATTCGATGGCGACACTTTAAGCTTTGATATCATTCCTGAACACGATTCAATGTACTTCGCGTACTTCGCACCGTATTCATACGATCGTCATCAAGATCTCTTGCACAGTGCTCAAACGCACCCTGCTTGTAAGCTAGAAACTCTGGGCCATACGTTAGATAACAACGACATCACTTTGCTAACCATCGGTGAGCCAAGTGCAGAGAAGAAAAACATCTGGGTTATTGGTCGCCAACATCCGGGCGAGACCATGGCTGAATGGCTGATCGAAGGTCTGCTACAACGCTTGCTTGATGAAACAGACACAGTTGGTCGTTCACTTCTAGACAGCGTTGTATTCCGCGTTGTACCTAACATGAACCCAGACGGCAGCATCCGTGGTCACCTACGCACTAACGGTATTGGCGTCAACCTAAACCGTGAATGGCAGTCACCTTCTATGGAACGCAGCCCTGAGGTTTTCCTTGTTCGCGAGCGCATGCTAGAAACTGGCGTTGACCTTTGTCTAGACATTCACGGCGACGAAGCAATCCCATATAACTTTGTTGCTGGTAGCGAAGGCACACCTTCATACAACGAGCGCATTGCAAAACTAGAGAATCACTTCAAGCAAGCTCTTCTGACTATCACGCCAGAGTTCCAAGATGAATTTGGTTACGATAAAGACGAACCGGGCAAAGCAAATATGACCGTCGGCACAAACTGGATCGGCGAACAGTTCAAGTGTTTGGCATACACTGTCGAGATGCCATTTAAAGATCACATCAGCCACGCTGACGAACTGTACGGTTGGTCTCCAGAGCGCAGTGTTGCATTTGGTCACGACATGCTAGCAGCGGTTTGGGCAACAGTCGACGAGCTATAAGACGAAGCAAACTTGTTAGTTTGTCCTTAGAGACAGTTTGTCTTTAGAAGTAGTTTGTTCATTTTGTTCATATAGATGACAAAGCCCAGCACTCGTCAAAGTGCTGGGCTTTTTATATCAGATAACCATGAGTTACTTGGGGTTTAGGCGTTTAGATGCTTTGCTTATGCCACTCTAAGGTTCGCGAAGAAAACCGGGTACCTTTGCCTAATGTATCGTTGTTCAGCCACCATATCTTTGAAACTCGGGCCTTGTGATAACAGAACGATCACTTCATCGCCTTCTTGTCTCAATACAGAACCACGAATATCAATGCTGTTATTACCATGCAACCATAAAGTGCCTGCCATGGAGTAGCCTCGATAGACCGGGATGATGTTACTCATCATCAAGCGCACGCCTTTTTCAGAAACTTCACTGACATGAAAAAGTTCATCTTTGATTCGTATCACCGGGCGCGCCTTTTTGGGATACTTCAGGCGGTAATACTCACGTTTCTGGGTGAATGACTCTTCACTCATTGATGACTCCCTGTCTCTATTTTTATTTATAAAAAACAAGCTATTAAAACAACTTAAAAATACCCGTCCCCGTTGGCTTAAATCATCCTTAAACTTCAAACCTAGATTCAAAACACATATGCCAACCAAAAGGATAACTAATAATTATATCGTCTTTGCGTTCAATTGCTTTAGGTTTTTACGCCAAAATATCCATGGTTCTTAGGATTCGATAGAAAATGGGATGTAAGTCGTCTATCTCAGGTTCTATTCCCCCAAATATTAAGACTGAAGGCCAAGCTGAAGTTTACCGATAAACTGATTCTCTAACTTTTGACGTCCTGTTAAACTCCACCTCCCTTTTGATACTTGGTTCATTTATGTCATTTGATAGCCTAACCCTTAACCCAAAAACCGTCTCCGCGATCCCATCTCAATTCAATAAGCCGACAGAGATACAGCAAGCAGTAATTCCTACAATTATTGCGGAGAAAGACGTGCTGGCGTTGGCTCAAACGGGTAGCGGAAAAACGTTGGCATTTGGCTTACCTTTGCTGAACAGCATCAAGCATGATGTAAATGAACTACAAGCGATAATCATTGTTCCAACCCGTGAACTTGCCTCTCAAGTAGCCAAAGCACTAGAACCCATCGCAACCACACTTGATATCAAAACGGTGACACTGACTGGTGGAGTTGATATCGAGATCCAGCAACAGCAATTGTTAGAAAAGCCACAACTCGTGATCGCAACTCCTGGCCGCCTACATGCCGTTATTCAAGAGAACAAGCTCGAGCTAACCCAATGCAAGTCTTTAATTCTTGATGAGGCAGACCGTTTACTCGACATGGGATTTTGGCCAGATGTTCAAACCATTATTTCTGCTCTTCCTAAAAAGCATCAAACACTGCTGTTTTCGGCTACGCTGCCAAAAGAGCTGATCAGTCAGACTGAGGCGCTTCTTGTTAATCCAGTAAAGGTCACGACGCATCAAGAAAACAGTGTGGTCGCGGCTATTGAAGAAACTCTGTACTTAGTGAACAAAGGCAGTAAAGCTCAAGCGCTGATCGCCCTACTCAATCAGCACGCATGGTCGCAGGTATTGGTATTTATTGGCGCAAAAGACAATGCAGATGCATTAACCAAGCGATTGAGTAAAGCCAAAATAAGTGTGAATGCGCTACACGGAAATAAGAGCCAAGAAGAGCGAGAGCAAGCATTAGAGAGTTTCAAAAATGGCAAGACTCGTGTGCTTATCGCCACCGACGTTATGGCTAGAGGCATCCATATTGATCAACTACCTGTCGTAATTAACTTTGATTTGCCATCGCATTCGGCGACTTACGTCCACCGAGTTGGTCGCACAGCAAGAGCAGGAAGTACTGGCAGCGCGATCTCTCTGGTTAGCCACAGCGAAACTGACTACCTGAATGCAATTCGTACTCTGACCAATAAACCTCTTATGCTACAAGCGTTGGAAGGTTTCCCTGTTACAGACAAACCTGCATCTGAAGCGACAGCTCGCAAACGTCCGCCTAAAGACAAGATGGCTAACCGAAGAACCGCAAAAAAGAAGAGTGTTAAGCAATTTAAGAGCAAACCAAGTTCTTCGAAATAACCTGTTATTCAAAGTAACCACAGAAAATCGAATAGCCCAGTTTGCACTGGGCTTTTTTATGGTTGATCTCATATTAGCAGGACCAAAATACAAACTTATGCCCTCAAACCTCCATAAAGATGCCAACCTAAATGACACTTTTATGAATTATGATGCCAAGGTATTGATTCTTGGTTGCTCAAAAAAAATACTCTAAAATCACGTTGACGCCCCTATATCTGACAACTAGATTTTTCTATTAGTGTCTAAAAACCGGGAGGTCATTGAAATGAAACGTGCAAGCTCTACATATCGATTACAACTGATTAAGGAAGTGGCTACTCGCCGAGATCGTCAGCGTTCTAATGACCCGATGGCAAACTACATACAAAACCTAATAGACAACAAAGATGACTGTGATACCTCGGTGGAACGTAACCAGAGATTCAGTGGCAGTCATTTTGATGAGCATATTGGTGGTTGGGTTAGCGACCATTGGGGTAGCAAGTAAGCCTATATCTCTAGTCACTGATATAGTCGATAGAACAGCATCGTTAGCTGTAGAATTAATATCCGTATTAACCTATCATCTGCAACAATTCCCTATCCAAGAGTAAGCAGAAAGTGCCTGAGTTAAAAAGAGAAAAAGAAGTGATGGTTGCCTTCCAAGTGATCCCTCGCGTTAAAGAAGGCAACAACTTCGAAGTGGTTGATAAAGCAATTGAAGTTGTGAAAGCTGCCGATGTGCCTTTCCAAGTCGGAGCTATGGAAACCACGATGAAAGGTGAACTCAACCTACTGCTAGATATCGTTAAAAAAGCAGAACAAGCTTGCTACGATGCAGGGGCTGTAGAAGTGATCACAAACATTAAAATTCACAGTAAAACCACGGAAGCCGATGATACATTTTGCACGTATCATCGTGGTGTAACGAAAGCGAATCACATGTTTGTTTAATAACATTTTTATTTTAGAAAGCTGTTTATTTAAGAAAACAGGGCCTTTAAGAAAGACTCTGAAGAACCAGCGGTATTATTGAAAAGGCATGTCTGAAAGGTGAGAAAGGATTTCCATTCGCTCTTCTTCTGACATCGAATGCCAATCACGCGGAGTCTCTTCAGGGTCATCTTTCGCCCCGATCGGTTTACGATCCAGTGCTTTGACTGGCTCTTTTTTGAGTTTTACGTTCTTTTTATTCATACCGACACCACTCCTTCAGGTACAAAGGTACCTACCTTAATATTACACCCCAACCATTATGTAAAGTAATAGTTACCTCGAGGTTAAATGAAATCTCAATACTTCCTCTTTAGCCGAAAAGATCTCTTTGGGGGCTTGTACTTCCCTCTTCGTCGACCGAGTTACCAACCAAGTTTTTTTGCTTCATTATTTTTCTTCTATAGCGTTGACGACACAGCTTTATGACGTGTAACTGTTCTGACGGCGTCATCGACATCCAATTAAAGCGCTCCTCCCTTTTACGCATACAGCCATTGCAATAGCCTTTGTCATCGCTTGAGCAAACCCCAACGCAAGGGCTTGGAACTTGGAAAAACTCTAACTGCTCCACCGCGCCTCCTTACATATTCAAAATTACGCTTACTATCTCAAAAATAAGCGATTAATTTGTCGCCTAGCTCATGAAATCCATACTAAACTATGACCTTATACTGACACATATAGTGTTTTGTAAACTATACTTTGAACCCATCAAGTTACACTTATTCGGTAACTTCGTTCTTTCCTTTGGAGCCTTATAATATGAAGTTTAGTTCAAAAAAATTACTAGCAGTAGCCGCTTTACCTATGATGCTAGCAGCATGCACAACAACAGGTGATAACGCGATGCAAGTAACACCAACCGATCTACAGCACCATAATTGGGAACTTGCGCAAATTGATGGCAAGAACATTGAGAAAAGCGAACACCAAGCGACACCTCGTCTAGAGATCGGCGAAAAGATGACAGCAAACGGCATGGCTGGTTGTAACAACTTCTTCGGTCAAGGCGAACTAAAAGACGGTCAATTCCGCATTAAGCAAATGGGCATGACAATGAAAATGTGTCACGGGTCTGCGATGGAAATCGAACAATCGGTTTCAGCGACTCTAAGCGAGTGGAGCGACGTAACACTAACAAACGATACGCTAGTATTGAAAAACGATGTACACACGCTAACGTACACAATTCGTGACTGGGTAAACTAATCCGTCAGAGAAACCAAATAATTGATTAAAGGAGCCCTAGTGGCTCCTTTTTTTATTGCTTTCTTACACTCATGATTCCTTAAAAACTGACACTCATCGCTTACTTTTCGTACCAAACCCCAATAAACCTAAAAAATCTATCATTTGAGTGCAATAAATTCATCAGTTCAACGGTCTGTTGCTAGGATGGTAAGAGCCCTTAAGTAATTGATTGAATTTACTGTTGAATTAGAAATTATTTCAGAAACAGATAGAATAACTGTAGGGAGTTCGAAATAACAATGCTCTTGCCCGTTCACTACCAAATGGAAAAGTTTATGAACAAGATAGTAAGTACGTTAGGAATCATGGCAACCGTTGCATACAGCGCAGCCATTTACGCTGATGAAGCAACATCAACCAATAGCTGGAACCAAATAGAACAGCAGGCAGAGGGACAAACTGTCTACTTTCACGCTTGGGGCGGAAGCCAAGAAATCAATCGTTACCTACAATGGGCAGGCAAGGAGTTACAAAGTGACTACGGTGTGACCTTAAAGCATGTAAAAGTAACCGACATTGCTGAAACGACTACTCGACTACTTGCAGAAAAAGCCGCAGGCAAGAACAGCGAAGGCAGTGTCGATATCGTTTGGATTAATGGTGAGAACTTTCGCTCGATGAAAGACAATGCGCTGTTATTTGGACCATTCACAGAATCACTTCCAAACTGGCAGTACGTTGATAAATCTTTACCAATTGATGTCGATTTCTCGGAGCCAACCGAAGGCTTAGAAGCACCTTGGGGCGTCGGACAACTGGTGTTCATTCACGACCAAGAGACGCTAAACAATCCGCCACAATCTTTTTCAGAGATGTTGAGCTACGCTCAAGCTTTCCCGAACCGCTTAAGCTACCCTCGCCCACCTGAATTTCATGGCACCAGCTTCATCAAGTCTCTACTGATTGAGCTAACAGACAACAACCCTGCACTGGCACAACCTGTTTCGGAAGACAACTTCCAAGAAGTTACAGCACCACTGTGGGCTTACTTAGATAAATTCCATAAAGTGGCATGGCGAGGCGGAAAGCAATTTCCTGCAGGTACATCTGAAAGCATTCAACTTCTGGATGACGGACAGCTCGACCTCGCGATTACGTTCAATCCAAACTCTGTTTATTCAGCACAATCAAGTGGCCGCCTAGCTGAAACTACCAAGGCCTATGCTCTAGAAAGTGGCGCTCTGTCTAACATTCACTTCCTTGCGATTCCTTGGAATGCTAATGCAAGTGCTGGCGCTCAGGTAACCATCAACTTCTTGTTGAGCCCAGAAGCACAATCGCGCAAAGGCGACCTCAATGTTTGGGGTGATCCTTCTGTATTAAGCAGCAAGTACCTGACTGGTAGCGCTAAGAATACTCAACAATTTAAATCGATTGATGAACCACACCCAAGCTGGCAAAACGCGCTCGAGAAAGAGTGGCTTAAGCGATACGGTAACTAAAATTCATGCTACGCGCTCTATATTTTGTTGTTATAGCTGTGTGCATTGTCCCTACGAGTCCTGGGGTAGCGGGAGTAGTGGCCTCGTCACTGAGTTTCATCCCGCCCCTAGGTTTAGAGGAACCAACACTCAACGGTTTTAACCAAGTCTTTCAATGGGAAGGGGCTTGGCACTCTATTGGTTTGAGCCTAGGGTCAGCAATTGCAAGCAGCTATATCGCCTGCTTCCTGACCTTTTGCATTCTTCAAGCCTCTTGGGGAAACAAGTTTTGGAGAAAGATTGAGTTAACGCTATCGCCAATGCTTGCCATTCCACATGTGGCTTTCGCTATCGGCTTTGCTTTTCTGTTTAGTCCAACGGGGCTTGGCGCAAGAGCCGTACATCACTTGCTCGGCGAATCAGCTACAAGCTCTGAATTGGCTTTGCTGATAAAAGATCCTTACGCGTTTGGCCTAATCATTATGCTCGCACTCAAAGAAGTGCCCTTCTTATTGCTGATGAGCATTTCGATACTTCAACAAATCGATGTTGAACGCATCACTAAGGTCAGTGCCTCTCTGGGTTATTGCCGTGCTCAGATCTGGTGGAAGTGTATTTTCCCACAATGGTTTACCAAGCTTCGCTTCCCTATGTTGGCGGTGCTTGCTTACAGCGTATCGGTTGTCGACATCGCTCTGATCATTGGCCCAACCAACCCACCTACCTTTGCCGTTTTGGTATGGCAATGGTTTAACGACCCAGACCTTAATCTATTACCACGAGCAGCAGCCGGAGCCATTGTTCTATTTGGCTTGGCTTCGTTGATCATCGCCCTCGCTCGTTTAATAGAATGGGCGGTTCTTAAGTACTTTCGAACTTGGCAGTATTCAGGAAGAACTGGGGCTAACTTGCCGGGGAAAACCGTATTTACAGTTCTTGCTAGCCTTTCATTGCTGATCATTCCTTTGATGGTGATTTGGAGTGTAGCTCAGCGTTGGCGCTTCCCTGATTTACTTCCAAGTCGCTACAGCATGCGTTTCTGGGAGTTTGAGTGGGATGGCATCATGAGCACCGTCGGGCAAAGCTTGTGGATTGGCCTTATTGCCGCTTCCGTTGCTTTATTACTCGCGCTGGTAGCTCATGAGTACCGAATCAAATACAAGTGGCAAGTTCCGGGCTTTATTATCGCGATTCCCATGTTGATACCTCAACTTTCGGTATTGTTCGGCATGCAAGTAACCACGCTTTATATCGGCAGCAGCGCCTATGAATTTTGGGTAATTTGGGCGCATGTTTTCTTTGCTTTCCCGTTTGTGTATCTGTCTTTGGATGGCCCTTGGAAAAGCTTCAATGACGGCCTGATAAAAGCCTCGTTGAGCTTGGGTAAATCGCCATTTCAGAGCTGGTACTCCATCAAGCTGCCTATCTTGTTACCCGCTATTGCCTTTGCTTGGGCGGTCGGGATCAGCGTAAGTTTGGCTCAGTACTTACCCACCTTGATGCTCGGCGCGGGCCGTATTAGCACAATCACCACAGAAGCCGTTGCCCTTACCAGTGGTTTCGACCGCAGAGTGACTGCAATTTATGCTATCTGGCAAGCCTTATTGCCTCTGTTCTTTTTCTCTTTAGCGATATTAGTCAGCCGACTTCAACTCAGATATCGCCGTCTTACTTTTAAAGGTTTTCTAACGAATGAGTCTGCACCTCAACGACCTCGCCATCCGTAAAAACGATGGAGATTCGCTGTTCTCAGCGCTAAATGTAACATTAGAATCTGGCCAAATACTGGCTTTGATGGGACCGAGTGGCTGCGGAAAGTCGACCTTACTGGATGCGATTGCTGGTCACTTAAGTGAAGAGTTTTCGTATTCTGGCACCGTTATTTTGAACGACATTCAGCTGGATGACCTGCCTTCACATCAGCGTGAAGTCGGTATTCTTTTTCAAGATGACTTGTTGTTCCCTCACCTCAAGGTATGGGAAAACTTGGCGTTCTCTCTGCCTAATTCAATTAAGGGCTCCGCTCGTCAACAGCAAGCGATGGCTGCACTAAAAGACATAGAGCTAACTCACTTGGCAGAGTCTTTCCCGGATCAAATATCTGGCGGTCAACGTGCAAGAATCAGCTTAACTCGTATGTTATTGGCGAAGCCGAAGCTCGCCCTACTCGACGAACCGTTTAGTAAGTTAGACCAAGAGTTAAGAGCACAATTTCGCGATTGGGTCTTCGAACAGCTGACAAAAGCAAATATCCCAACATTAATGGTCACGCACGACGAAGCTGACGTACCTCAAGGGGCGCAAGTGCTGTCTTGGCCATGGAGAAGTCATCATGCTGGATAAGTACTCCATCAAGGTCATTAAGTGGCCATTAAACCAATCAGCTAAGTTGCTGAGTCAATTCGGTATCACGGCAAATCAAACCACCTTATTTGGCTTTCTGGTCGGGTGTTTAGCGTTTCCGGCGTTGGCATTTCAACATTACGAATGGGCGCTAGGCTTCATTGTGTTCAACCGAGTATGTGATGGGCTTGATGGGGCCTTGGCTCGAATCCAAGGCATTAGTGACGCTGGCGGTTTTCTCGACATCAGCCTCGATTTCCTTTTCTATTCGTTAATTCCTTTTGGCTTTGTTATTGCGAACCCAGAACACAACGCCATTGCCGGTGCGTTTTTGATCTTCTCTTTTATCGGTACTGGCAGCAGCTTTTTGGCGTTTGCCGTGATGGCAGGCAAACGAGGCATCGAAAACCCAGTCTATAAGCATAAGTCTCTCTACTACATGTCAGGGCTAACCGAAGGCACTGAAACCATCGCTTGTTTCATCGCGTTCTGTATTTGGCCTCAACACTTTGCGGTTATCGCTTACACCTTTGGTGCAGCTTGTTGGCTAACTACATTCATGCGAATTTACTTTGGGTTCCAGACACTCAAAAATCAAACTGAGTAGCCTATTGCTTATGTGTTAACAGTCCCGACTAGAGGCTGTATTCCTCATAAAAAAGCGCCACTCAAATGAGCGGCGCTTTTTTTCATAACGTATTTCTAAGAATTAGCTATTAAAACCCAAAACACAACTTATGAAGAATCATTTAGTAAGCAATTACTTAATAAGCAGTTATTTAATAAGCAGTTATCTAATAAGCAAAGCGAGTCTCTTCTTTAAATAAGCTAGCTATAACCTCTTGGTATTGCATAAGGTTAAACGTAGAGTTGTCATTGTTATATTTTTGTTGCTTGTTTGCTAAATATGGTTGAGACACTAACGACGTAACCAGCATCTGGTAATAATGAAAGTTTGACTCGTTACAGCCATCAACTAAATAAAGAAGATTTTCAAGAGTCTTATTGTAGGTGTAACCAAACTTAGACTCTTTAAGGCGTTGAACATTTTCGTAATTGTATGAACTTCCGCCAAAAGTGAATAGTAAAAAGATGTTAGGCGAAGCTTCCCAAAACTCGATAAGTTCAGAAAGTAAGTGTTGTAGTTGTATTCCATCCACTCTCTGATACTTTGAGAACTGCTCTTGAAAACGACTTGTATGCTCTTCGATGAGCTGATCAAACAATTGCTCTTTGTTATTAAAGTAATAAAGAATTAACGCGGGGCTTACACCCGCAGACTTAGCAATAGACCGAATTGAAACTTTACTATAAGGCTGAGAAATAAATAGCTTTTCTGCTGAGCTCAAGATTTTTGTTCTTTTGTCATTTAGCATCAGATTGTATCCTCACCTATTTGTTTATATTACCCGCGCATTCTATAACTCAACCAAATAATCTCAACATGCCCATTTTTATATCAAACAAACTAAATGAATAAAAATATAAAAAATTTGGATTTTTTAGAGAATAGAACAAAAAACAACCAGCAAGATTGCCTTATGAAACAATAAGATAGGGAATTGACAAGCGAGTGTAAGCGGTAAGTAAGAGAGTTCGAGCAGTATGTAAGCCAATGTAAGAGTGGCGCCCTATTAGAGCGCCACACGAAAAGCCTTTACTTTACAGCTCAAGCTTTTATTTTATAGCTCAAACTTAAAGCTTTAGAAGAACCTTAACTGAGCTATCAACTAAAGAGTCATCGATATAAGCAATTTTGTTTGAAGAGCTAGCTACCATGTCTTTCGCTAAGCTTTCTTGACCTACAGCTTTAGGTGGTTGACCTTTACCCGTAAATACTCGCTTTGCCCAGTAAGCTTGAAGCTGTGCTTCTGTCTTCTTTGTAATTGCTTGGTGAAAAGTACCCTTAAGTGGGTGACCGTCTTCCAAGTCTACCGCTTCAATCTGTAGAGACTTTGCTTTACCTAGATACAGTTTTTTAACTGTTGAAGCGTCAAGCTCATTCATTGATGGGTTGCCAACAACAACCAAACCAGCGAAAGCGTTCATGCTGCTAAGAAGAGCAGCGGCTACCAATGCTTTTTTAAACATAATTCTCTTCCTTAAAATACCGCGTCAACTTTAACTGTGTACAAGATGTTGTCTTCGTTCTTGTAAGATGCGTTAACTCCACCATTAGTTGAACCGAAGTTGGTTAGGTAGCTAACATCACCTTTCAGCGCGATATTAGGCATAAAGTCCCAACGAGTACCGATGCTGTAAGTTGTGCGTTGGATATTCATGTTGCTAGAGATAGCGGCTGCAGAGCCGAAAGCATATTTAGTAGCAGCACTTGGGTTCTTAACCATGTTTACGTATTGACGTTTAACCTGGTTGTTACGTTCTGCATCGTCTGTCGATTCCATGTGCGCTACAGTTACGTAAGGCGTGAATTCGTTCACACGGTAAGCCGTTGTCAGGTAAGCAGAATCTACATCGTGATAGAAACCTTCAACCGTTGTACGAGTAACTTCTGAAACTAGCGATAGGTTACCGTTGTCGTATCGACCACCAACACCGTAGAACTTCGCATTCTCATCGTTAAACGTTGTGTTTAAAATAGGTGGCTTATTCTTAACGTTCCAGTTTGTTGTTGAGCTTACCACTGCTTGAGCGTAAACCGTACGTAAAGTCCAAGTGTCGTCTGTCCAGTTGATCACACCACCAGCGATGTCATCAAACTGCGTATCAGCATTGTAGCTATGCTTAGACGCTGAAAGCTTTTGTGAACCTACGAAACCTTGGAATGATACTGTGCTGTCGTCTAACTCAACGTCATAGATGAAATCACCACCAGTAAGTGACGTAAGAACCACAGAACCATAAACTTCACTAGGAACGCGAACGCTTGTTTGAGCGTAACCCACTTCTAGGTAGTCAGAGTACATGAACAGAGGAAGACGTAGCTTACCGCCACGGACTGTCAAATTTGGTGTTACTTTATGGCTTAGAAATGCCCACTCAACATCCGGTGTCCAGTTTTCTTTCTTGTTACCGCGAGCAACCATTTGCACTACAGCTGAAGTAGAGTCGTTAACTTCAAACTCACCTTGCAAACCAATTAGAGAACCTTCATCAAAGCGTACTTTGTTTTGTGACTTCATGAAACCATGGCTATTGTTACCAAGTTGCATGTTCAAAGACGCAAAACCATTGAAGCTAAATTTATCAGCGACTGAATTTAGTTCTTTTGCTTCAAGAATAGCGACCTTGTTCTCAAGCTCAGCCAATTTTTGCTCATCTGTAGCGTGTACAGCGAATGAAGTCGCAAGTGCTACCGCTAACGGCAATAAGCGAAAAGAGGAGTTAGTCATTGTTGTTCTCCGTTATACTTTAAATTGTGATGTTGATTTACTCAGCTCTGTAACGATGCCACTCAGTTGGTGACTTAGAGCTTCGAGTTGATCTGTCGACTGAGACACTTGATGAGAGCACTGTCTAAAATCATCCATATGGGTGTGGATTTGTTTTGAAGCACGAGCTTGATGCTCTGTAGTACTTGCAATTTGTTTGTTGAGCTCGGTAATTTCTTCTACCTGGCCACTAATTTCTAATAGATAGTCACCAGCGTTTTGCGCGTCTCCAACCGCCTGTGACGAGCTCGCTAAGCCTTGGTCCATAGCGCCAACAGCAGCGTTAGAGCCGGACTTAAGGTCGACCAACAGGGCATTAATTTCTGTTGCTGATTGTTGAGTATTGTTCGCTAACACGCGCACTTCGTCGGACACAACAGCAAAGCCTCGGCCATGTTCACCAGCTCGCGCAGCTTCAATTGCAGCATTTAGTGCTAATAAATTCGTTTGCTCAGCGACACTTTGTATTGTGTTTAGTATTGAGCCAACATTGCTTGCATTCTGATCGAGTTCTTTCAACTTACAGGCCGTATCACGGATGTTTGTCGCAAGCTCTTCAATTTCTTTACTCGTTTTAAGAACCACTTGTGTTCCTGTTTGAGCACTAGAATTGGCTTTTTGAGCTTGAGAATCTGCATGCGATGCAAAGTTAACAACTTGTTCTATGAGGTCGATGATGTTATTGACCGCCTCGGTAACCTCTTCGATGTGATCACGTTGAGTGCTATTTAGAGCCAAGGTTTGATTCGACTCGCTACGAATCTTGTCGCTGACAACCTCAAGCTCGTGTCCAATGCTTAACGTACTCGCGATAATGCCTTGTAGCTTTTCAATGAATTGATTGAAACTCTCAACAAGCGTTGATATCTCATCTTTTCCTGCGTAGTCGATGCGTACCGTTAAGTCACCATCCCCAGTCGCAATCGCCTTCATCTTTTCTGTCACAAGCAATATTGAGCTAATAACCGATTTGAATATTGCGTAACCAACCGAAATCACAGAGATCAAAAAGAACACACCTAACCAAATAGATTGATTCGCAGCGTCGTTTGCGGCTTTTTCAGAGTGCAAGATAGTGTCTACGACCTTCTGACTCGCGGATGCACGTAACGTCTCGCTTAACGCAACTAATGAATCATATTCAGTGCTAAGTTGGTTCGCTCTGGAGGTCAGGCTCTCGAAAGAGTCATTGAGATTAATAAAATCTTCGCTCAGCGCGTACGCAGAATCCGTGTACCTTGCTAGTTGTTGTGACAGTTTATTAAAAGCTGTCGCTTGTGAAGGTAAAACATCGGCACCACGACTCGCTTCAACTTGCAGTTCAGAAGAAATTTGACGTGCAAAATCGAGAGCTTGCTCATCTTCCATCACGACAGCAGCTTCGAACTGTTGCTTCACGTTAGGTAAAAGAGAATATATTTTCGTCGCATGCTCAAGTGCAGGGTAGTAACTTGACTCTAACTGCTTTAGGCGCTGACTATTATCATTATGAATAAAGACATTTATTGAGATAATGGCAGCTAGGCTAAGAGATATTATTGAGAGCAGTACAATAAACTGTACTTTAATGTTGATATAGCGAGACAATAGCATAAGGTTTTTTCATTAGCGCTGGTTGTGGCTGATGGTAACGTTTGTTCATATTTAATAGCGAACACATTCACTAAACAAATTTACCGTTATGTTCAAAGCCCGCTTATTTAATTTCTTTAATTAAGTTCAGCTCTTTAATTTTGCTGTCCCAGTCTTCTTTCCACTCTAATAGTTTACGAGCAGGCATTGGACGAGCGATAAAATAGCCCTGAACCAATGTGTCGACATTACTGATTTCACGAATGTCCATCCAAAGAGAATGATCCTCAACCCCTTCAGCAACCGTACTCAGTTCTAATAAGTGAGCCAAGTAGAGAGTAGCGCGAACAATGGCATGGCTTGAACGACTGCTCTGAATGTTTTTCACAAAGTCGATATCCAGTTTCAGTGCTGAAAATGGCAGGTCATCTAATTGCTTGAGTGAAGAGTAACCTGTTCCAAAGTCGTCAATCGCCAGGGGAATACCACGCATGCATATCCTCGTGGTGGACGCTAAAGCAAGAGCGACACTTTCAACTAAATCAGATTCTGTTAATTCCAATTTTATCTGCTCTGTCTCAAGTTCACCTTGGTCGATCAAAGCGAAGATATAATCAACAATATCACCGTCAATAATATCTTTAGCTGTCAGGTTTATTGCAAATCTCCGCTCTCCGAGAAGTGACTTCTCATTGATCGCTTGATTGATTAAATACTTCATCACCTCTCCCATTTTTCCTGACTCAAGTAACCGAGACAAAAAGAAAAAAGGGCTGAGTACGCCATAACGAGGGTGCTGCCATCGAATTAGCGATTCACTTTCTCGCCATTCACCACTATGGATACACACTATCGGTTGGTAATAGAACATAAACTCTTGGTTGCTTACCGCTTTTGCTATGTCTTCATCCGTAATAACGATGTCGCTATTAGAATTAGAAGCAGCCGCTTCTTTTGTAGAGTTAAGGTTAATTAACTTTGACAGCGACTCTTTTGCTATTGGCTTCTCAAGAACACCAAGCAAATTCAGGTTAAACGCTTTACACATCTTCCTTGCGGCATCGAGCACTGTTTTGCTTTCCGCACTTGTGATGATGATATTGCCTTGAAAATCGGCCTCAGCAAGGCGTTTTAGGAGTTCGATACCATCGATCATCGGCATATTCAGATCACATAAGATCAAATCGACAGAAGAGGCTTCAATAAACTCTAGAGCCTTATATCCACATTCAAAAGGTTGGACATTTTCCATACCCAAACTCTTTAAAACCATCCCCATTACATTCAATTGAAAAGGGTGATCTTCTATCACTACAACATGCTGGTTCATGGTAGCTCCTTAAATGGTTTGATTGATTCTGAACAATAAGTCTTCAATTGGTTCGTCAGCTGTTCGAGGTTATCGTAATGTGCTTGAATACCATCTAAGTCACTTAAGGAGACCAATTCCATTGTTTGCAATTGATTGGCAATGTCCTCTGTGCCTACCATTTTTGCAGCTCCCTTCATCTTATGAGCTACCTGTTTAATGGCTTCGAGATCTCGCTGTTTGCACGCAGCTTGAAGCAGAGGCATGTCAGCTTGATGGCTCTTGATAAAGTCAGTGATGATCTGCATGACGAGATCTTGGTCACCAAACAATTCGGTTAAGTTGGCGAGATCAATCGGAGCAGAGCTCGGCTCACTTTTAGGCTCCGAGGAACTAATACAAGGCTTATCGACAACAGATTGCACCTTATCAAGATGTTTGATTATGGTGTCGCCAATCACCCTTAATTTGGTTGGTTTTGATAAGAAGTCATCCATACCAATCTCAAAGCACTTATCATTTTCCCCTTGTACAGCGTTTGCGGTTAACGCAATGATCGGAAGACGAGGTTGGTTTTGGCTCTGCTCTTTTACTCGGATCTGCCTTGTTAACTCATACCCATCCATCTCAGGCATGTGGCAATCGGTAATTAGCAGCCCATAATCTTCATTATCTAAGGCAACAAGTGCTTCCTTGCCGTTATCTACCATGTCGGCATGGAAACCTAATTGCTCAATTTGTTGAAGAATTATCTGTTGATTGATTGGGTGATCTTCCGCTATTAAGATAAGTCTTTGATTCTGTTTGGCAGACTCACGCGACTCAGTACTCAATTTCAGATTATTATCATCTTGGACAATATCTTCCACAAACGCAGGACAGTTGTGCAAACAGTGCATCAACTGCGAAGGCAACAATGGGTTTGCTGACAGATTCCAGCCCAATTTGCATGGCGCAGGCGAAAGCATTCCTTGTTCACTGACACAAATAAACTGCACGCTTTCGGCGAACGTATCAATGCTCTGATCTAGCTCATGAGGAATAAACACAAAATCAGGCTCAATGGTATCGACCCAGTGTGCGAGCTCTTTAGTCACCTGAACATTCTTTGAGATAACCTTAATACCCCAAGATGTTAGATAGTTCTCTAATTCAGATTGCTGCATGAACGTTTTGGTAAGTAGCGCCACCTTGCCATTCATGTCCGCCCTGTTATTTTCAGCGAGCGTTTTAAGCGGCAGCGTAATAGAGAACGTTGAACCAATGTTGATCTTACTCGTTACGTTAAGACTCCCACCCATTTGTTCAATAAGTTGCTTCGAGATAGTCAAACCAAGGCCTGAACCACCATATTTCCTCGTGGTTCCTTCATCGGCTTGAACAAAAGGTTGGAATAGGTTTCGAATGTGTTCTTCACTGATACCGATGCCACTGTCAAACACCTCGAAACAAATTTGTTGCTGTTCACCATCCAGGTCGAGTAACTTTGCCGCTAAACCTACGGTTCCATATTCTGTAAATTTAATGGCATTGCTCAACAAATTATTCAGAACTTGCCCAATACGAATGTCATCCATTAAGACTAAATCATTCAACTCAGGGTCTAACCAAAATTTGAACTGTAACCCTTTGGCGTGAGCTTGCCTCGCCTGCAACTGAGTCACTCTAAGAGTCAATGTATCTAGACTTGCAGGCTGATAATCTAGGGTCAGCTTACCGGCTTCAATTTTCGAGAAATCGAGTATATCGTTAACAATATGCAGTAGGTTATTCGCCGACTGACTCAGCGTTGTATGGATTTTCTGAACTTCATAACCAACTTCATATTGCTCAGACAATTCCAACAAGCTAACAATCCCTCCCAATGGAGTGCGGATTTCATGACTCATGTTTGCCAAAAATCGAGACTTGGCCTCAGTTGCGGCGATAGCACTTTGTCTTGCTTGTGTTAGCTCTTCTTGCTGTTGTTTAAGCTCTGTTATATCAGTAAGAACAGAGTCCCATTCATAATAATCGCCAAGATCAGAAATCTTGCTCTGCAAATTGAGCCATCGGTTTTGGTTATCAATATTCACTCCAATATCGAGGCTTAGTTTTCCCTCTTTATTTCCACTACGTACCTTCTTAATTAAGGTTCGACGATCCTGAGCATTAAGCGGTGCGAAAAAACTAATTGGAGAGCGGCGCAATTGAGCAGGAGTAAGCCCTAAAAGCTCCTCTACCCCATTACTAATAAAGACGAATTCAATATCGTGAAGACTTCGTTTGGGCTGAATATGCTGTATAACCGCGCCATGCAAATTGTTCGCCAGTTTCTGTACTCGGTCATCGGCACTTTTTGCAATTTTTTTCGCTTCGTAAAGCTCAGTAAGATCATCAAGAATGGTCACTGAGCCTTCGATATTCCCGTTGGAGATATAAGGGCACTTCCAATACGCGTAGTGTTTACTGCCTTGCGGCGAAACGACTTCTTTTTCTAAGCGAGGCAAAACAACCCCGTGATGGATCATTGTGTCTTCATCGGAGTTATTAACGATAGTTCCTTCGATTAACTCAAAACCAGTAAGCTGCTGCGCGGCACTGTTCAGACTGATTATCTGGTTATCCAAGTTACGCACAACAATAGGAAACGGCATTGCGTCCAACAATGAACGCTCGAACTCCACTTGATGTTTGAGAGCGGATTCAGTTCGCTTTCGATCTTCAACTTCACGTCTTAGTTTCCAACTCCATGCCATTACAAGCATAATGAGCACCGATGCTACAGAGATTAAAATGGCAGCACCCAAGATAACATCTGCCGTATCCACGCCTGATTCATAAGACACATCCAACCAATGCTTCTTGATCTGCTGATACTTGTGATGAGGTATGGCGAACAGCGCTTTGTTAATAATATTGTTCAGCACTTCTTGGTCGGCTTCGACACTGTAGGCGACTGGAATATCGTTGTCTTTAGATAGCAGGCTTGTTACGCGTAAGTACCCTGAATACTGGCCCTGTAATAGAGGAGACGCTAAATAGAGCGAAAGCATCGCTGAGTCTACCTCTCCTGTATCCACGGCATCGAGCAAAAGCAACTCAGAGCTATAGGTCTTAATTGGGCAAGCCTCACAATAGCGTTTCACAAGCTCTATTCCGACACTGTCGTTTATAGTTCCAATAACGGAGCTCTTCGTTAACTCACCGAATACCGCCAATTTACTCGTATCACTTTTACCAACCAGTGCCCACGGCTCAACCATGAAAGGCTTAGAATAGAGGTGATGCTCATCGTCACCAGTAGAAGGTGTCGCCTTAGTATGAATTACTGGAAGAGAAACTGGATGAGCTTGGTTGCCCTGTAAATCGAGGTCGTTGTCGTAAATAAAGTTTAACCCCGTAAGTCGGGATATTTCACTCAATATATCAATCGAAATACCATCAGGCTTACCTTCACTATTCATGAAAGATATAGGCTTAGAGTCTGCCGTCGATGATACATATATGTTCGGATTAAGAAGAAGGAACTGCTGTTCTTTTTCAGTTAATAGCAGCTTGTTTTTACTAACGACTAACAGAAGACGCCTTTGTATTTCGTTCAACCACTTTTTGCGAATATTAACAAGCTTGCTTGAGTTATCTTGGTTTATAGCGTTATTGATAATACCCAGCAACTTCCTATTTTCAGGCGTATCCAGCAAGGCAATAACATAATTATTTAAGGGTAAACCATCATGTAAGTTGACCGACAAAAATAACTCATAGGGGCTATTCATTAACTTGTTGTGCAGTAACACTCCATCATCAACAATGGCTAACGCATTCTCTCGAGCTACAGCAGCAATCGCGGTTTGATAGGATGAATATGACTTAAAAGAAGAAAATGGGAGAAGCGATTTCACAGAAGACGCGTTACTCGAGTCTTCAAAATAAGCCAGGTTTCGTCCCTTCATTAATAAGTGGCTTTCAATAGGCTCACTACTTAGGCTAACCATTCGACTAGATAAGATAGGTTTAGAGTAAATAACACCGCTACTAGAAACATTTTGTTCAGCCGTAATAATGGCATCAACTTGTTCAGTTTTAAGTACGTTATTTAGATCCGACGGAGAATGAAAACCGACAAACTCCAAGCCATTCAACTCACGCTCTGCATAGAAACCGGTCAATTCAGGCAATAATCCCGAAACCTCCCCCTCTTGGACAACAACGTACGGAGAAAATCCTGAGGTTTGAACTCCGATGGTAATCGAACCACTAGCCTTAACGTAAAAAGATACGGAAGAAGCCAGGATAATTAGAGAAAGTAGATTAAAAGCGCGGAACATGAATAACCTAGAGTTTTATTAATTAGTGCACCTTATATCTTATTCACAGTCTCGACTCACCAATTTGCACTGAACAATATGGAACTTCTGTTTAACGCAATCGGTTGCTCCGTTTTGGCAGTATGACTTATAAAATGAATTGTAAGCAGTTGATACAAAGCTTAATAACCCAATCAGCTACTAGGTTGGTCTCCCCGATGTTATATGAGGTCCCATAACAATGATTAAATTTCTACATATCAGTGCAATTATATTACCTATAGCTTTGATCGGCTGCGGGGGAGATAGTTCAAAAAAATCAACCACCACTTCAAAGCCTAAAACCCAGCAAGTTACCGCGACTAAATCTACTCTAAACCAAAAACTGAACAAGGTAGATTTGCAATCAAAAAAACTGAGCTCAGAAGGCGTTAATACGATTATGAACTTGCCTGTCGGAAAGACGAGCCTATCTATCTCTACACCGACCAAATTCAGTCAAGTTAAACAATAGATATTGAAGGATTAGTATTATGAAAAAAACCGTTTTAGCTTCAACCATTTGTATAAGCCTATTCTCTTCGTCTATCGTTAACGCCCACTACAATGGTGCTCATGAAGTCGGTGAGAACATGCGTAGTAGCATTGATGAAATGATTACAACTAAGCTTAAAGCGTCATTTTTTGACTCTGCTGCGCTTTATATGGACGCAACAAATGTTAAGCAATTAAAAACCTCCCCAACTGGATTGCTAACATCTTTGACTACGGGTTCGCAGAACACGGAACTTCCGTTGGAAACTAGACAGGAGTTGATCGACGCATCTCAAGAAGTCGGCTTTGTCGTTGACTACTTGAAGAAAAACCCTAAGACACAAGGTGTCGATAAAGAGGTGATGGATTTCTGTATTGCAGAAAACGTAGAAGCGAAGAATTGGCCGGGTATTGATTATGTTGTCGATCAATACGGCACAAAAAATGGTATCACTACGCTCCCCGTCTCTATTATCTATTTCGCATCCAAAGGCGAATGCCAAGATCCAAATGATTGGGCACCCAAGTTAAATCAGAGCACCGCAAAATCAGAATTTGAATCCTCAATTCCCCAAGAGATCATTGCTTACAGCTCAAACGTAGGTAACACTGGCGGTGAACTCGTCTTCATTCTTGAAAACAGTTATAACTTCAGTGACGAGCCCGAAGAGCAATTTGAGTCTTTTACTTTCTATCAAACATCAAGCGATGACACTCCTGGAACAGGTCTGTTTAGACGTACTCAAGTTAATAAAAACTCCTCAGATCCTACGCAAGCGTATTCAAAGTTTATCAACGTGGCATGTCAGGACTGTAATAGTGACAACGAGAAGTTTAAAGTTGAGAGCCGCGCCGAGTCTGGCTACGGTACAGTGTCAGTCGCTTCAAGTGCTGTCGAATCTGGAGGCAAATTAATTCCTGGTTTCGTAAGTGAAGATTCAACCGAAACCGAATACTTTGTTCAAGTAAACTATGAGACAAAGGCCCCTAACAAGGCTACATCTCTATTCGTTGATGCATTCAAATTCGAAGATTCCCTGATTCATGGCCGTTACTATTACGATGGTTTTAAAGGTGTGAAGTTCAGTGCTGAAGAGTTACAAACCGCGAATTTAATTGCTGAGTATTCCCTAGCTCATCCCCTAAGCTTAAACGGGCTATCGGTAGTGGAAACCAACGGTGTTCTAACGAATAACTCTTACTCACTACAGGTAAAATCAAATAACTCGGTCATTGTTGCTCCAGTAACCGTGACGGACGCAGAAGATATTCAATTATTAAATGAGATATCTAAGGTTACAGCAGAAGCTATCAATTACGACAATAGCGATGTGACGATTGCTGATTGGAATAAAATATACTAATCAGATCATTAGTTACGATTGTTCGCAAGGCACTGCCTACTTTCCTTGCACTAAGCCACTCAGTCGAGTGGCTTTTTTTGTACGTCTCTTCTCCCCTTCCCAACTACACACTTAAACACTTAAACACTTAAACACTTAAACACTTAAACAATGGTCTTTTGGAGCCAATAAAAATCCGAGAGCCTCACAGCCTTCGGATGTTTTTGGTGTTCTACTTTCAGATGCTAGGCGAATTACAAATCAGCGCCATAGATATCAAATGTGAAGTACTTCGCTGCGATCTTATCATAGGTGCCATTTGCTCTAATCTCTTCAATCGCGGCATTGAATTGTTTCGCCAGTTTTGAATCCTGCTTTCTTAGTGCTAAAGCCGTACCTTCGCCAATGTAGGCTTTGTCGGTAACTGCTTTGCCTTTGAACTCAAAACCCTCACCTTCTTTCTTGTCTAAGAAAGCCAATGACAGTTGGTCTGAGTTGCCGAAGGTTAGATCTAAACGGCCGTTTTGCAGATCCAGATACACTTCATCTTGCCCTGTGTAACGCTTAATGTTGGCAACACTGCCAAACTTATCCGTTACGTAGCGATCGTGAATCGTACCTTGCTGAACACCGATGGTTTTGCCCGTTAAGCCAGCCTCATCAACGCTGAACTCCGCGCTTTTAGCAGCAACAAACACGGCTGGTGTTTGGTAGTACTTATCAGTAAATAAGATTTTACGCTTACGCTCTTCAGTAATGCGCATCGAAGCCATAATCACATCTGACTTTCTTGCCAATAAGCTTGGAATTAGCGAGTCCCAGCTTTGTGAAACCCAAGTACAATCGAGTTTGGCTTGCTCACACAGTGCATCAGCTATCTCAATATCAAACCCGACAGGCACACCGTCACTGTTTTTATAGTTGAATGGCGGATACGTAAAGTCTGACGCCAAACGGATTTCTTTCGCCTGTACCGTTGTACCAAGTAAAGCTGCCGCACAAGCGAGTCCTAGTATTATCTTTTTCATCATTGCCATCCTAGATATGATCTTTATCGAGTTGAGTTTGAGTTTCTATATATTGTTCTTGTTGCTCCTGTCGCTTCTGCTGATCTTGTTGATTCTGTTGCAGCTCGGTTTGGTAGCGTGTTAGTGACGTTATCACTTCTAGCATGCTCTCTTGGCTACCAATACTGATTCGTACACAGTTACGCAAAGCAGGTTCGTGGTTTTGGTTCCTTGTCACAATGCCATCCTTCGCCAATACGCTAAACACATGGTGCCCCGGTTTTTGACGTAGCAAAACGAAATTGGTCGATGACGGATAAACCTGTTCTATAAATTCAAACCGCGTTAGCTCACAAGCAAACCGATTACGCAATTCGACCAACTTTAACGTCGCGCTTTCCATCAACGCAATTCGTTCATCAGACAATGCGTCTAGTACAATTTGAGATGAGCAATCTGGCATCGGATACGGTGGAATTAATTTAGCTACATACTGCATCACATTTTGACTCGCTAAGATAAAGCCACAACGTACGGCTGCGAGTCCAAACGCCTTAGACAAGGTGCGAATCACAACCAAATGCGGATAACGCTCAATAAGACTCACCGCTGATGTTTGCGGTTCAAACTCAATATACGCCTCATCCACCACAACCAGAGATTTACCCTGAGTTCCCTCAAGAACCTGAATCAAATCCAATTTAGGGATCACATTGCCCGTAGGGTTGTTTGGTGAGCAAAGAAACACGATATTAGCCAATTCCGCTTTATTCACTATATCAGCGACGTTAAGGCTGAAGTCTTCCTGCAATGGGGAGTCCAAGGTATTTATCGCCAATGCATCGGCGCAAAACTCATACATAGCATACGTTGGAGAACAGATAAGTATGTTGTCGCTCGCCGGCTTACAGAATGTTCTAATCAGCAAATCAATCGCTTCATCTGCACCACGGACAGCAACCGTCGCGGCATCAGTGCCACAGTAACCTTGGTAAGCCTTAGCAATATCTTGTGGTAAGAAGTCTGGGTATCGATTGTGACTCGCTTCTCCTTGAAACAACGAGCTTTCCAATTCATTGGCGTTTAGCCAGACACGTCCATCACCACCAATTCTTCTTGCCGATTGATAAGGTATTAATTTTTTTACAGCCTGAGGTACTAAGCTATCAATAAAAGATGTCAAGAAGCTATCCCTTTCACAAAATCACAACGTCTTCATCATTGCCTTCATATTCAATAAATGCGACCTATACACATATTAAATCACAAATGATGATTAAGTACTTACATTCAAACAGAACACTATTGATAAATGAATCGAAATAATCACATAATAGCCATGATAAAAAATCATAGGTAAAGATATGAATCGCACACTTCCTTCAACTAAAACCTTGCTCGCGTTCTTGTCGACGGCAAGGCACCTCAATTTTACGCGAGCGGCACATGAGCTGAATGTTACGCAAGGTGCAGTGAGTCGTCAGGTATTGTCGTTTGAAGAAAGTCTCGGGTGCGATCTTTTCTACCGACATGCTCGCGGGTTGTCATTAACACCTAAGGGAGAAGAACTGGTTCCGCTGATTCAAGATACCATCCAACAACTGCAATCGGCGTTAAATCAAGTTGCCAGCTCTCCATCGAAGATCAAGCTCAACGCACCAAGTTGTATTACCTCTTGGCTGCTACCCAAGTTGATGTCTTTTCAGCAAGCCTATCCTGAAATTGATGTCGAACTCACGTCGACCATCAAGCACGTTTTTGAACCAAGCTTTGACCCGTTTGACGCCGTAATCACCTATGGTAAGAAGCCAAGCCAACAATCGATAGTGAGCCAGTTATTGTTCAACGAGCAACTGGCTCCGGTCTGCCAAGCTCAAAGCATTACGCAAAGCCATCTTGTAAGTAGCGCTTCTACTATCATCAAGCCACACAAGCTCGCTCAATACACTTGGTTACACGCCAACAATGAGCAGAGTGATTGGCGACTTTGGTTAGAGCACATAGGAAGTCATGACCTTTCAAGTAAGAACAACCAACAATTCGCGACACTTGATCAAGCGATGAACGCAGCCATTCAAGGGTTTGGTATTGCCATAGGCGACATCACGCTGGCCAAGCAAGATATTGATTTGGGTAGATTGGTGAAAGTGAGTGAAGGCAGTGTCTTCTCTGGAAATGGTTACTTCTTACTGCAACCCAAGAATCGACAAAATACATCCTTATCTACGCTGGTTGATTGGCTCGTCGATTAGCGGCAATCATCTTGGGTAAGCCCCCACTGTAGCTTTAATAGATCGTCATAATGAGAATTTTACCATTCTCAAAATGAAACTATTTTACGCTCGCTGCGTATTGGTATCTATAGAATAGAACGAACGTTTCTTTAACTAGTTGAAAAGAAAATTAATTCAACTTTTTACGTCAGAAATTCTACCCCAATGGATTAAATGGCATTCGAATTGCTTTGTCATAGATAACCCAACTAATATACAGCAGGTTGCACCAATAACATTGCAGCTTGTCACGGAGGATAGGCTATGACCTTACAACGACATACATATTACGGCTTAATTCACCATGGAATTAAAACTCTATTAATGGACAGAATTGGCCACTTCACAGAGCGTGAATATCACGAGTATCTCGACTTAACGACCGGTAAATCGACGTGTTTTACCATGAGCGAACAAGAACTCGAAAACACATTAGACAGTTTGAAAAGTGAAGGTTACCTTGAAGACATCAAGAAGCTAATACCTCGCTATCAAACCTCGTCAATGCGTTAACCTGTTAGAGTTCGCTAAACACGATAATCGGTTAGATTGAATTAATTAGCACCCAATTGTCTCGAGCTATTTAGCATCGAGACAGTTTTGGTTAGACTGTCTGCAACTCAACTAACTGGATAGTCAGTGCCACATGAAGCAAATTCTTGATTTCATTCCTCTCATTATTTTCTTTGCGCTTTACAAGATGTACGACATCTACACGGCTACAGGTGCATTGATTGTTGCTTCCGCAGTACAAATCATTTTGACGTACATCATCTACAAGAAAGTAGAAAAAATGCAGATCATCACCTTTCTAATGGTTGCCGTATTTGGTGGCATGACCATCTTTTTGCATGATGACAACTTCATAAAATGGAAAGTGACCATCGTTTATGCGCTATTTGCTATCGGCCTTACAGTCAGTCACCTAATGGGCAAATCAGCGATTAAAGGCATGTTGGGTAAAGAGATCTCTCTTCCTGAAGCAGTGTGGGGCAAGATCAACTGGGCTTGGACTCTGTTCTTCACATTGTGTGCGATCCTCAATGTTTACGTTGCTTTCAACCTGCCATTGGATGTGTGGGTCAACTTCAAAGTGTTTGGCTTACTGATCGCTACTTTTGCATTTACCTTACTAACGGGCGTTTATATCTATAAACATTTACCAAAAGACCAACATTTGCCAAAAGATAAGCATCAGCAAAGAGACCAAGAAACACAAAACGATACGCAACAAGAGCTCTCAGGTAAAAATACCGAGGAGAAATAACCCTTAGGGATGAGTCCTCACCCCCTTTTTGATACAATTATTATCAATATGCGATTTAACAGTGGCCAATGATACTCGTGATCATTGGCCACTGATTGTTTGTGTTCGGTGAATACGTTAAAAATACGACCACCGCGAACCCCGCAAACACATCTATTTAAATTTAAAACAATCAATACCATTAAGAGTACAACAATGACTATTCAATCAACTTTGAACCCGATTGGTTCTTTACTTCTTCGCACTTTGGCGATGCCTTCTGATACCAATGCAGCAGGCCAGATTTTCGGTGGTTGGATAATGTCTCAGCTCGACCTTGCTGGCGGGATACTGGCGAAAGAGATCTCTAACGGCAAGATAGTCACCGTGTCAGTATCAAGCATCGAATTCAAACAGCCAGTGTCGGTTGGCGATGTGGTCTGTGTTTATGGCGACTGCACCAAGATTGGCCGTAGCTCGATGAATATCGACCTAGAAGTCTGGGTGAAGCCTGTACTTGATCACGGTATTGGCGATCGTTACAAGGTATGTGGCGCGACATTCAACTACGTTGCCGTGGACGAAAGTGGTAAACCTCGCTCAATTAATAAATAGTACTTTCGACGACCCTATCGCACTTTAAGGTCTTTAGTCGTTTCGATTAAAAATGCTAAAGACCTTCTCACTCTCCCGCACCATTTCACAATTTCTTATCATTAACTCTTCCAATACCGATTAGTTCGCGTAAATTAGCCAGATAACTAATTTAATCGCTCTAATTCAGTGAAGTAACATAAGGATATCTCAACATGTGGTACGTGATTTTTTCTCAAGACGTCGAAAACTCATTAGAAAAACGCCTAAGTGTTCGCCCACAACATCTAGAACGCCTACAAACACTTCACAATGAAGGCCGACTGTTAACAGCAGGTCCAATGCCAGCAATTGACTCCGATAACCCTGGCGAAGCAGGCTTCACTGGTTCTACTGTGATTGCTGAATTCAACTCTTTGGAAGACGCACAAGCATGGGCTGATGCAGACCCGTACATCGCTGCTGGTGTCTACCAGAATGTGATTGTTAAACCATTCAAGAAAGTATTTTAACGTGAAAAAATGGATTATTGGGTCACTGGCTATTGCCCTACTCGCAGGCTGTAGCTCATCAAGTGAACAAGACAAACAAAGACAGTTAGAGATGATGGCTCACCATCGTGCGGGTGTTTTATCTGCCGGCCTACCTATTGAGTATGGTCCACTCTCTATCATGCGTGTGCTAGCAAAAAATACTGTCGTCGAAATCATGATGATCTACAACCAAGATGCGAAAGGCGCTAAGCCTTTAAACCAAGTTGTAGACATGAGTGTGAATAGCTACTGCACCAACTCTGAAGTAAGAGCTAACCTCGACATGGGCTTAGCTTACAACATCAAAATTCGCAATACACGCGGACAACTGATGGTTGAAAAGCTGATCAGCAAAGAGACGTGTCAGAGCAGCCGCTAGATTCGAGATTCGAGATTCGAACAAGTATAAAACCAGAAGGCCTCGCAAATGCGAGGCCTTTTTTGTGGGTCATCGTGGAGTAGAGGGTCAATCAAATCTTAGACTGAATTATGCCTCAGCTGATTCCCACTCTTTACGCAGTGTCTTCGTCGCCGAAACTAAGTTAGTGAGTGCCGCTTCTGTCTCTGCCCAATTACGTGTCTTCAGCCCACAATCAGGGTTTGCCCATAAACGTTCTGCAGGTATTTTTTCTGCCGCTTTCTTAAGTAAATCAACAATCCACTCTTCTGAAGGGATGTTTGGCGAGTGAATATCATAAACGCCAGGTCCAATCGCATTCGGATAGTTAAACTCTTCAAACGCTTTCAGTAGTTCCATGTTCGAACGAGAAGTCTCAATGGTAATCACATCGGCATCTAGCGCGGCCACTGAATCAATGATCTCGTTGAACTCGCTGTAACACATGTGGGTATGAATCTGAGTTTCTGGTTTAGCACTCGCCGCTGAGATCTTAAAGGCATCCACTGCCCATTCTAAGTACTCTGCATGGTCGCGCTTTTTCAAAGGCAAACCTTCGCGAATAGCAGGCTCATCGATTTGAATAATGTTGATTCCTGCGTCTTGCAGATCAGACACCTCATCACGCAGCGCAAATGCCAATTGATTAGTGATCTCTTTACGCGAGATATCTTCACGTGGGAATGTCCAACATAAGATAGTCACTGGCCCTGTGAGCATGCCTTTCATCTGCTTTGAAGTTAGAGATTGAGCATAAGTCGACCACTCGACCGTCATTGGTTTTTCACGCTCAATATCCGCAACCACAATCGCCGGTTTCACGCAACGAGAGCCATAACTTTGTACCCAACCAAACTTAGTGGTTTGGAAGCCTGCTAGGTTTTCTGCAAAGTACTCCACCATGTCATTGCGTTCCGCCTCACCATGCACAAGCACATCCAAATCTAAGGCTTCTTGGCGCTTAACAGCATCAGCAATATGACCTTTCAATGCGGTTGTGTATTCCGCTTCATTCAGTTTGCCAGTTCGGTAAGCACTACGCTGAAGACGAATCTCTCCTGTCTGTGGGAACGAACCAATGGTTGTGGTTGGTAACAGCGGTAACCCGAGAACTTCAGACTGATGCGCTGCGCGCTCTGCGTATGGAGCACTGCGTTCTGCCAGTGCTTTGGTAATGGTATTGATACGAGCCTGAACTTGTGGCTTGTTCACATGAGTCGCGTTCTTACGGGCAACAATTGGTTGGCTGTAAGTCTCACACGCCAAAATGGCATTTTGATCGCCGTCTAACGCCGCACCCAACAAGCTCACCTCGGTGACTTTCTGTTTTGCGAAGGCAAACCAACTCTTCACTTCTTCGCTAAGCGTTTCTTCTAACTCCAAATCAACAGGACTATGCAGCAATGAACATGAACTTGCGATCCAAAGCTTATCTCCTAGTTTGTCTTTCACAGGTTGCAGTAACTCAAGCTGCGCGGCTAAGTCAGCTCGCCACACATTGCGTCCATTGATTGCACCCGCAGAAAGTACCCAATCTTCCGGTAACTTATTAACCACTTCATCGAGTTGCTGCGGTGCTGCTACTAAGTCGATATGTAAGCCGTTTATAGGCAGATCTACGATTTTATCTAATGTATCTGTGACCGAATCAAAGTAAGTGGTAAGTAGTAGTTTTACATCGCCTTGAATCACTTGGTAAGCCAGCTTGAATGAATCTACCCACTGATTATCAAGCTCCAAAGCCAGGATTGGCTCATCAATTTGGACCCACTCTACGCCAAGCTTTGAGAGCTTTGCCAAAATGGCTTGATACGCGGTAAGAAGGCGAGGAAGTAGAGATAAGCGGTCAAACCCTTCTTCCACTTCTTTGCCTAGGTATAAGTAAGAGAGTGGCCCAAGGAGTACAGGCTTAACTTTGTGTCCTGCTTTAATCGCTTCATTCACTTCATCAAACAGTTGACTTCAAAAGAGTCATCTTTGCTGAACTCAGGAACAATGTAGTGGTAGTTAGTGTTGAACCACTTGGTCATGTCAGAAGCAGCTGAACTGTCTTTAGTGACATCATTCGACGTATGCGAACCACCGCAGCAAGTAGATTGAACTTGAGACTGACCGCGACCTACACGGAACAAGGTATCTAAATCTGGGAAGGATTTTTCATCTTCTGATCCACCAGCATGGCGCTTGGGAACGTGACCTAGAAGTAGAGTCGTAGTTAGTACATGGTCATACCATGCGAAGTCACCCGCAGTTGCAAAGCTTAGATTCGCGTCAGCTTGTACATTCCAGTTACGATTTCTTAATTCACTGCCGATCTGCTTAAGCTCAGATTGATCGATCTCACCGCGCCAGTACTTCTCGAGAGTGAATTTGAGTTCGCGTTTTTCACCGATACGTGGGTAGCCAAGAATATGCGTTGTTGTCGTCATGTGTGTGTTCCTTATTCGATAATTTTAATTTCCGGTCAGACTGCCTGTAATGATTGCATTTTTAACAAAGGCGTCTGGATGGCTAAACTATCTCCCTAATCTGAACGATGAACAAGGTCCAAATATTCATCTTGTTTATTAATAATTTTCATCTTTAATAATCTAACCGCTAATTTATTAAATCCATCTGGACATCCAGACGTTTACAAATGAAAGAAAACACCGTAGGGTGATTATTAAGAAATATTGAATTAGCTTAGGGAATATGAGGAATACTCATGATAGAGCTTAAACACCTTCGAACATTGACCACCTTGAGAGACAGCGGCTCGCTAACCGCGACTGCAACTTCTCTTCATCTGACTCAGTCGGCACTTTCTCACCAGTTGAAAGACCTTGAGGCTCGAATTGGCGGTCAGCTTTTTTTGCGTAAAACAAGGCCGGTTAAATTTACCTCGGAAGGCGAAATCTTGTTAAAACTGGCTGATGAGATACAGCCACAAATCGCCAAAGCTGAAAACGAACTCGCAAGCCTAAAAGAAGATGTGAATGGTCGATTGCACATGGCGATCGAGTGTCACTCATGCTTCCAATGGTTAATGCCCGCTTTGAAGGAGTACCAAGTTGCTTGGCCAAGTGTAACCCTTGATTTCTCGTCAGGGTTTGGCTTTGAACCCCTACCCGCACTAATGGCAGGCGAACTCGACTTGGTGATCACATCAGACATTCAGCCTCGCTCTGAGGTTCACTACGAACCTCTCTTTGATTTTGAGATGCGTTTGATCACTGCAATCAACTCACCTTTGGCAGAAAAACAGAGCATAGAACCGCAAGATCTTAGCGATATAACCATGCTCTCTTATCCGGTTCAAAAACAGCGTCTCGATGTAGTGAAACACTTTTTGCAACCAGCAGGCGTTGAACCAAAGAAATGGAAACAAGCAGACAACACATTGATGTTAGTGCAAATGGTATCGGCAGGCTTAGGGGTTGCTGCGTTGCCAAATTGGGCAATCAGTGAATTTTCGAGACAAGGGTTAATCGCCAGTAAACCATTGGGTAACGGGCTTTCAAGAAGGTTGTTCGCAGCGGTAAGAAACTCAGAAAAAGACAAACGTTACCTACAAGCTTTCTTTAGCACGGCAAGACAGCAAAGTAAGAGTCACCTAGATGGCATTGAGGTCGTTTAAGAGACTCGTTGTTGGGTTAGTTTATGCCTGCGTTGAACCTGATAGATATGCGCCAGAAACAAAAAAGTCACAGATTATCTGTGACTTTTTTATTGCCAATACCGACAACAGGTAATGAGTGTTAATCCACGATAGAAGAAACTCTCATTGTGAGCTTATCTTGAGTAAGACTTGAATTGATTAGTCAGTGGGTCGTATTGATAGCCCAACATATCAAGCTTGCCCACGACACTTTCTATATCCATTTCATACATACTGATCAGCTCTTCAAAGCTATCGCATTCTAAGCGAAGTTTTTCATTCACGATTCCCAGCAAAATAATGCTATCGAAACCTTTGACGTTGCTTAAATCCATCCCGTACTCCTAACGAACACACCGACTAGATTTAAGTTTAGAACGCTTACCAACACCCCGCTAAAAAACAGATCACACTTTTTCGATTCAACACCGAAAGGCTTGTGAGATCAGTAACCGCCTACATCGCCCAAACTGGCGTTAAACCAACAGCCGCCGCCAATAACATCAACAATGAAATAGTCAGCTGAAGCTTTTCAGGGGTTTTAACGAACAATAAATGCCAACACCACACCACGATAGCAGAGATTAGCAAAGCAAAGCTAAACAGCAGAGTTGAAATCATTGGCTCTAATTGAGCTTCAGACAGAGAGTAAACATTTATGACCGTCGCCAAAACCACCAACATCCCCGTCAGCACACCAACAACGGGCAGAACACGGTGAAAAGCCTGTAAGCGTGTTCTTGCAATCGTCAGCAGTAAATGACCAAACGCTGCCCCCAATAAAACCACGAGTAATAAAGTGCTAATAATACCGACTGTGGTTGCTTGCTCCGTCGCTTGTATAGCAACGTATGACAGTGCTAAACCACAAGCTAAATACATCACCCAAATAGGGCCAGAATCTCGAGTCTTCTTGGTTTGAACTTGAGAATAGAAATAAAAGATCGCGAACACGACAAGAAATGCTTCAATTCTTAATGAGGCAACGGCAAGCCAAAGCACGCCAATTGCAGGCAACATCTTGTGAATGCGGCCACG
This sequence comes from Vibrio sp. 10N.222.54.E6, assembly GCF_041473955.1. Taxonomy (NCBI): domain Bacteria; kingdom Pseudomonadati; phylum Pseudomonadota; class Gammaproteobacteria; order Vibrionales; family Vibrionaceae; genus Vibrio; species Vibrio sp. 10N.222.54.E6. Next base: position 181,400 of record NZ_JBFRTD010000017.1, on the reverse strand, counting down.
TTGTCCCGGGCAAATATCCCCTTTCACTAAGATGAGGGTTAAGATCAGTTGGGCTCCTAATAGCATCGGAGCAAATTGTACTAATAACGTTTCGACCATTGTGGATCTACTTCTTCAAACTTATTTTCGCGAATAATATCAAAAACTGGTGCGAACACTAATCAAAATCATAAATTAGAGACGAGATTCAAGGCTTCAACTATGCTGATGTATGGCTCTTCTGTCGCCATTTACCGTAAAAATACGAAAGACATCAAAACTAACAGGGGCATGTTCTACTGGCTAGTCTAGGCTCATGCCGCTATAATTCCCGCCTCAAAAATCAGAGGTTGAAATATGTACAGCGATATCACTCCTATTCACGAACACAAAAAATACTGGGCCGAGTGCTACGGAACTGCACCCTTTTTGCCTACCAGTAGAAAGGAGATGGATGCTCTTGGATGGGATAGCTGTGACATTATTATTGTAACTGGTGACGCTTATGTCGATCACCCGAGCTTTGGCATGGCTATCATTGGCCGTTTGCTTGAAGCTCAAGGATTCCGCGTGGGCATTATTGCGCAACCAAAGTGGGACAATAAAGACGCCTTCATGAAGCTAGGTAAACCTAACCTATTCTTCGGCATTACAGCGGGTAACATGGACTCCATGATCAACCGCTACACCTCTGATCGCAAATTACGTCACGATGATGCTTATACGCCAAACAACGAAGGTGGCAAGCGTCCTGACCGTGCAACTCTAGTTTATTCCCAACGTTGTCGCGAAGCCTACAAAGGCACGCCAATCGTTCTTGGTGGTATCGAAGCAAGTTTGCGCCGTGTGGCTCACTACGACTACTGGTCAGATAAAGTTCGTCGCTCTGTATTGTTTGACGCAAAAGCAGATATTCTTCTTTTTGGTAACGCTGAGCGTGCACTGGTTGAAGTGGCACACCGCATTGCCGATGGCGAAGACATGTCTACGCTGACCAATATCCGCGGTACTGCTATCAACTTGCCTGCAGCGCCTGAAGGTTACAAAATTATTGATTCTTCTCGTATCGAAAAACCGAACAAAGCCTACGTTCCGGTTAACCCGTACGAAGTAGAAACGCAATGTGATACCAAGAAAGATGAAAAAGAAGAAGTAAAGGCGCAGCCAATTACTATTCGTCCTTCTCGTCACGATGCAAAAACAACCGCGGTTCGTATCCCTGGTTTCGAAAAGCTCAATAACGACCGTATTCTTTACGCTCACGCTAGCCGTATTCTGCACCTAGAGACTAACCCGTATTCAGGTCGTGCTCTTATTCAACGTCACGGTGACCGCGAACTATGGGTAAACCAAGCGCCAATTCCTCTTGCAACTGAAGAGATGGATTACGTGTTTGGCCTTGCGTACAAGCGTGTTCCGCACCCTATGTATGGCAAAGCAAAGATCCCTGCATACGACATGATTAAAACTTCGGTTAACATCATGCGTGGTTGTTTTGGTGGTTGTTCTTTCTGTTCAATCACAGAGCACGAAGGTCGTATCATTCAGAACCGTTCGAAAGAATCGATCTTGGATGAAATCGAAGACATTAAAGATAAAGTACCTGGCTTTACCGGTACGATTTCTGATTTGGGCGGCCCAACGGCGAACATGTACCGTTTAGGTTGTTCAGATCCAAAAGCTGAAATTAACTGTCGTCGTCCATCATGTGTGTTCCCGAAAATCTGTGAAAAGCTAAACACAGACCATCAACACACCATTGACCTGTACCGCTCTGCGAGAAAAGTACCGGGCGTTAAGAAGATCATGATCGCTTCTGGAGTACGTTACGACCTAGCGATTGAATCTCCAGAATACGTACGTGAGCTTGTGACTCACCACGTTGGTGGCTACTTGAAGATTGCTCCAGAGCATACTGAAAAAGGCCCTCTGGATCTGATGATGAAGCCAGGCATGGGCACGTACGATCGTTTCAAAGAGATGTTCGAGAAATACAGCGCTGAAGCCGGTAAGAAACAGTACCTAATTCCTTACTTCATCTCTGCTCACCCGGGCACAGAAGATGAAGACATGCTTAACCTTGCAATGTGGCTGAAAAAGCACAACTACGAGTGTGACCAAGTACAGAACTTCTATCCATCGCCAATGTGTAATGCAACGTCGATGTACTACTCAGAGACCAACCCTCTGAAACGCGTGAAATATAAGAAGCGTGAAGATGTTCCTGTACCGAAAGGTGATCGTCAACGTCGTCTGCATAAAGCGCTGCTTCGTTACCACGATCCTGAAAACTGGAAGATCATCCGTGAAGCGCTGATCAGCATGGGTAAAAAGCACCTAATTGGTGACAAAGCAAACTGTCTAGTACCAGAAGAAGATTTTGAAGCTCAGACACCGGCGCAGCGTCGTAAGTCTGGTCGTCACGGCTCACAGCGCTTTGCGACTAAGCACAGTAAGTCTCAACCAGGTCTTGGTGGCGAAAGCCCACGTAGCCATTCTAAGCCTGGCGGCAATAAGCCTAAACCGGGTGGTAAGAAGCCAACAGGTAGCCAAAGCAACGGCAATCAGGGCAACGGGAAGCAGAACGGTAATGGTAATAAACCAGCGACTGGCTTCATCAAAAAAGCCCCTGCTAGTCAGCAATCTCAAGGCAATGGCGGCGGGAATGGCAAGTCAAACCGTAACAAAGCGGGTAATGGTCAAGGTGGTAAACCTGTGAGTAACGGCAAGAATCGCCAACGCGCAGCACAACGTTAAGACAGCAACCCATTGACTTCGCTATGGTAAAAACACAAAGCGCAGCTTTTTAGCTGCGCTTTTTTGTGCCCGTTGCCAATGGCTAGCTCCTTAGCCACGTAAATACTTAGATACCAAGGGGGGTTACCTACTTATCTAACGCGTAAACACCCAATACTGGCTAAATAGGTAATTGGTGACCATTCCGACAAGAGTCCCCACTGCCATTGCGATAAAAACAGCTCCGATAAAGGTAGGAAGCAATTCCGTCATCAGCTTAAAGCACAGCAAATTAGGTACCGCTGATATTGATGCGGTAAACATGAACTTTTGCCACTGAATCAGCTTCTCAGACCAATGACCTCGCCCTTTATATTCAAAAGTCAGTATACGATTACCCAACCATGTCGTCGTTGCAGCAGCAATAAAGGAGCTAATTCGCGCCATCATTAAAGGCAGCCCAACAACATAATGCAGCAATGCAAAAACCAAACAATCAACAACAAACCCACCAACACCAACCACAGCAAATCGAACCATCTTGTGGTGGGACTGTAGTCTTTGGCTATGTGATTGAAGCTTGTCATTGAACATTCGTAGCCTTGAGTTAACGCTGAACATCATTTTCACTTTCAATATGATTCAACGAAAAATTTGGTGTGTTGCTCTGGTGATGGCAGCTGAACAGAGCACGCTTAATCTTGACCGTCGGTTCCAAAATACACGTTAATGCGTTCTCTTTGATCTTAATTTCCACTTCCGCTTTATGGCCGATCAAATAGAATTTATCGATGCCATTTAGTTGCTCGATATCAAGAAGCTTTTTCGCTTGCCCATGACTGTAAAATTGCCCTGAGAATGGTCTTTTACCCACATAAAAACTTGGCGCAGAATCCGTAATCTGTTCAAAAATAATACGGTCACTTTTCTCGTTCGCCTTCCCTAAGTTCAGGTAAACCATCGCAATCATTAACAGCACAGGTAGCACCAAAGCCACACTCGAAAACCACTTCTTATCTTTTTCCACCACAAGTATAGCAACCAGCATCCCAAGGGCTGGAATCCCCGGCAGTACGTACGCAGGGAGAATATTGCCCGCCATAGTGAAAAGAATCAGTGGCGAAATCAACCAACAGACAAGGAATGAAAACAACCCACTATTCTCAGCGTTAATTTCCGCAATTTTCTTGCGACGAGCGAAAGTTAAAATAGGTAATACAATCGACCACGGCGCAGCGGCCTGAATCCAAAACACCCAGATCATGCCTCTGGTTTCATCATGAGCAGAACCGTATAAATCGCCCTCCCAACCACTCACAACAAAACGCTTAAAGTGTTCGCCAACAATAAAATAATCAATAAAGCCCGGAGTAGCCATTTCAGCCATAATGTACCAAGGCAAGGCAATCGCCAGCATGACACCTAAACCAGACAACAGTGGAAAGCGTTGCCACAACACTTTAAAAGCCCCAAAGATACCATGTTGTAATAGCAACCAAGGGAATACTGCGATACCCATGATCACAATCGCAACAGGACCTTTTGCAAGCAAGCCCAACGCCAAGCCTACAAATCCAACGTAACCCCAGGTTTTGTTGGTTCTCTCACTTCCTTCGCCTTTACAGTCTTCTCCACCGAGCCAACATAAGTAAAAGCCCAGCATCGCGATGGTCATGGCTAACGTTAACGCCATGTCGGTCATCACAGCACCCGCGGCGATAGAGAAAATCCCACATGTTGCCAATACAACAGCCGCCACTAAGGCACTTTGTCCCGTACGCTTCGCCAGATACGCGACCAATAGAATCGTCGCGAAACCTGCTAACCAATGCGGAGCACGCACAGCAAACTCACTCAAGCCGAACAACTCAATACCAGCAGCACTCATCCATGTTAACAACGGTGGCTTACCCCAAAAAGGAATACCGTAATCAAACTGAGGGGTTAACCAATTGCCAGTTTCTACCATCAAGCGAGCCATTTCTCCATAGCGCGCTTCAGTGGTGTCCATTAACGGATAAGTCGCCAAAGATAAAAGCCTTAGAACCAGTGCAAAAGCCAACAAATACCATAGATGCGTTCTGTTCAGACTCATGCTGATTCCTCTAATTTAAAATGTGTTTTCAATGCGGGTGTATCAACGACCGATTGGATCAGATAAAGAGGGCGATTCTTGGTTTCGATGAAAATACGACCTATGTACTCCCCCATTAAACCAATACTCAACAGTTGGATTCCGCCAAGTGCAAGTTGCACGACCATCATTGACGGATAACCCGTAATTGGCTCACCAAACATCATGGTTTTGAACACGATGAAGACGCCATACACGAAAGCAGTAAGCGCCACTAATCCACCAACTGCCGTCGCAATACGCAGTGGGCGGATAGAGAATGATGTGATGCCATCCATCGCCAATCCGATGAGTTTCAAATAGTTCCACTTGGTCTCGCCACAGAAGCGAGCATCACGCTTAAATTGGAGTGTCGCTTGTCGGAAACCCGGCCATGAAAAAATGCCTTTCATGTAGCGGTTACGTTCTGGAAGCTGATTGATATGGTCGACAACCTCGCGGCTTAACAGTCGAAAATCACCCACATTCTCAGGAACATCAATCTTCGCAGCCACGTTCATGACTTTGTAAAAGCTCGCTGCTGAAAACTTCTTAAACCATGTTTCACCATCACGCTGGCTGCGCTGCATATTGACGACGTCATAACCTTCGCGCCACTTGGCAATCATTTGCGGGATAAGCTCAGGTGGATCTTGTAAGTCAGCGTCTAGCAAAATCACCGCTTGTCCACGACAGTGCTCAAGGCCTGCGCTCATCGCTGATTCTTTGCCAAAATTACGGCTTAAACCGATAACAGAAATTGAGCTATTGATTGAAGTGAATGAACTCACCAACTCCAAGCTGCTGTCTTTGCTACCGTCGTCGACATAAACGATTTCACTCTTGATGGGCAAGCTATCAAGCACCTTGGTAAGGCGAGAGTGGAACTCTTCCAATACCTCTTGTTCATCGTAAAAAGGCACAATGATAGACAGAGAAACCGCAGGGTTGATCTGCGATGTAGATATCTTAGGGCGGCTTATATGAAGTTCAGACATAATACGTTCTTCTATTTTTTAATCTGAATCCAATCTACCCTCCCATAAGTGAAAGTTATGTTATTGACATATTTTTCACGCTCACTCAGGATAATGTTACCGTCTATTTCTGTATGAGAATCAAAATGAAACGAGTTCTATTAGTCGAAGATAACCGTGAAATCGCAGGTGTCTTGTTTGATTATTTTGAGTGTATTGGTATGGAACTCGATTATGCGGACAACGGCGAACTCGGCCTGCAACTCGCGTTGGAAAACTCATTTGATATCATCATATTGGATCTGATGTTGCCAAGAATGGACGGCCTCACGGTTTGTAATAAACTGCGAGACCAAGGCAACGCGACACCTATTTTGATGCTGACCGCGCTAGATAGCCGCGATGATATGTTGAAAGGGTTTGAGCATGGTGCCGATGACTATCTAACCAAGCCTTTTGATTTGGATATTTTAGAAGCAAGAATGAACGCACTAGTTCGTCGTTACCGCGGAAAAGTAGCCTCTTCAAAACTTCAGTTCGGTGAACTCACCATCGACCAAAAAACCCGTAAAGCTTACCGCCAAGATAAGCTTCTTGCGCTAAACCCAACCACTTACACCATACTTGAGATGCTCTGCCAAAACGCACCGGAAGTGGTGACTCGTGAAGATATCTCCTACAAATTATGGGAAGAAGATGAACCCAATAATGATGTGCTGCGCAGTCACATCTATCAATTACGAAATCAACTCGACAAGCCTTTTGACAGTCAAATGTTGATTACGGTTCCTAAAATAGGATTCCGCTTGGAGTCATCTAATTGATTTCCAACTTTCTGACAAGCACTAAAACCCTCACCGGCCGCTTAGCTGTTTTCTTTGGGCTAATGGCCGTGATTGTGTCTGCGTTCGTCTATGTCGTTTTTATTGTCGCGCTCTACATGTCTGAAGACCGGGTCGGTGAAAGACGCATCTTGATTGACCGCAATTACGCCGTCGAGCTATTTCAAGCCGGAGAAAGTGGTGAGTTAAGAATTGATGATCTGACCGTCGCCTATAACGACCCGTCATTCGTACCTCCCGAATATTATAAGCTCATTGCAAATAAAGAGAGCTTTCTCGGAGAGATCGGCGAAGAGCCAGAGTCAAGAATGGTCTATGTTGGCGAGTATTCTGACAAAGGAAAAACCCACCCAATAATCCTACTTTCCGAAATAGACCGTGTTGAATTTGCTATTTCTGAACTTGTGTACGCGACCGCCTTTGTGCTCACGTTACTTTCTATCTTAATTTTTAGTTTTGGTGCTCTGCTCTATCGACTGTCAAAACGACTGATTGAACCATTCAACTCTCTGTCTGAGCAACTTGAGTCGAATAAACTCAATCTCAACGAAGAGTTCGGTGTGAGTGATGATGCGGCAGTTGAATTTCGTCAGCTAACCGATCAACTGAATCAGTATCGTCGAGAAATCAATTCCTTGGTCAAGCGTGAACAAGCCTTTGCTCGATACTCAAGCCATGAGTTAAGAACACCACTAACCGTTGCTCGTGGTGCGAATAAATTGCTATTGAGAAGCGAAACAACCGAGTTTCAATCTCGGCAGGTTGAACGCATTGATGAAGCCATTGTTCAGATGTCTGAGATGGTCGATGCCCTGCTTGGCCTAGTTCGTTACGAAAGAAATAGTGACGATGCACCGCTGCGCTTGTTTAGCCAGCAAGAATTAGAGACCATCGTTTCCAAAAATACGTTACAAGCAAATGAGAAAGCAGTCGAAATATCCCTACTCGTTCAATCTGAGCCTATAATTCAAGCCACCAGTGCGATCATGAACATGTTGGTTGGCAACTTGTTGAGAAATGCGATTGCAGCGACCAATAGTGGCACAGTGAGCATCACTCTCTCACAAGACAACCTGGTAATTGAAGACCAAGGAGAAGGCCTTCAGGAACAGTACAATCCGAATGGTCATGGATTAGGTTTATTGATTGTCGACGACTTGTGCCAGCGATTCCATTGGGACTTTGAGTTGGTCAATCGCAACTCTGGAGGGTGTACTGCAAGAATCGCCTTTCAGACAGATTCCTCCTTATCCACATTAAAGCAAGCAAACTCGTAATACGAAGCTCAATACCCTATGAAAACTTGATTTAGTTGGTTTACAGCGCTCGCTAGCTACTAGATACTCAGTAGTCCTTTTTGATTTAAAAATGCTGGCTCTTGAGTCAGCATTTTGTCTAAGTGCGATGAAACTAAATAATAGCCCTGTAACTCAGCATCAATACAACGATCACACCTTTTTCTTAAAGCGAGACGATAAGCTTCACTCCCACTTTTGCGGCAACAAAGCCAGAAAGTTCATGAAGCTACTGGAAGACGATCACCCAAACACCACCACTCTAATAAGCTATGGGTCCGCTCAAGCTAACTCCTTGTTCTCGCTAGCCGCACTTGCAAAAATCAGAGGCTGGACGCTTGAGTTTTACGTCGACCACCTTCCTCAATGGCTACAAGAACGCCCACTCGGCAACTACCGTGGCGCTATCGATCTTGGGGCTAAGGTTATTTCAGTCAAAGAAACAGGCTCTGAGCTTCATCCACAAGCGTATATTGGACAAATAAGGCAACCAGGTTCCGATTGTATTGTGTTACCTGAAGGTGGACGTTCTCAGCTTTCTGAATATGGCGTGAAGCAACTGGCGATGGAAATACTCAGCTGGACGCGCTTCGAAAACAAACACGATTTTGTGGTGGCACTACCCGCTGGTACAGGCAGTACGGCTCTGTATCTACATAAGCATTTAAAAGTACACAATATCCCGGTGTTAACCTGTGCGTGTGTAGGTGGTAATGACTATTTAACTCAGCAATTCGATGAACTTGGCGAATCCGATCACCCACAGATTTTACCGCTCAAAACCAAACACCATTTTGGTAAGTTGTATCAGCAGGATTATCAAACTTGGTTAGACCTGCAAGAGCAAACTGACATTGAGTTTGACCTGCTCTATGACCCTTTGATGTGGCAATGCTTAGTACAGTGGCAACAAGACAACCCAACTAAGACCATCATCTATATTCATCAAGGCGGCATCTTAGGCAATGAATCGATGTTGCCGCGCTATCAGCGGAAGTATCCGGAGATGAGCATTAGCAAAACCAACACATCTTGGTAATTTTTTTCCTTTATTCTCCAGTTTAGCTATTCAAGTTATAAACTGAAATCTGGCGAGAATCATCGCGTTATCTATACTTTCGATTGGAACATCAATTGTCATCGAAAGGAATCACGCATGCGAACAATCACTACGCTCGGCCTGTTTTCAGTTTTACTGCCCTTCTCTGCGATTTCAGGAGAAAACATCACTTACCAAGTCGATGGTATGGATTACGAAGGTTATTGGAGTGAAGCCAGTGACCAAGCGCCTTTGGTGCTGCTAATTCACGATTGGGATGGCTTAACTGATTACGAAAAGAAACGTTCTGAGATGCTCAACGAACTCGGTTACAACGTGTTCGCCATCGACCTATTTGGTAAAGGCATTCGCCCTACCGAAGTGAAAGACAAAAAACAACACACAGGCGAGTTGTATAAAGACAGAGAAAAAATGCGGGCACTACTTAATGCGGGAGCGATGGAAGCGAAAAGGCTTGGTGGTAACTTAGATAACAACGTGATAATGGGTTACTGTTTTGGTGGCGCAGCCGTTTTAGAAGCCGCTCGTGCTGGCATCCCATCGAAAGCTTATGTCACCTTCCATGGCGGTTTATCGACACCTAAAGGACAAGACTACTCTGAGACAAAAGCTCCAGTTGTCGTGTTCCATGGTACAGCAGACGCCATGATCTCAATGCACGACTTTGGAAGCCTCGCAGCTCAACTTGAATCAAGCAAGGTTCCGCATGAAATGATCACCTACAGTGGTGCGCCACATGCCTTTACCGTATTCGGCTCAAACAACTATCAACAAGAAGCTGACCAGAAATCGTGGGATAGATTTACCCATGTACTAGAAACCACCACCAGATAACTTTCGATACCCACCCAGAAAAAACAACCCCATTCTAAAACTTAGAATGGGGTTACTTTCACCATCACTACATCATGTTGTTACAAATAACGATGGATACTTAAGTCATCAGATTTAATATCACAGGCAGAGCCACTGACTATGCTTGCTAAGATCTTTCCTGAGCCACATGCCATTGTCCAACCTAATGTTCCATGACCTGTATTGGTAAATAAATTTTTGATAGGCGTCTTGCCGATGATAGGCGTGCCATCTGGCGTCATTGGTCTTAGCCCAGTCCAGTATTCAGCCTTAGAAAAGTCCCCCGCTTGTGGGAAAAGATCTTTTATCACCATATCAATCGTGGCTTTGCGTTTTTCTGGGATTAGGTAGTCAAAACCAGCGAGTTCTGCCGTACCCGCGATACGAATACGATCATCAAATCGCGTCATCGCGACCTTGTAGGTTTCATCCATAACAGTCGAAGTCGGTGACTTATCTACATTCACGATAGGCAATGTTAGTGAATATCCTTTCACTGGGTAAACCGGTATAGACAAGTCGACTTGCTTTAATAGTTCTCGAGAATAGCTTCCTGACGCGACCACGTAAGCATCCGCTTTAAACTCGCCTTGAGTCGTTGTAATAGTCTCAATGGCTTGATTCTGATGATTCAAACTTACCACTTCAGTATCAAACACGAACCTAACACCGAGTTGCTTGGCTTTCTCAGTCAAGGTTAAACAGAACTGATGGCAATCACCGGTTTCATCATGAGGTAAGTATAAGCCGCCCACCAGCTTGTCTTTGACGTCCGCTAAACCCGACTCCACTGACAGACACTGGTCAACATCAAACAGCGAGTGTTCGATCCCACTCTCTGTTAATAGCTTCATATCCTGCTGAATAGCATCGAGTTGCTTCTCGCTTCTGAATACTTGCAAGGTGCCTTTCTGCCTGCCCTCATAAGCTAAATCTTCACTGGTTCTTAGATGAGTAAGACACTCTCGACTGAAGTTTGCCACTCTTAACATGCGTGACTTATTCATGGCGTACTTGGCTTCATTACAGTTGGCCAACATCTTAGTCGCCCAAGCAACTAATTCAGGAGAAAGTGACGGCTTCACTTTTAGAGGCGCATGCTCTTGGGTAAGCCATTTCATTGCTTTCAACGGAATCCCCGGTGCCGCCCATGGTGAAGAATATCCGTAAGAAATTTGCCCTGCATTCGCAAAGCTGGTTTCCTTGCCACTGCTATCTTGACGATCAATAACCGTCACTGTATGACCTTCTTTCGCCAGGTACCAAGCACTGGTTAACCCAATAACACCGCTACCAATTACAATAACTTCCATTCTCTTCCCCTAATGCCCGACAAAGCCAAAATCTGTCGAACACAGCTGTCAGTCTAAAACTCGTTTCGTTAATAATTTGTAACTTATTCCGCGTATGTTGACTTATCAATAGAGTGTGCGTTGACAAAAACTCAATTCAACTTAAAAACGAATTCGGCAGTTTGGAACTGTGATATTGGCGGTATTTGGACGCTTAGAAGGAGTCGCTAAGTAAATCTACTATTCTTAGATATTGTAAGCGTCATGACTCAAGAAAGTGGCGTTTTCAAGTAAGAAATCTAACAAGGTTTCGGCCTGTAGCGTGAGTGCGCGGCCTTTTAAAGATTGAACCTTAACCGTCGCCTTCGATAGCATCTCCAACTCGGTCGCAACCACTTCAATCTGTCCTGACTTTATTTCATCGATCACAGTGAGCTTAGGCATAAAGGTGACGCCCAATCCTGCTGATACAAAGTTAGTCAGTGCGGTCACCGAATTGGTTTGAAGCTTTGGCTGCAAGGTAAGGTGGGAAATTTGTTCAGCCTGCTTTACCAGCCTCCCCATACCGGTCGAGTTATCGATCAAGGCAAGAGAAGCGTCTTGAATATCTTGCATTACCACTGGCGCTTCTTTCATCGTAAGGAAGTGCCCCTTCGGAGCAATCAATTCGAGCGGATGACTACGTTCAACGTGGGAGTGCAGCTTAGGATGTGGAGCAGAAGCATAGGTTATTGCGAAGTCTATCTGTTGATCTTCCAACATCTTGACCGCGTCCAATGCCCCAGCAATTTCAATAGAAAGGTTGATATCAGGATAACGGGTCATAAAGGTTTGCATCGGCTTTGACACCAAGTTGGTAATAAACCCTTCACCGATGGCAATACTGACACTGCCTCCTTTGAGGTTTTTAAGCTTGGCTAGTCGAGTAAGCACTGCAGCCTCTCCACGAACAATGGAACGATAGTAATGCAACAGTTCATTACCCGCCTCAGTCAACAGTGATTGGCGGTTGTTGCGCTCCCATACTTTCATTTCCGCTTGCGCTTCGAGCTGGGTCAGCATTCTGCTCATTGCAGCAGGGTCAACATTCATCATCTTGGATGCCTTACGCAATGAGCCATACTTAGACAACGCGTTTAAATACTCAAGAGCGCGGATATTAAAGTGATGCATTCAACTTCCTTGTGATTCGACTGACACTAGATCAAGCGTCTCACAAATTGGCTGCGAACATGTATCCCATTTTATCAAGAACGTATTTACACTTACTAACTTGTGCACCGAGTCACTTCAAGGCAGCTAAAGGCTCATGCTCGTTTATTCGATCTACTCTTGATAGACAGATGGAAAGAGCTTAAAGAACCTGTTTTAAACCGCTTAACGAAACATTTTCGATGACATGGCACCTGTGTTGTTCGGCTTTCACTTGAGTAATACCAATCACAGTAAATAAGTGATCAAACATAGCGTAGGAAAAAAGCTTGAGAACAAGGCAGAATTTTTCGATAAGTAGTTATTCTACAACCAAAAATTCTAACGAAGTTATCGAGGTTTTTAACAAGCTAGGGTGACCAGTTATTTACTACGATTGGTATAATACCAATCACAGTAAGCAAGTGGTCATAAATAGCGTTGGAAGGCGTGATAACTAGGCAAAGGACATTGGGCTAGAGATAGAGATAAAATATAGGTGCTCTAAAACGAGAAAACCCTAGCATTTCTGCTAGGGTTTTGAATAGTGGTGGAAGGATGGGGATTTGAACCCCAGATACGCTATAAACGTATACTCGCTTTCCAGGCGAGCGCCTTAAGCCACTCAGCCATCCTTCCACAAATTGTGTGTTGAGCTTGTCACTCAACGAGGCGCTACTTTATTGATTCTGCTTGCTTTGGTCAAGAGGCATTATCAAAAAAAGTGCCTTTTTCAGTTTGTTCGATTACAAATTAACTCATTAGATCAAAAACAAACCAAATTTCATTCTATCGTTGTACTTACGCTTGTTGCTTTTCTTAAGCTTGTTGATAGTAGCCCGGAACTCTAAACCATTTACGGCACATATCTAAGAAATAACCGTACAGCACGCCCATACCACATGAGATAACAGCGTTACTGGTGACAGCCGTAACAATCTGGTCGCTCGAAGCACCTACTGCCAATAAAATACCGGCATACACAGGTGACTGGAATAACACGTACGCCACCAAGTCAGACAAATTTTTCATCAATGAGCTTTGTGAAAGCTTTGCGCCGTTACGCAAGAACCAATCACGAAAGACTCCATAAGGCCAAGCGATAGCTATGTTTACCGGAATAGATAACGTTCGAGAAGCAAGAGACTGCTCAAACGTCATACCAGAAATAAACACTTCAACAATCATTCCAGAAATAAAACAGAAAACGACCATAGCGAATGTATCCGCAGCTGCGTTTCGAATACAGAATGGACCACGAGACTTCATTGACGATAAACCTAAAATATATCACTACTTAATTAGTGATTTAACAACACATAAACAAGGCTAGATTACACCTAGCCAGATAATGTCACTATTAAATCACAATATAAGCAGTCATACATTCCAAATTAAAAATAAAGTTGTAAATTAACAACCAAAAACCACTTTAAAAGCAGTCACTTCCACCAACAAAACCCACAAAGGTCAAATAACGAGCGATTTGTTATTATATTTCCGTAATTAAACAACAACTATGCCATAGGAAGATTTACCGTAATGCTATTGATGATTTCTTGTTCAGGAGTGAAACCGAGAGAAACCTGCTCTAAAGCTTTATCGACGTGATCTGTGAGCTTTGCATTATTCATAGGTTCAGCATGAACACGCAAGCTCTCTAATGCAGACTTAATCAGCGCTAAGTTATTATCTTCGAGCGCAACGTACAGCGTGACGAGTAGCTCTTCTGTGTTATCTTTGTTTCGTAGATCAGGTTTAGGTAGTGACTCGCTGTTACTTTGCGAATCGTTTTTTTCTACATCTAGGCTATCAAGATCATTAGCTCTAACTTCATGGTATTGGTAAAGCTTGTTTGAATAGCGGAATAACGCATCATCCAACTCACGCTCATCAATCGGTTTGGCAATAATATAATCCACACCCGCACCAAGCATACGTTCGCGAGTCTCTTTAAAGACATCAGCCGTACAACCAAACACCAGTACCGATGATATCTCACCTATCAAAGCTCGAATTGCAGTGGTTGATTCAACGCCGTCCATCACTGGCATATGGTTATCCATTAATACCAAATCAAAGCGCTCAGCCACCACGGCTTGTATCGCAAGTTCACCATTTTCGACGCTCTTACAAGTAAAGCCTTTACTGCTCATGAAAGTTTCAATAATGACTGTATTGGTTCGGTTATCTTCGACAATCAGTACCTTCAAGCCAGAGTAATCTAACTTTTTATGTGGCAAGCTCTCTATTTCGCCAGGCTGGCAAGGCTTAATCTTCAAGCGAACATCGAAGCTGGTGCCTATCCCTTCTTCACTGGTGACACTAATACTGCCTTCCATCAATTGGGCAATTTTCTTCACAATCGCTAACCCGAGACCAGTACCGCCAAAGCGTCTCGTAGTCGAAGACTCAGCTTGTTCAAACGGTTTAAAAATACGTTTTTGTGCTTCTTTAGATATACCAATACCGGTGTCGCGAACTCGAATACTAAGGTAGGTGTCACTCCCCTCTACGACTTCTTTAAGATACACCTCGACAAAGCCTCGAGAGGTAAACTTGACTGCGTTGTTTAAGAGGTTAAATAAAATTTGGCGAAGGCGTGCTTTGTCTGAGAAGTACCAACGGCCAGAAGGCACTTCGGAGTACACTTTGAATTGAAGCCCTTTCTCGGAAGACAATGTGTAATAGACACTGTTGATACTTCCTATGATTGAATCAAGCGGGAATCGTGTTTCATCCAGATCTAACCGACCCTGCTCTATCTTTGAAAAATCCAAAATTTCATTGAGTAACGTCATCATATGATCACCCGAATCATACAGGCTCTTAAGATGCTTCTCTTGCTCTGTGCTCAAAGGGGTTTTCAGTAAGATCTGAGCCGTTCCTAATACACCATTCATCGGGGTACGAATTTCGTGTGACAAGGTCGCAAGAAAGGCCGTTTTGGCATTGGTTGATGCTTGAGCTTTAACCTTCTCAGCTTCGAGATAGATGGTTTTTTCGTTGAAGGTTTTGATCAAATGTCCGATTTCATCATCACTAGAGTAGTCAACATCGATGATCTCGCCCGCTTTAGAACTATCAACTTGGGCGGCAATCGTTGTGATTGGGCTTATCAAATAGCGGTTCAGTAAGTAATAACCGGCCATGACACACAACAACAACAGCGGCACAATACCGCCTTCAACGCTCATTACCTGACGAAACACTTCGTCTGCTACTCGTGATTTTGAGTTGACGACATCCACTTGCCATCCAAACTCTCCAAATTGGTTACTACTAATATAAATCCCATCAACGAGATTGAAGTTATGAGAAACCAACACTTGGTTGAGTTTGTCTCTTAGAGTAATACCAAGGTTGTATTCTTCCGCATGGTTCTTGATAAAGCCGAGCAACTCTTCGAGTGAGAGATCCACCGTCGCGACACCTGCAAAAGTTCCATCGTAATAGTAAGGTGAAGATGCTGTGATCATTTGAACATGTGTATATGGGTCAATATACACATTGCTCCATGCAATGGTACCCTGCGCTTTGTTTACTACAGATGTATACCAATATTCGTTCTGATAAGGCGCATTTTTGGGGTTGTTATAAGAAAAGAGCTGGTCAATATCACCATCGTCGGCTTTGTTGAAAAAATAACTGTTAAGGATTTTATCAGAATCCAATGCATGCGGTTCTGGCCAAATACCTGCGCTGACGATCGTGTCATCGCTCGCCGCCAACATTGACTTAATAAATAACGGTATAACATCAGTATCACTGCGCTGCGCCTGAGCGAAACCAACCAAACTATCAACAAAACCTTGAGAGCTGCCGAGGGGTGCTGTAATCAATTCCGATAACAGTTGTGTACGTAAGTCGAGGTTTTGTTGCAACTTAGCGCGTACAGGAGATTCTACGACGTAATACGTCACACTACCGACAATGGCAATGAACATTGCGAGGTATACACCAAGCGCTACCATACTTTTTTTCTTGAGAGACGAGCGTATTTGCATAATTATCTTGTTATTTTCTTTCTGTTTAACCTAGTGTTTATCACTAATGACATCAAGCGTTTTTAGATGAAGCTTGATTGGCGCAAGTTCATTGGTACTATAAGCACAAATATGTTCCCTTTTACGGTACCTCACTTTGACTTTACAAGATATTCTTGCGCTTCCAGAGTTGGAAGGAAAGCTAATCACAGAACACAAAACCATGGGCTTTGTCACTGCAATGGCAGCCGCTCCAAATGTGTTAACCCCTCATGAATGGCTGCCATTCCTTTGGGGTGGCGAAGAAGTCGCGCCTTTTACCGACGGTGAACAGCTGGAAAGCTACATTGAAGTTATCATCGCGCTTTGGAACAAAACCCGCCCAGAACTGATCGAAGGTACTTGGGTATGGCCTGAAGCTTGTCAATTAGATGATGCAGAAGTTGTAAATACAGCAGCTCGCGATTTTTGTGAAGGCTTACTTCAAGGTTGGCAGATAGCCCGTGATGATTGGGAAACACTGATGCCCGAAGACAGCGAAGACAACGCATTGGTCGGCGGCGTGTTGCTTTCACTAAGCATGCTTTACGATCCAGAAACTTCCATTGCTACGCTTGCAGAACAAGGCATCGAAGGCCTTGAGCAATTTGAAGAGATCTTTAATGCTGTGCCAGTGATGCTTTGCGGGTTAACGCAACGCGGTATCGCATTAGCCGAAGCTCAATAATTTTCCATTCTCTCTAAAGCGAGAGATATAAAAGAAATAAGCTGCGCTATATTCGAACGATAGTAAGAAGGCCTCACAATGAGGCCTTCTTTCGCTTCAGGAGAGACTAAATAGCCGTCTAAAAGCCTTTCCAATCGAAATGATCAATTCGCTCATCGGCAATGTAAAACAACTTAGTACCGCTGCTGACAACTTGGTCTAACTCCGGATTAAGCTCTATACCACTCCCCGTATCAATCGCGATCAGCGTTGCTTTATACTTCTCTTTGAATACAGAGAAAATAGGCGCAACGGTTACAGGTTCGGCATCTTTAGGGTAATACGTCGAATACTGTGTCATACCTCTAGTTGAGCTTAAAAGCTCTTGATGAAGCGCACTTGAACCGGGATCAACCGCAGCTTTAGCCAGCATTTCGGCACCCACTGCCGGAATACATTCAGAGTTTGGGCAATGTTGATGCAGTAAATCGCTCAACGCCTCATCTTTAAAGTAAACCAGAAGATGAGCCTTAGGGTTTCGGTTCGCACAATAAAGCGCTGCAGACAGCGTGATGTCGTCTTCGGGGTTATCAATAAGAATACAGCTGGCTGACTCAATGCCCGTTTTCTCCATCTCTTTACCATCGGTGTAGCTGTTTACCTTAACGAAATTGATCTCACCGGGTAACGGATTTTCGATATCTGAACGCGTACATAATACGATTGGTCGCTTGCCCGTTTCTTCATGTTGCAGCATACGGATGAGATGAATGGTTCTTTGTTCATTCCACCCCAACATCAAAATGTGGTTTTCCACTCTAACTCTCCTTTTACCTAACAAGCCCGCTCGCCAATATTCAACACCTTCTGTTGCCACCTTACCCAGTAAAGCAGCGAAAAGGCTGAGCCCTCCAGGGATAACAAACAAAATAACAATCCATCGCCCCGCTTCCGTCGTCGGTGACAAATCGCCATAACCAACCGTAGAAGCCGTCACGACTAAATAGTATGCAAATGTAGTAAACGAGTTGGTTAAGTCCGTTTCACCCGCTAAATACAATGTCGACCACGATAAAAACACGTAGCCGAGGAAAGTAAACAGTAGGTTTTTACCATTCAAAACAAAGATATTCGCTTTGACCCAACGTTTGAGTTGTAACCAGATTATCATTAGAGCCTCTAATCCATTTCTCTTAGTTACATGCTAGAAAAAATAAATGATATCAACAAGATGTATCTTAAGAAAAAGGCACATGAGCCCAAAATAATGCCAATAGTCCACATTTAGGTACAAAAAGACTTAGAAATATATACAAACAATTTCTTGGATCAAATCAAGCTTGGCGAGGTTCGCGTACCAATGTATAAACTTTACCTTGCTTAAAAAAGAAATACACACACAGATTTAGTGCTTCGCCAAACGCCTTTTCTCCGCGCTCACACAGTTGAAAATGTGCCTCGCCTTTATCCATATCGATACTCATTAGCTTTGAGTCGCTGAACTCTAAATAAGTCTTAACATAGGGATAGATGGCTTTAAAAATACTTTCCTTAGCAGAGAACACTAAGGTGACAAACCATTGAATGGGAAGGTGAGTCCCGGCTAAGTGCTTTATTTCTTGAGGGCTAACAAACATAGGCATGAGTGACATAACCTGGTTTTCGTTGATGAGCTCTTCAACATCCAAACCAACAAAGCTCACGTCACTTAATGAACTGACCGTCGCTACCGCTAGATCATCGGTATGAGAAATGCTTCCAATCCAACCCTCGGGCCAAACCGGTGATCGGTGTTCACCGATGGGCAGTTCGAGGCAATCACACCCTTCAATGCGTAATGCGTGCAATGCCGCCCTGCGACCGGCAATAAACTCCGCTTTTCGTTTAGTTACTGAACGCTTCATTTCATTTGGTAACGCGACGTCAAGTTCTTGAAAAAGGCAATCTGTATACCTTTGTCGTTCAAAGTGGTACTGCCAAACCTTAATATTTTGCGAGCCAAAGGTGAGCAATTGCAAACCTGACAAAAAAGTCATACGAGTTACTTCCCCAGAGGCACAATCAATGGAGTATGACTTACAGGATCATCAATAATAACGCTATCTAAGCCAAATACTTGCTTAACGAGTTTGGCGTCAATTAAAGACTTAGGTTCGCCTTGCGCGACAATTTCTCCACCAGCAAATGCAATCAGGTGATCTGCATAACGACAGGCTTGATTCAAATCATGCAGCACGGCAACGATAGTATGTTTTTTTTCTCTATTGAGGCTACGGAACAACTCCAACAAATCAATCTGGTGTGCGACGTCCAAATAAGTTGTTGGCTCATCAAGTAATACTATCGGTGTCTTTTGCGCTAATACCATGGCGATCCAAACTCGTTGTTTCTGACCTCCAGAGAGTTCATCGACCTGCCTCTCGGCCAAATCGGTGACACCAGTATCTTCCATCGCTTGAAAGACCGCCTCTTGATCATCTAAGCTCCACTGCTTAAACAGTTTTTGATGCGGGTAGCGACCTCTTGCCACCAAATCAACGACTCGAATCCCTTCAGGAGCTTGTGAGCTTTGCGGCAGTAACCCTAACTCTCTCGCCAACTCTTTAGCTGGCACCTTTTGAATATTCTGACCATCAAGACAAATTTTACCTTGAGAAGGTTTCAACAAGCGGCACAAGCTTCTCAATAAGGTAGACTTTCCGCACCCGTTGGGTCCGACAATGACCGTAAATTTACCTTCAGGAATATTAAGTTCGAGATTTTCACAAATAACGCGATTATCGTATGCAAGTTTAAGGTTATTTCCATTTAGTCGAGAGGTAATGTTGGATTTAACCGGTGTCGATAGGCTCATAAACTTCTGATTCATTTAAGTTAAACAATATCCCCTAAGTAACCTTTAGCTATTTGCTTATTTAGCCAATTAGCTGTTTGATTGCTTAACTCAATAGCTCTAGCCATTCAGTTACTTGGGAAAGCGCAGCATCAAGAATAGACTTGATGCTGCTCAAGGTTACGCATGGTTTCTTGGACGAGTAATCTACCTACGGTTTTAGAACATTGCGGGTTCAACCACGCGGTCTTTAATTGCTTCGAGCAACTGATCCCCCTTTGAGCTCAAAGCAAATTCTGCAAACAGAGCTCTTAGTGTGTCACACAGAAGATCAACCTGAGCTTGACTGTAGTTTTCAGTAAGGTAGCTCATCATTACACGTAGCACCTGCTCATCATTGACGGTTTCTTCTAACACTTCGAACTGAAGTCCTAAACCAGATTCGCTTCGATCTGAATCAACCTGCTGGAAGTTGATTTTGTCACCATTAGACAATTCAAAAGCACCACTAAATTTACTTTTGGCGTGAAGTTGAATAAAGACTTCGAACATGTGCCCATCCACATCGGGATCCCCCCCAACCAAACCTTCTTCAATAAGGTCGATAGGAATATCGCCATATGGCATAGAATCATTAATCGTATGTTTCACTTGGGCTACCAGTTCAGCCACCGTACGGACGCGTTCAAAATTCACTAAATGCGCCACTACGGTGGTGAAGTAACCTATCGTGTCATAATACTCAACGTCTTGTCGGCCCGAAGCCGAGGTTCCTACTATGAGCTTATTGGGTGCACCAACAACATTGAGTGCCGCTGCAATAGATGCATAAACAACATTGAATAGCGATGCGCTTTGCTGCTTGGCAAGTGCATATAACCCATCCCTTACGTTATCTTCAATTTCAACGATAACCCAACCACCTTTAGCCCCTTGAGGATCAGCCTTCTCTGATAAAGGGTGACTCTTAGGGAATATAGGGGTAGACCACGGCACATCTTTTAGATTATCCAACCAATAATCGAGGTGCTTCTGATGTGTTCCAGAACCTCTCTGCATACGAGCATACTCGTGCATTGGAAGAGCTTCATGTCTCCATTCCGGTGATTGACCTTGAACGCGCAGTTTATAAGCTAAATTAAGCTCATCCATCATCAAATTCACTGACCATTCATCTTGAACAATATGGTGGAACAAGAAGGACAAGAACTGCTGCCCCGTATCCTTGCAACGGATGAATCTTACTCGAAGAGGGAACTCCTTCTCTAAATCAAAGGGATGGATTGCCTCTTGTTTAAGAAACTCATCCCTATCTTCGATTTCACATTCATCTGAAGTCCAAAACCATTTGTAATTGCCGATGTCACTGACATCAACCACTTGTTGGCATGGATTACCATCATGTTCATAAAAATGGCTTCTTAGAGTGGCATGACGAACTAGAATATCGCGGCAAGCTTCCCCAAAAGCCACTTCATCCAATTCATCGAAAAAGCGTAAAACAAACGGCAAGTTAAAAATCGTATTGAGTCCAAATTTGGCGTATTTGGGAATCGCCTTCCACAGAGAATTCTGAGCGAGCGACAATGGAGCAAGCGAAGAACCAACATCGGTAAGAGATGCCGAAGACTCAAGAAACTCGGTACTTTTCGGCACAGCTTGTTCGGCAAGCGATTGAGCCGTCGGGTTGCCAAAAAGATCATTAATGCTGATTTCAATACCATGGTGAGTCAGTAATCGACCAATAACTCGAGTTGCAATCAATGAGTGCCCTCCGAAGTCAAAGAAATCGTCCGTTGCGGTCATCGTATCCGAAACTAAAGCCTCTTTAAACTCAGCCAAAATGAGTTCGGCAGTAGAATTTATCTCAGAAACGGGACTTGATGCTTCAACTGATGCCGGCATAACCGTGGGGGTTATTGGCTTAGCGTGCTTAGCCAGTTCAGTCGCAGTTCGGTAGGTGAATAAGTCTTCAATGCTCACTTCAATCCCATGGTCCTTCAACAAGCGACCAATGACTCGAGTACCAATAAGCGAATGACCACCAAAATCAAAGAAGTCATCGTCTTTGTTCATGCTTTCTATAGAAAGTGCATCTCTAAATTCAGCGAGTATTGTCTTTTCAAAAATTGAAACTGGCTCGGCACTTTCATTCACCAACGGTGCTGCTTTTACATCCTGCTTTGCCAATGCAGGTTTAGTGACTTTTTGACCATCAATGTAGGCAATAAATTGCTCAAATAGAAACGCTCCTAAGTGAGGAGAAACCGTTACCCCCGTAACTAACTCAAATGACAGGGCACCTTGTCGGTTAATGCCAACCGCAAGAGAGATTTCAAACTTCGGATGAAGCGGTGCAGTCGGTAATTTCACAGCCTCCACATCATCAAGTGACAAATAGTCAGCCGGATCTACAAGCCAAGTCACTAAAGCTGCTGATTGAGAAAACTCTGTTGACTCGATGGTCTGAGACTGAGCAGCGGTTAGCCTCATAGTAAGGTCGCCAACAGCTTGGCCTAAGTCTGAAATTGGCTGCCCTAAACAGAGATAAGTCAAACCAGTCTCAATCATCGCGCCATTAATTTCTCGATTTTTCTGACTGATATCAACCGGCATGAACACATCAAGACTATCGAGATCATTAGACTCGGTGATGTAACGAGCGAACAGCACCGCAGTAGCTGAGAGGATTTCTACTTCGTTCATCGTCCTACCAAGGCGATTCTCGAAGGTCTCTCTTTGAATAGAAGTCGTAAACTTACGTGGTACTGATACTTGTAAATACGAACAAACATTTTCACTGACACCGGTTTGTACTAAGTCAATATCCTGTGTAGAACGCTTAATCCATGGCAAACAAGATGTCGAAAGAGCTTCAAGCTTTTGAATTGGCGTGAAACCTCCTATCTCTGTGGGCTGCTTTCTCTGCTCTATGGTGCAAAGGCCATGATTATATAAAGCACTCACAACTTCGAATATTTCTTTCCAGCACACTTCACCACTCAAAATTTGGTGAGAAACTACACCTAACACCACATCTTGCTCTGCGCAAATGTAAACCGTAAATTGGATTCCTGACTGAGATTCCAGCGCTATAGGGGTTGATTGATTAGCTTGCAGGTGGGAAATAGCATCTTGAACTGAATCAACAGCTTCAATATTAATCGTCTGAGAAAATTCATTACCGTGAAATTTAACTAAACCTGCATCCTCATCAAATTGATAACAAACATTAAGGGATGGGACGAATTGAGAAATTTTACTCAACGAAGAAACCAAGCGACCAATGTTGACTTCCCCAGCTAGACGGTAAGCAGCTGAGTATTGAGCAGAATCTTCATGCTGCTGATGGTGCATCCAAACTCGTTCTTCAAAATCTGTCACTGCGTTGCCAAATCCACTCTTTTCCTTCGAGTGATGCGAGTTAAATATCATGTTCCTTTCTCCTGTCTGAAAGAATTCAGAACTGTCCTTTTTGAAGCTAAAGCTGCCTTAAAGTACAAGTATTCTGGGGGAGGCTCTAAGCTCTACGCTTATTAAAATCAGTGGCTTACTTTATTCCCAACAAAGCTTAATGTAAAGCATTCTCATTTGTGTTGATTGAGATATGTGTACCTATGCTTAAAACTGGCGAGATCGGGTCAATAGCCAAATTAAATATATGCCACCTACAATACCCGTCATCCTGCCTATCGGCACGCTTGCTTGAAAAGGCAACCATTGAATTAAAACATCCGCAGTTAAGACCAACAACGCGCCCATAAGAGCTGAGGAGAACAAGGATAATGCTCGCGACTTTCTCAATCGACCAACTAATTGAGGAGCAGCAAGGGCAATAAAGGCAATAGGCCCAGCAGCTCCTGTCGCGAATGCGGCTAAGACCACAGCAAAGAAAATCATAGAAAGACGGACTCGCTCTACTCGGATACCCAGCTGAGTTGCGATGTCATCCCCCATCTCTATCATGGCAAGCGCACGCTTTAGTATCATCATAAAAGGGAGGAGGAGAAATACCCCAATAAGTACAGGATAAACATGTGTCCATGTCCTAGCATGCAGTGATCCTGCAAGCCATAGATTAGCCAAAATGGCATTGTCTAAATTACCCTTAACTAACATCAGGCTGTTCAGCGCACTCAAAATGGACCCGACCCCAATACCAGTGAGTATTAAGCGATACCCTCCAACCACTCCTGCTTTTACCGCGAGTAAGTAAACGATAACAGCCGTGATTACTCCGCCGACTATCGCCGCGATTGCCACTTCGATAGCCCCTTGCTCAAACAAAACTATTTGAGCAATTGCCCCGGTAGCAGCCCCCGTTGTAAAGCCAATGACATCAGGAGAACCAAGAGCATTTCTTGATACCGATTGAAATACCGCACCAGAAATGCCTAACGCAGCCCCAACAAAGACCGCAGTAAGAACCTTAGGTAGTCTTATGTTAAGAATTATTCGATCTTTTACGCCCCTCTCTCCAGCCCCAAGAATGATATCGGCCACTTGAGGCAACGAGATATTAAACTTACCCAATGTCATGGAATAAGTTGCAATAGCGCAAACTGATATCAACAAAATCAAAGCGATAAGTATATGAGACGGTTGATAACAGAAAGAAAACTGACCGAAGCGTACAACACTTCCCGAGCCAGAATTTTGAAGAGTGTAAGGCTCAATCATCATAGGAGAGATATCTTCCAACGTTTCACTAAGAATACAAAGAATGGCCCGCCGATTAGAGCAATCATAATACCTACACTGATCTCATTGGGATACCCGACGATCCGGCCTAGCACATCGGCGACAACCGCCAGAATGGATGCAATCAGTAAAGAGAAAGGCATCAACCATTTATGATCCGGCCCCGCCGCCATCCTTGCAATATGAGGGGCAGTAAGACCAACAAAGCTGATAGGACCAGCCGCCGCAGTAGAGGTCCCCGCTAAAACCACAATAGCAATAGAAGCAAAACACCATATTTTGATCGGGTTAACACCTAAGGCGTGACCAATATCGTCCCCTAACGAGACAGTATCTAAGGCTTTACTTAATGAAAATGCGATTACTAATCCAATGGCTATTAACATGGCAGCCGGGATCAAGACATCGTAACCTCGCCCTTGAAATGACCCCACAGCCCAATGTCTATATTGTTCAAACACCATTTCATTGCTGTTTATTGTGATCATATGAGTCAGTGCAAGCAACACAACCGACAAAGCAGTTCCCGCCAATACAACTCTTACAGGGTTAACCCCTTTATTTACCCCAGCAAGGGCAAAAACACCCGCTCCGGAAACAGCCGCCCCAAGTAAACCAAACCACATCACATAGGCCATATCATGGATGCCCAGAAAGGCTATCGCTGAGACTATGGCAACTGTCGCCCCCGCATTGACACCGAGTATCCCAGGATCTGCTAATGGGTTACGAGTTAAGCTTTGCATGATAACGCCTGCAACACCAAGCGCACCGCCAATAACTAAAGCTAACAAGGTGCGTGGAATTCGAAGGTGGACAACCAATAGATGATCACTGTTGGTTGGATCAAAAGAAAAAATCGCATCCAAAGTCACTGCCGGCGATATGTAATGCGTGCCGATAAAAAGGCTAAAACACGAGGCAAAAAATAACAACACGACTCCCGCCATCAGCCATCGTCGTCGTTGTCCATTTCTTATCTGTTCAAATGCTTCTGCAGGACCAGCAATACTTGTCATTACGGACATCCTTTACCCATTGTAGCCATTAACCTGCATTTGTATCTCGTTCAAAAAGCTGAACAATGTCGTTAACGATTTCAGTGGCACTATACATATCGATACGAAATGAATTCTCACCTAGGCCAAAGACTTGTTTATTCTGGACGGACGGAAGGTTGATCAAGATTGGGTCATGCATGAATCGATTAGCGCTGTCGTCGCTCGCTTCTAGCAAAAATGTCGTATCGGCTTTAAGTTGAGTCAGCAGTTCAAAGTGGACGCGCATAAAATCTGATAAAGGCACGGTGTTGTCATGCCATTGACGATTTTGCACTTCCATTTTAAAACCAAGATCAGTGAGCAAGTCCGCATGAACGCCATCCTCTAAAGCGATAGCATTGGTAGCTCCAGGTCCAAAATACGCCACAATATTGGTTTCGCCTTCTGGTATCTGTAGCTTGTTTTTACTCTGGTTAACGAACAACTCAAACTGGCTAATTTTTTGTTGGGCTTGTTCTTCTAACCCTGTCGCCTGTCCAAGCCTCAAAGCCAAGTCTTGCCATGATTGTGCGGTGTAATCCAAAATAATGGTTGGTGCTATTTGCTTAAATTCAGCTATTTGATCTCTCGCCGAATCACCACCGCGCCATGCTACAACAATCAAATCAGGTTCATAGATATAGGCAGACTCTAAATCAACGCTGCCGGCAGGCCATGCCTTTTCCACGCTTCTCTGTTCAGCAATATCTGCCCATTGACTAAAAAACTTCCCTTCATAAGTGAGTGCTGTTGCGGCTAAAGGAGCATCAATAGCCAGTAGCGTCCCACTAATCGTCACCGAGGTAGAAAGGATTCGAGTCGGTTTAGATGGGATCACTGTCTGTGAGCTATCCGCATTAACGAAAGTCTTGGGGTAAGTATTTTGAGATGTCATTTCGGTTTCTGCGAAAACAGAAGCCGAAGCTGAAATCAAAAAAACAACAATGATTTTAAAAATTATATTGATTCTCATTTACTATTTACACTTCATTTAGTCTGCGTTTAGTGAATTAAATGGTCTTACTACTGGGAGTTTGAGTCTGAATAACTTTTCTGAATTAAGCTATTAAGCTATTA
>NZ_JBFRTD010000017.1:68048-153930 GCF_041473955.1 Vibrio sp. 10N.222.54.E6 | reverse complement strand
AAGCTATTAAGCTATTAAGCATATGCTAACTATATTCATATAGAACAATCAAGATAAATCCGGTTTTCGCTAGCGGATACATTAGCATAATTTCGTTTTAAGCAATTGATAAATAAATAACCCAACTAACGTACATCGCACCGTTAAATCGACATGTAGTAACCTTTGTATTTCGTGACCAACAAAAATTAACTTAGCGGGCTAACACGACAACACACCCCCCAATTAAATAAAATAGCCGAACTTTATTCGCTCGGCTTTCTCTGGAAGGTTTATTAAAGTGATTATAAAATCTCGTCGGCAACCTCTTTTGCGTTCCGACATTTAATCAACTTGCGTGTAAACACCTTACGCTCAAACGTTTTACTCAGTTTCTCTGCTACACCTTTTAGGTGAGATGGCTTTAAACCCAACGACAGAAACGCACTCTCCTCGCTAAAACCTTCTAAATGTTTTCCCGTCACTTGCTCATAAGCTTCGATAATCGACCCAAATTCTGATGTCGTTAACGTCGTTTTAGCGTTGTTCTGTTTCTCATTGTTCTGAGTAACAGAAGCTGAAGCGAGTTGTGGAGAGCTCACCGTCTGAGTCATTGAACGAACCAACTCTTCTCGCGCTTGAATCCGGTCAAACTTTCCATTTCGAGAGAGAGGCAGTTTATCCAATTCAAGTAACTGAGAAGGTACATGGGAGTTTGGTAAGCATTGCTGTGCAAAGTCACGAATAGCAGCAGCATTAGCGACTTGGCCATCCGCCACTTTATAGATCGCACCTAACGCTACGTCTCCATTACGTTCGGTATAGTCGACAATCAAAACTTGCTCAATCAGTGGGCAGCGATTTAACTCTTTCTCAATATCGGGTAACGACACACGGACGCCCCTAACCTTCACATAGCCATTAACCCGACCAGCAAAAATAATGGTGCCATCTTCACGATAATAGCCTAGATCACCGGTTCTAAACGCTCTGACCTCACTACCTAGATCATCAATTATCGTCACAAAATCAGTTTGTGTAAGCTCTCCATCAGATAAATACCCTGACGCAAGGTTTACTCCTACTGTCATGATCCGACCTGCTACTCCTTGTGGAACATGTTTACCCAATCCATCCATAATAAAGTACTGATTTGCAGGGAAAGGCCTGCCATAAGGAATAACCGATTTGTCTTCGTCGGTGACAAAGTGCCAGATACTCCATATCGTGGTTTCGGTAGGACCACCAATTGAGACAAGGCGAATATCTTGCTCCAGCGCTCTAAGTTCATCAATCGTTTTAGGTTTAACGTAATCCCCCCCTTGGCAAACTAAGCGTAGAGATTTGAGTTTTTCACCCTGCATACAAGACAACAACATTTCCATCAATGCCGGAACTGACTGCCAAATAGTAATACGGTGCTTCTCAACCAATTGATTCCAACGAATCGCGTCTTTTTCTTCACCAGCCTCTGGTAATACAATGGTTGCCCCGCAAGTAAACGAAGCATAAATATCAAACACAGAGAGATCATGATGGAACGGCGTTACGCACATCAACACATCTTCAGACGTTATTTGCCAAGCTTTACACGTTTCCCCGATGACATTGGAAGTTGCTCTGCTGTTCACTACAACGCATTTAGGTTTACCTGTTGTTCCCGATGTATACAGATAATAAGCACCATGCTCACTTTGACTAAGCACCTCTAAGTCCGTATTGGAGAGTGATGGATAAGCCTGCTCAACAGGTTGCAATAGTGCTTGATAGAGCACTGAGTTTTTACGCTGTGACGTTTGGTTAGTTACCACTAAATTGGCATTGCAATTACTCAGTAGGTAATCCAAACGCTCTTCTGGTGATGAAGCATCGATAGGCACCCATATAATCCCTGATAATGAACAGGCAATCGTCATCACTAAATGCTCAGGGCTCTTTGGCAAACAGATGGCCAACACATCACCTTGCTTCAAGCCAAGGTGAGCAATATGCTGCATCACCTTATGGACGTCCTCCCCAAATGCCTTGTAGCTGATATGCCGTTCACCACAAATGACCGCGATATCATCACTCGCATTTTCCGCAAGATTACGCGCTATCTTGGATAAGAACTTGGAGCATTCAAACTCTTTTACATCACAGTTCAATTTATAGTGTTCAAGGTTGAGTACCTTATGTGAAGGGATGTCAAAATCATGGGTCTCACATACGGTCTCAATGTGACGCTCTATCGATTCAAGTATGGAGACAACCACTCGTTTATCTAGTGCGTCAACCGCATAGTCAAAACTCAATACTAGATTTCGCCTTTCATCAAAATTAAGGCGGATATCTAACGCGACTTGAGGGGTTTGGGTTATACCATCAAAGAAGACGAGTTCATCGTCATCGGATAATGCATCCCAAGTTAGACCATTCGTCACTACAACAGGTAAAGCCAATGAACTGGTTCGCGAAGTCATTAACTGACGATTGATATCAACACCAGAAAAGTCGAGATGATCAAGCGCCTCAAACATATCATTTTGCATACCCTGTGCTCGCTCTAGCAAGCTGCCTTTATTCTTTCGGTACTCCAAAATCACGAACGTCGAACCATTACCAAGAGGTTGATCGCTTTGTGGGATCGCTACCGGAAAACCAACTCTCATCTCTTGTTCTGTCGTCCAATACGACATCCCTTCAAGAACAAGAGCAGAAAGTGCTGAGTTCAAAAACAAGCTGTTGGCTGCACTCGCCATCGTTAACTGAGTTAATGCAGTTTTGTCTATAACAATGCTTTCTCGCTGGTAACGCGAAGCCTTTATATGATCCAATCGCTGTTTCCATGGAAGTGAAGGTGGCGCGCACTCTGGGTCAAGCTTACTTTGCCAGAACGACATATCTGCCTCCCTTTTGGCAGTGTCATGTTCACTATCAAAGTGATTGGTCTCAGCGCTGTTAGCACAGAGCTCATGCAAATGCCCGCTATTCTTTTTCAATAATTCAGAAAGAATCAGGGAGTGTGTTCTACCATCAACAATTAATGCATCAAAACTGGTAAAGACAATGGTCTGATAACCGATGTCAGAGTCAGGCAATTGAATAACAGAAACACGCCATGGCGACTTCGACAGGTCGTGCATCGTGTGATTACTCACTTGACGAATTTTACCAACTCTCTCTAGCGCTTGCTCAATCGACAAGTGTCGAAAGTCATGGGAGTCAAAATTCAAAGTCACCTTAGACGACACCTGCTGAACAAGCTTGTTCTCATCGATGTGCATCCGTAACGCATCGTACTTTTTTACCAATGATTCGAGGCGAGACTCAACTAAGCTCGATTCTATTTTCCCTCGGTATTCCCGGAATTCATGCATCGCAGTGCCACCCATAGGGATATGAGTAGAGCGACCGAGTAGGTAAGATTTTTGTAGCTCTGTTAAAGGCTTTGGACAAGAGGTAACTAAGGGTAACGAAGGACATGCATAACCTAACTGAGCGAGCGTACTTTCCAAAGAGTTATGTATGCTATTAGGTTCATCAGCTAAAGATTGAACAATCGCAATAAACTTGTTAAACAAGGTATCGACAAAGCCTTTAGGGAACACGTCCATTCGCACATCCCAATTGACAAAAATACCTTCGTACGCAGGCGCGATTTGTGCATCTAATGTAACCTGAGCACCTTGAGAGATTACCCAGTTCATTTTTCCGAAGACTTTTGTGACTGCCTCAGAGAATAAATCATCACCTTCAACATCCATTCCCGATGTAAATACGATAGGCGATGCTTGCACGGTCCCATAGTAACGCGATAAATCTCGCATCACCGTTACACCAGAATAGCTTTCATGGTTGAGTAATTGGTTCAGTTGATTGGCAGTACGACGACAATGATTAAGCGTTGATTCTTGAGCTTTCAAGCTAGCGCTGTAGATCAGCAAGTTCGAGAAATCACCTATCGTTGTCTCTGCATCGTTCGTATAGAAACCGCGGTGAAAAGTCGGCACATTCAATCGAAAATCAGGGCTGTTACAAGAGCTACCGACAGCTTGAGAGAAAAGCGTTAGAAAAAGTTGGGTTAAGGTTAAGTGGTGTTTCTTGGCTAACTCTTCGATCGAAGACCGTTGCTCTTGAGTCAACTGATGTGTGAACCGCTGACTGTGCCCATGCTGACGATCAATATCCCCATTAACATACGGAAACTCAGGTGCTCCAGCGATGTCTGGTAATCGTTGTTGCCACCATGTCTTATCAGACTGTCGTTTAGCTACGAGGTAATTGTCCGCCGCTTGTTTATCTAAATATTCAAAGAACGAATTCTTCTCTTGTGTCTCGTTGCCTTGATGTTCATCGCTATAGAGCTTAGCCAACTCTTCGACTAAGATTCGGAAGCTCTGTGCATCCACAGCAATCATGTCTACGTCTATATGCAAACGGCACTGCACTTTAGAATGACGTGTGATACCGATCTGCGCGGCCTGCCCATTGTCTAAATCCAGTTTCTGGTCAGTAATAGCAGTGCGCTTCTCTATTAAAAAGTCACGGGTAGCCGATGGTGAAAGGTGTTCAATATCATCAATGATAAGTTGATGAACAGAAGATAAAGGAGCGATGGTTTGTTGACCACCAGAAGTA
Organism: Vibrio sp. 10N.222.54.E6; assembly: GCF_041473955.1. Classification (NCBI taxonomy): domain Bacteria; kingdom Pseudomonadati; phylum Pseudomonadota; class Gammaproteobacteria; order Vibrionales; family Vibrionaceae; genus Vibrio; species Vibrio sp. 10N.222.54.E6. Next base: position 149,331 of record NZ_JBFRTD010000017.1, on the reverse strand, counting down.
ACTTTCATCCGTAACATAGGATGATTGATGTACAACTTCCTCACCGCACTTGCCAATTTTTCTGAGTCGATATTTTCACCATCAAATTCAGCATAAATATGAGCCGCTACGCCTCCCATCGATTGGCCTGTTTGCCTACCGACATAATAAGCAGCCTGTACAGTCGTCAATTCTCTCATCTTCATTTCCACACTCATTCATCCATTTAATGTGCCACGAGGCTTATTAAACTAATGTAATACACCAGCTTAAGAATAAACTCAAACAAAAATGATAAGCGTTATCATTTTTGTTTAGTGCTAACTAATATGAGTTGATGTACTGATTGTATTGGGCATGATCTCACTACATCACCCAACAATAAGCTTGACAACACCTAGCTCCTATTTCAATAATCCTCAAAATTAAATGATAATAATTATCATTTATTGGAATTGAATGTTTTCCAAGTCATACCTGGACCGCGCATTTGATGAAGCCATAACATCAAGGAACACTTGTTTTAGGAGGAAGGATGCAAGAGTTAGAGAAGCAACTTAATTCAACCACGATAGAGCCACTGCCGAGTGTGATTGATGTAACGAGTGAAATCACTCTAGACGAAAAAAGTGAACGATTTATCCGTGATAAAAGATTCGAAATCACAGAAATTTTAAATGGGAAAGATAACCGTCTGCTCGTTATCATTGGACCTTGCTCCATCCACGACCCAGAGGCTGCTTTAGAGTATGCTCGTAAGTTGGCCGAACTACAGAACAAATATCGTGACCAGCTCTTGATCGTCATGCGAACCTATTTTGAAAAACCACGAACCCGCGTCGGTTGGAAAGGGCTCATTGTCGATCCCGATTTAGACAATAGCCATAAGATGAGTAAGGGGCTGTTTGTCGCAAGAAAATTCTTAAAAGATGTTGTTGATCTAGAGCTTGCAACGGCAACCGAGTTTTTAGACACCACCGTGTACCCATATGTATCTGATTTAATTTGTTGGGGCGCTATTGGAGCAAGAACCACTGAGTCTCAAACACACAGACAAATGGCTTCAGGCATCCCGTGCCCTATTGGGTTTAAGAATGGAACGGATGGCAATGTAACGATCGCGATTGACGCAATTCACGCCGCGAAATCTCCTCACCTAGTTTATGTCTCTGGTTTTGGTAATACACCCATGTCTGCAATGACACATGGCAACCCTAACGGACATATCATTTTACGTGGCGGAAAACAGCCAAACTATACTAACGTACACGTCTGTGATGTAACAAAACAATTAGAATTAAACGGCCTTAACCCCCGAATCATCATTGATTGTAGTCATGGGAACAGTCTGAAAATTGCCAAAAATCAACTCAATGTAGCCAGAAACATTGCAGAGCAAATCATTTCAGGAGAGCAGTACATCGCCGGCGTTATGTCTGAAAGCTTCTTAGTCGGAGGGGCGCAAAATATAGATGCGACGCCACTAACCAGAGGTCAATCCATCACTGATGAATGTCTAAACTGGGAAGATACCGTTGCAATTCTCGATGTCTTTGCAAATGCAATGGTAGAGGCAACTCACAAGAAATTATCGACGGTCGCTTAACCTAAAATTTTATATGGCGCATGCGCGCCATATAACTCTATGATGTCTAGTTATCGAGCGTTGCACCACCATCAATCCGCAAGTCATGCATAGTGATATGATTAGCTGCATTAGACATCAGAAACAATATCGATTGAGCAATATCTTTGGGTTCAGCAATCTTGTTGAGCGGAATACCTAGACGAAACTGCGTTGCATCTCCGGCAATGACCTGCTCCTCACCATAACTCTCATTCCAAAGTTGCAATTGCATTTCTGTACGTGTAGACCCTGGGCTCACAATATTGCAACGAATCCCCAAAGGCGCGAGTTCAATACCAATGGATTTTACAAACATGTGTAACGCCGACTTAGATGCTGCATAAGCCCCCATATTTGCTCTAGGAGTATTGGCAGCATTCGAACCGACAACAACCATATTCCCCTTCCCCCGATCTTTCATACACTTAGATACCGCCTGCATTGTGGCTAGAGCACCAAACGAATTGACCATAAATGTGTTTTCTATCTGCTCGAATGACATATCACACAGCGCACCTAAATGAAGAATACCAGCACAACTCACTAAGTGGTCAAACTCACCGTACTCTGCTACCCAATGATAAATACTCTGTTTTACTAACTCAGGTTTTGACAGATCCAACGGTTCAACCCAGAGCTGATCTGGATACTTTCTCGCTAGAGATTCAGATTTAGTCGCGAGGAGTTGGCTATCAATATCCGTAGCGAGCACCTTAGCTCCCGAGTCCAACAAACTCTCTAACGTGCTAAAACCAATACCTTTTGCACCACCCGTTAATAACACTAATTGTCCTTCAAGAAATCTTTCCATATACCTAAACAACCGAATAATAAACAATCAAAATTGCGACTTTTGTATGCATTTACATAAAACAAAAATCAAAGAATGTGAGCAGCCTTCAATAATGACGATTTACATCAAATAGAAATCATTATCATTAGCATTTAAATAAATGTAAATGTAATCTTACTGACCAAAATAAGCAACCCGATGAAGTGCATGACAAATGAGTTCCTTTAAGAACATCAATGTAAGTAATTGCACATCGTCATAACGATCTATACACAAAGAGGGACCTGTTATGAAACGTGAAGTCATTGGCTATTCAAAAATGGAAAGTGATCTGCTAGATAGAGAGCTATTGTCATCTCCATTTTTCTTCGCTTCTCCCAGTAATACGATGATGGGTAAAGGTATTGAAAATGAGTTCCACCAGCCTATTGCATTTTCAGAGCTAGCCGAGAAGGCGAACGAAATGCTCCAGGCGGCTAAAAAATCAGAAGCCGATAATCCAGTGCTATTTGGTGTCGTCCCATTTAACGAAGAAAACCCGACTAAATTTATTATCCCAGAGCAGTTATTCATCTCTAGTAGTACAAGATCCTTACACTCAAATCCGCTTTCTTCTGCCGATGCGCACGTCATTTCTTCCCCAAGCGGTAATCATTATAAGCAAGGGGTATCCGACCTTCTTGATATGTTTGCCAACACAGAGCTTTCAAAAGTGGTTCTTTCTCGGGCTATTGAAGTAGAAACAGACGCTGATATTCAGCAGCAAACTTTGCTTCGTAATCTGTTATCAATCAACTCGAAAGGCTATACGTTCGCAGCGAATATCAATGACAACCAAAAGCTAATGGGGGCGAGTCCAGAACTCCTTGTTGCAAAAAAAGGCAGTTATCTCACCTCTAACCCACTCGCAGGATCGCGCCCGCGTTCTGAACTGGACGAACAGAATCAAAGCTCAACAAATTCATTGCTCAATACCAACAAAGATCTGCACGAACATGGTCTAGTTGTAGAAGAAGTTGAGCGTGTGATGAGCAAGTATTGCCACAACCTGTACACACCTATGATTCCATCAGTCATAGAAACAAAAACCATGCTTCATCTCTCCACGGAACTAGAGGGTCAAGTCAGTAACCCTCACACTAATGTGTTGGAAGTCGCTGCTGAATTACACCCTACCCCTGCAGTTTGCGGTTATCCGCGACAGAAAGCGTATGAAGCTATCCGAAAATTGGAGCAATTCGACCGAGGGTATTTTACCGGTATGGTTGGTTGGTGTGATTCAAGAGGTAATGGGGAGTGGGTGGTGACGATCCGTTGTGCTGAGGTCCAAAAACGACAAATGAAAGTTTTTGCTGGAGCAGGTATTGTTGATGAATCACATCCACAAAGCGAACTGGATGAAACTGGTGCCAAAATGAACACCATCTTAACGGCAGCAGGTATCCAACTTAAAGATATGTTGACGGCATAGGTAGACTCATAATGTCGAATGAACATATGGATTATACAGATTGGCCAACACCCCAAGCTTCTTTGTATAGAGAGCTAGGTTATTGGCAAGACAGAACTCTTTTCGATCATTTTCAGCACTCAGTTGAGCGGTGTGGTAACAACATGGCTCTTATCTGTGGTGAGCGTCAATTTAGCTATTTACAAGCCGCAGAGAGAGTGTCTCAAATGGCTTCAGGTTTTCAGTCTTTAGGGTTAATGAAGGGCGACAATGTCGTATTACAAATGACAAACGTAGCCGAATTCTATTTTTGCTACTTTGCCTTGTTACAGAAAGGTATTCGACCCGTTTTAGCTCTTCCCGCTCATCGCTTCTCAGAAGTATCTTATTTTTGCCAACACGCCAAAGCCAAAGCTTACATTGTAGATGGGAAACATACTGGCTTTAATTACCAAGCCTTAGCTAAGCAAGTGTTAGATGAAAGTAATGAATTAGAACATATAATCGTTCGCTGTGATGCTACGAACTTGGCAGATCCAAGGTTCACATCGCTTGATGATTTCACGGGGCAACCCGACGATAAACAAGAAGCAGAAGCATCTGAACTGGCATTTTTCCAATTGTCAGGTGGAACAACCGGTACGCCAAAACTGATACCTCGAACCCACAATGACTATGCTTATAGCGTGATTGGCAGTAACACTATCTGTAAGTTTACTGAAAACACTCGCTACTTATGTGCGCTGCCGGTTGCACATAATTTCCCATTAAGTTCACCGGGAGCTTTAGGGGTCTTTTTCGCTGGAGGTACGGTTGTTCTTACGCATGACCCTACTCCAAAATCAGCGTTTAAACTAATTGAAGAGCATAAAATTACCGTATCGGGCTTAGTTCCCCCACTAGCACTGCTGTGGATGGAGCAGGCTCAATCCACTACTCATGATCTTTCAAGCTTAAAATTAGTTCAAGTCGGTGGCGCTAAGTTTAGCCAAACGGCGGCTACAGACCTACCAAACAAGTTAGATTGTCAGCTTCAACAAGTCTTTGGTATGGCTGAAGGGCTAGTGAACTACACTAGATTGGATGATCCTATGGAAGTTATTGCCTCTACCCAAGGGCGCCCTATTTCACAACATGATCGGATTAAAATCGTGAATGAAGAGGGGGAGTCAGTATCCTGCGGAGAGGAAGGTTTTCTTCTCACTCAAGGTCCTTACACCATTCGCGGCTATTACCAAGCAAAAGAACACAACCGTCTTTCATTCGACCAACAAGGGTTTTATCACACTGGTGACATAGTTAAACAGACTAAGGACGGTAATATCATTGTAACAGGGCGAGATAAAGACCAGATTAACCGAGGGGGGGAAAAGATTGCAGCAGAAGAGGTCGAAAACCACCTAATTCGACACGATGGGGTTCATGATGCCGCTCTCATTGCGATACCTGACGACTACTTAGGAGAACGAAGTTGCGCTGTAATCGTTAAAGTCGAAGGGGCAGACATAAATCCCTTCAAACTAAAATATTTCCTACGTGATTGTGGCTTAGCTGATTACAAAATCCCAGATTTAATCAAATTTGTCGATTCATTGCCCAAGACACCTGTCGGCAAAGTGAATAAGAAACGCCTCCGAGAGGCGTATGCTTAAGCACCCAAAGGTACTAACAAAAACCGATCTCATGAGATCGGTTTTTGTTTTCTAAAACAGGCAAGCTAGTACTCTTCATCCATAACTTCATGGCGTTCATCATGGTATGCTTCTTCATCCTTACCTCGTTTCCAGTAAGGAATCGCATACATATCTTTTCTAGACAGCTTGTACTCTTGTTTAAGCGCTTTACGACACGCAATCACGCTTTCATTTTCACCCGCAATGAAAGCCGAAAGCGAGTGAGATCCATTAGGTGCAATTAAGCCGGAAATGGCTTTGCTCAATAGATATTGATCACTCTTTTCGTCTCTCATTAGCCACTTCAAAACCAGACCTTGCGGATGCTTAATATCATGTTTATCTGCAGCATCCTCTATCTCGATAAATACATGGCCTTGAGTGTCGGAGGGAAGGTTCTCCAAAATAGCACTAATGGCTGGTACTGCTGTTAGGTCTCCCGCAATAATATACCAATCTGCGGGTTCAATTAATGGCTCAGGCCCAGCAGGGCCTACAAGGCCAATTTGGAAACCTTGTTCTGCTTTAATCGCCCACCCACCGCCGGGAGAATCGGTTCCGTGGATCACGAAATCGATATCAAGCTCATTCACATCGGCTCGATACTTTCTGACGGTATAGGCTCGAGGCACGGGTTTATGCTCAGGCCAAATCACAGTTTCACCTTCTCGATAAGGTAACTGCAATATCCCACTCTCCCTATTGGGGAAAAACACTTTTATGTGTGTACCATTTTGATCTTCAGGGAACCCTTTTAAAGAGTCGCCCGTAACAGTCACTCGCAGTAGATGCTTTGAGATCTTCTCCTTACGAACAAAGTCCAACAACATCGGATGTAAACGCACTGGTTGATCGCTCATCAATTTACCTCTTAAGAAATTCTATAAATAATTGGCGCTAACTTGCGAGCAATTATGCTGGTACTTCTTCTGCGTGGTTCTTCAGTGTCGCTTCGATTGCTTGCCACCACTCTTGCAATGAAACCGCTTCAATGAGCTGAGCGAATGAGATATTTGCGCCCTGCTTATTCCACTTCTCTACAAGTGTCATCGCTCGCATCGAATCTAGCCCCATGAAGATTAGATTTTCATTCACATCAATCTCTTCATAAGAAACACCTAATGTTTCGGCCACGTCAGACTGCAAAACATTGAGGCTAAGAATACTCTCTTCATTTGGGTTGATTTCCGCTATAGCTTTATCGAGTGTTTTAATGCTTCCCGTTCGGCCTGATATGTAATTGAGAGTGTGGATATGGTCTTCACGCGAAAAATCCGCGATCGCATCACCGATAATAAAGGGCTGTACATCCAACATGAATGCATCCAAAGCAGTCGATAAAATGCCAATGTGCCCGTAAATACCAGAGATGATCAGCTGAGTTTTTTGATTGTCTTTCATGTAATCAAGCAATGGGGTTTTCTTAAATGCACTGTAACGCCATTTAACGTACTCAATATCATCGCTTTCTGGAGCGAGCGTTGATACGACAGGAGTATGATCGCCGTTTAGCCCCGGACCCCAAAAGTCAGTTAACAAGGCTCTATCTTTTGGGTCTTGATTTGCGGGTTGTGCGGTATATACAACCGGGATTCCCGCTTGTTTCGCTACGTGTTTTAACTGCTGAATGTTCGTTAAAATGTCCGCCATAGGTGACGAATCAGCCTCATAGTAGCTCACAAAATACTCTTGCATGTCGTGAATTAAAAGTACCGCTTTACTAGGTTCGATAGTCCAGTTCGTTCTGTTTATTGGAAACTCATGGTGTTCTGGCAAGTCGTAACTCGCTATTTTCGGTATAGTCATTTGTAATTGTCCTTAATACTCTAATCAGCACTGACGCTCTCTTCTGTCATCTGATCAATTAAATCTTTGGCGCTTAGTAGTCAAAGTGGTGATCCAACAGGAATATGTGTAACCCTCTAATACATACTCAACGGATAAGTTCAAAACACTCTTATCACGTTGCCGTATTTTCGGGTTCTTCTGCTGAAAGCCCCCTTTCGGTACGCCAATGTTTAATTTGCTGATTAATGTACCAATGGGTGATACTAGAGAATAACGTTTCGACATACTCGCTACTCATCCCGGCCTCTTCTGCCCATTTTTTTCGGTCTTCTAGCATTTCAGCGACACGCTCTGGTGCCGGAATACTCTGCTCACTGGGCTTAAATTGTGCGGCGGCTTTGACATACCCTAACCGCTTAGAAAGAATATGAACGATCTCCTTATCAAGGGTATCTATTCCGATTCGTATATCATTGAGACTTTCGCAAACTTCTGGCTTCTTTATAGATGACACGTTGATTTCCTTTAGTCTTTGTTCCCTGTAATGACCCATTGAAGAGTGTAATAATAGAAGCACCTTTCTCAGGCTCGACGACAAGTCATCCTTCTAGAGCACTCTCGATTCAATCAATAGGACGTTGTTTATCGACAATATAGAGCTACGGTAAGCAGCTCGCGTTAGTTAAACTGGCGTATTAACCCAAGGTTCACCACTTGGACCAAGCAATCGCTTTTTATCAATTTTACCTACCGCTGTTTTGGGCAGATTAGAGACAATGAGCAATTCGTCTGGCTGTTTGAAAGAAGCCATCCCTTGGTCTTTTAGGAAGGTGCGTAGCTCTTGCAAAGTTGGGGAAAGCCCCCTTTTCACGACAGCGACTCCGATCCTTTCGCCTAGATGTTTATCAGGTACCGCAACCACGGCGACCTGTGCAACATTAGGATGCATAAGTAAATGCTCTTCGATTTCATCGGTAGCAATACACTCACCAGCTCGGTTTACGACGTCCTTAATTCTGCCAGTCACAACGATATATCCCCTCTCATCAACAATGGCTCGATCTCCACTTCGGTAGAAACCATCTTGAGTAAATGAGCGTTGGTTGTGTTCCTCTGCACGGTAATACCCTCTTAAAGTGTAGGGACCGCGAGTGAGTAGTTCGCCTTCTTCACCCATTGGAACAGTGTTCCCCTCAGCATTGACTATGCGAACCTCATCCCAGCGACTTACAGGTCGACCTTGTTTCGTCGCAACCAAGGTTTCATCATCCCCTAACCGAGTACAGGCGATCAGGCCTTCTGCCATACCAAAAACTTGTTGGAGTGCGCCGGGAAAGGTTTTTTGAACATCAAGAGCATCAGAATAGGCTAGCTTCGAGCCACCGACTTGCATCAGTCTTAGGCTAGATGTATTCGCACTTTCCCATTCTTTAGCCGCATTCCATAGCTGCGCAAGCGCGGGAACCAAAGCTGTCGCCGTCACTTTATTTTTCTCGATAACATCAAAGCAGTAATCAGGACTGGGGTTGGAACTGAAAATGGCACTTCCTCCAACATCAAGCGCTCCCAATAAACCGGGACAACCCAAAGTAAAATTATGCGCGGCAGGTAACACTGCGAGGTATACCTCGTCGGACGACAACTCACTTGCTGCTGCACAACTTTGGATGTTGAGACGATAATCGTTATGACTTCTAGGAATGAGCTTAGGTAGTCCCGTCGTTCCACCAGAAACTAAAAACAAAGCAGGATGATTTGGGTTTGGTCGTTCAGGAACGAACTGGCCAATATTACCCAGAGGTAAAGACGGATACTTTCCAGAGTCTCCCACAATATAGATATGCTTAAATGAAAGGGACTCTTCCGACAGTGAGTCAGCTATGTGTAGTGCTCTTCCATCGTTTTCTAAGTTAGAACCGAAGTAGGCCCTTGCGCCAGATACTTTCATGAAATGGCGAATTTCAACAATACCATGTGCCGGCAGTGCCAATACCGGAATCAAGCCAGCTCTTTGTAAAGCAAAAAACACTTTTGCGAAATAAATGCTGTTAGACACCTGAAATACGACCCGGTCTCCAGCTTTTAACCCGACCTCTTTTAAACCCGCGGCTATTCTGTCTGCTTCAGACTGCAACTCTTCATAAGTAAGGCTACCCGTCGGATCGGCTACTGCAGGTTTAGTTGGATGCAGAGCAACCCCTTCACTCAAAATTGCCCATAAAGGTGTGTTTAACCATAAGTTGTTCTGTTCAAACTTCGCAGATTGACGATCTGGTTGATCAACAAAGCCATATAACAAGCCATCTTGACAAAGCTTCTCCTTGAGCACGGTTTCCATGTCATTCCTTATTGTATGTTGAAGTGCTAAGACCAACGCTTGGAAGTATTAAGATACCCAAATCGATTCAGCACAATTGACGCCTATCAATACATGTAAATGCTAATAATAATCATTTGTATATAACAATCAAGTGGTGATATCGTGTATAGCGAATTTGAGTGAAATATTGGAAGTAGAAGATAAACTTCCGAAAGAAAAGGAAATTATTTTGTCTAAGCAAGAAGCAAATATTGATCTGGTAGAAATAATCAGTCAGGTATTAAGTGTTCCAGTCGAATCGGTAAAGCCGGACGTTAACCTCATCGAACTCGGTTTGGATTCAATCAGTATGATGCGCCTAACAGGCCAACTAAGAAATGCAGGGATAAACATTAGCTTTGCCCAATTAATGGCGACGCCAACACTCGAATCTTGGCAGACGATCATGACCTCTACTGAAGCTACAGCCTAAATTAAGGTTCTGACTTCTAGCACCTTAAACATTTTGACAACCGTTTGGGATCAATAAACGCCTTGCTTTGAGCAAGGCGTTTTTATTATATCTAACCGATTAGAAGTACAATTCTACTGAACCACCAATTTGGCGAGGAGCTTGCTTCGTAATATCGTCTCCACCGAAATTGAATGTTTCTTTCTGAGAATCAAACAAGTTTGTAGCGAATAAAGACATACGTCCGTTAGTAAACACATACGCAACTTGTGCATTTGCAACCCAGTAAGCATCAATACTCTGGTTAGCTGAGTTTTCAACGTCACTGAAGTAATCTCCAGTGTAATTCGCATTACCACTCAATTCGAAATTCTCAGCAAACATGTATAAAGCACCGAAGCTTGCCGTCAAAGAAGGGGCACGAGCGAGTTCTTTTGAGCTATTAGCATGATCTTTGTAGCTTGTTTTCAACAAACCAAGTGAAGCCAATAGCTCTAGGTTAGATGTTGTTAACCAACGGCTTCCTAGTTCTGCACCGTAAGTATATGCTTCATCAACATTATCAACTTTCACATCACCTTTTGATGAAGTCTCCAGTACTTGGAAATTATCATAGTCGTTGTAGAAGACGTTAGTTGTTAACTCAAGTTCATTATCTAGCAGACTATGGCGAGTGAAGAATTCATAGTTCCAAACGTATTCGTCTTCATACGTATATGAAGAAAATGCCCACGTTTTGTTATTGAAGCCAACACCGCCACCTCCAGAGTTAAAGCCCTTAGCTGCTCGGATACCCACGGTTTGATCTGATTCAGGCTTATAGGCAACTTCAAGCTTAGGAAGGAATACATTTGATGTTTCATCATAATCTAAGCCGAAGCGACCCGGGGCAACATAGCGTTTTTTGCTTTCGCGTTCGAATCGCCCTGCCGCTACAACTTCGATGCTCGGCATCACCAAGTACGTCACTTCAGCGAATGCCGACATAGCACGGTTTTTGCCTTCCATTGGTATAGATGACCCAGTCTGTTCAAATACATCATCATCTTCAGATTTGAAGTAGCGTAAACCAAACAAACCAGAAAGATCTTCGCTAAGGGAATCAAATCGAACCAAAGGCTCTATTTGGAACTCATTACCTTTCGATTTGAAATCCTGCTTTCTGCCCGCAGGATCAGTGATTCGATCGTAGGTGCGATCGGTGTAGATCAAATTATTTTCGAACACTAACGTATCTGAGATGTCATAAGATACATCCCAAATGCCGCTTGTTGACTGAGTTTCGTAAACAGCTCTATTGATCTTTGTCTGTTGAGATTCAGATTGAGGTCCAACGGTATCCATATGGGCAATCGTTAACGTGGTTTTGAATCCAGGAAGGCCTGCTGGCTCTAGTAAAAATTTACCGCGAGCTGTCGTCATCTCAATTCGATTAGGGTCACCGACAGGTTCATAGGCAGTAAGGTCTGCATAACTACTGCGTTTTTGTTGATCAACACTCAACCTGAAGGCCAGTTGATCTTCAAGTATTGGCGCTGAGATTACCGCAGCGGTTTGAGAATAGTCTTGCTGACCAATAGCAGCCTTAACTTTGCTCTCAAAATCGTAAGTCGGATCATTGGATTTTAAAACGATAGCACCCGCAGAAGCATTTCGACCTTGGACATAGCTTTGCGGTCCAAGATAAATTTCCGCTTGCTGCATATCCCATAAAGAGCGAGGACCGAACGCGACTTCAGAATAGCTGAGTGAGCGTCCATCAATTGAAAGATTCAATCTTGGCACAGAGCCACCAAAGGCTGCAAGACCACCGAATGAAGGACCTGACCCATCAACACCACGAATCGATGGTAGGTTATTACCCTGACCTGAATCTACAATGTTCGGTGTTAGCTGCAGCAAGTCATCGACCTCAGATGCACCTGGAGTAGTCGCAATACGATCTTCATCATACACATGCACGCTTGAGCCCGTATCATAAATCGAACGTTCTATTTTCTCGCCATACACGGTAACTTCAAAAGTAGTTTTTTCTTCGTTAGCGGTAGTTTCATTATTATTGTTCGTCGCTGCAAAAGCTTGACCACTGACACAAAGTCCCATGATGATTGCAGATAAAGTACGTAGCTTGAATTTGCTATTTCCTAGCTCATTCACTGCCGCGGGGCGTAATGCTGTCATTTAAAATTCTCCTTGATTAAGCATTAACTTTAGGTGGGCTCATGTACGGCATTTATAAGGAAAACTAGGGAAGACATTCAAAGGTTGAAAACGCAACAACTCAAAACGAGTATCAGCTGTACTTCCTTAGCTCCTTATTGACCACTGCTTTAATACATGAGCCAAAATTCCGACTAAAAAACGTCACATTGAACAAGGCCTAAATCACTCAACGAATAAATTGAAAAATGATTTTCCTTTCAATGACCTGACGAATTTTCAACCGTACTTTATCGGTTGCATATTTAAATGTAAAGCATTCTCATTTGATATTGATAATAATTATCATTTTTAACAATTAGCTTGGGTTTGGCATTCTGATTTTTGATGGCTAGAGCACCTAACGAGATGCCCTATTCATAAGGAGGGTTGAAACAAAAATTTAAAAAATAAGACAGCATTAAGCTTATGCAGAATTAATCTAAGACAGAATTTAGAGCTTTAGATAGGTACTTTAGTAAATGATTAGCATGATCTGTTAGTTCATGCAGTTCAAAGAGGCTGCTCTCTGCCTCTATCTTTAAAGACATGTTTTTCGCTTGCCTTGAGCCGCGAAAGGTTACGTTAAACCCGTCCGCAATTCCACCAGCAATAATACGACGTTTCGTTGAGCACCCATGAAATTCTGTCGATTCAAAAGGCAAAATATTAATGAATGGTGAAATAAAATAGTGTCCGCCAGATGTGCATTTATTCTCTACTCGATACCGTCCATGGCAATAATTTCCCCTAAGCTCTTTTACCGCCCTTCTGAGATATGAATCCACCGACTCATCATCGGCAACCTCTCCGATATAAGGAATAGTATTGACCATTAATGACGGTAGGTTTGCACAAGGATTACCCATTCTATTCATAAATGGTAGCCACACAGGCAAAGGAAAAGACGTCTGTTCGTCTGATCGCCAATGCCTATAAAGATACGCTGTACACAGTAAGGTGAGAATGTCACTCCAACCAATCATTAATTGCTTAGATACCGTGATAAGAGAATCACAAATCGACTCAGGAACATCCCTCTCACAATAAACTGTATCAGATACCGAGATATCGTGGTTACTCAGCGTCAGATTGGCTGAATCAAGATAATTACCCCAATAAGATCGGTCAACATCGAAACGGTCACTATCCAAATAATCGGTGTTTTCTTTGAGATAAACCTCAAACGTCTTAAAGTAGTGTTTTGGCGCTGTGTTATTCACTAAACACAGATAAAGCTCCGAACAACGCTGCTCAATTAGACTCATACTGTAACCATCGACCGCAATATGATGAGTTCTCAGATACCAAAAGACTTTCTGTGATCCTACAATATAGAGCTGTACCTTCGTAATCACATCCTTTTCTAAATCAATGGCCGTTTCGACGTCAGAGCGCAAATATGCATTTACTTGTTCTTGCGCGTTTTCTTCCCCACGTAGATCGATGACCTCCACTGTGGGTTTTTCGTCAAAACAAACCATTTGAACGGGATAGTACTGATTTTCCAATCGTCGAAATCTAAGCAGCAAAGCTTCCGCTTCTGAAACAGTCTGATTAATGGCATCGGCTAATTTTTCGAGATCGATAGAGCCTGAAATTTCCAAACAATGAGCTACTGTCGATAAAGGCCTATCTGGATGTTGAACGAATTCGTCCCAATATGCCTCCTGCGCATTAGTCAGTGGATACCAATCTTGGCGAGTCATTATGCTTTTTACCCAATTGATTAAGTTGTTAGTAATCCGACGCACCTGCATCAATAACAAGTACGTTCTATTTATTATTGCCATGTTGCGACAGAAAGCGCTTGATCATTGAACCTACAATATCAGGTGCTTCTTGATATGACGCATGTGCTGTCTGAGGAATGTTGGCAAAACAGCTCCCAGAAATTTTGCCTTTTAAAGCCACTGCCTCATCAAGAGAAAATATAAAATCGTTATCCCCTCTCATAATCAATGTCGGACAGCGAATCTGTTCGACTAAATCACAAGGATAACCCGATGCCGTGTTATCAAACCAAGCCTCTTTAACTGCATCAACCAGCTTAGAAAAATCTGGTTCTGGGTTAGTTGCCTCGTACAAAGCAACGTCCTCCGAGAACCTGTTGCGCCAAAAATCCGGAGTTAAACTGGATAATAGTTTCATAGATGGATCATCAATATTCACTTGCCATTGTGAACCGAGCGTCACCAAGCAAGAAACCCTATTTGGTTCTTGAGCGGCTAAGCGGTAGCCTACAATGCCGCCATCACTGAAACCAAATATCGAATATTGCTCAATTCCTAAAGCGTCGAGTACGGAATGAGCATCTTGCTGATACTGGCTGTAACTAAGTCGTAAACACCCTAGATCCGACTTACCATGTCCACGCAAATCAAGACTTATTAATTGATAATTGTCGAATAAATACTTATGTAACGGCTCTAATTCATGGATTGACCCAAGTCCACCATGAAGCATCAACAGCGGTTCACCAGTAAGATTACCCGATATTTCGTAATATATAGTTGAACCATTGACATTTATATAACTACTTTCATTTATCATTTTTCTTCCACTTCGAACTCTTTCAATTAATTTAACTGATAATGATAATCTTTTCCATTAATGCTTTTATTGGAATTATATCGGTTGTATATTTGATGTCCCGTACATTGTAGCCAAACTAAAAAAGCCACTTTATGAGTACTATTAAACAGTTATTTGTATTAAACGCTGTCTGTATGACAGCGATGATGTCGATCATTCCAGTGATCGGTCCGATTATTCGCGAAGTTGGTTTAATGGAATGGCATGGTGGCTTGGTGGTCGCTATGTCGGGAATAGCTTGGCTTCTTAGCGCAAAAAAATGGGGGGAGACCAGTGACAAGAAGGGACGAAAACCCGTATTGCTAGTCGCTACTTTAGGCTATGCGTGCTCTTTTATCCTCATGACGATATGGCTAGATCTATCCCTGAAAACAACCTTTCACTCACTCATCATACTCATAGGAATGATCGTTGCTCGCACATTCGTCGGCCTGTTTTTAGCGGCTATTACTCCTATTAGCACTGCGTTAGTGGCAGATATTACCACGCCCAAAGAGCGACAAAGTGCCATGGCAAGTATTGGGGCAGCAAGTGCAATAGGGCTAGTTGCAGGGCCAGCTTTAGGTGGAATGTTATCTCAATACTCTCTGACACTGCCGTTGTACGTATTGTCAGTACTCCCATTCATCGCCTGGGTTATTATCAAGATCCGCTTACCTGAAACAACAATAATCCACGAGCCTTCCGAGAATACTATAAGCTTTTTTGACCAACGACTTCGCTTCCCGGCACTCGCTATGTTCGCTTGTATGTTTGCTGTTATAACAGCCCAGATCATCATTGGATTTTTAATACTCGACCGCATCCGAGATACATCGGAACAAGCAGCTCAGCTGTCTGGTATCGTTTTGACCATCACTGGAATCACGTTAGGTATCACACAAGCTTTCTTAGCCAAAATGAAAAATAACGTATTACTAAAGAGTTTCATGATGGGTCCAATAGTGGCATGTGCTGGTCTCTGTATTGTGTCAGTAGCACACTCAGCTACGCTTCTTATTACAGGCTATATATTTATGGCAATAGGGTTGGGACTCTTGTTTCCTGCGGTACAAGCTATCACCGCCAATTCAGTAGATATGAACGAACAAGGTGCAGCTGCAGGTACAATTTCTGCCATCCAAGGGCTATCTTCCATTGTGGGGCCAATCACTGCAACGATACTTTATCAATACAACCAAAGCCTCCCATATTGGGTCGCGGCTTCGCTGATGGCCGGGCTATTTCTGTTCGTACTCATGAATCAATCTAAATTCAATTCTCAATTTGAACACACTGATACAGAGATAGCGTAGAAAAATTAATGTCAGTCACAGTAAGTAAGTGAGCATAAAACTCTCAGGAAAAAGGCTTAAGAACAAGGCAGCTATTTTCGACAAGAAACTTCGATAAGTCGTTATTCTACAATCAAGATTTCTAACGATGTTATCAAGTGATTTAACAAACTAGGCTGACCCATTGTTTACTATTATAGGTATTGCTAATAGTGGTATTTGCTACGATTGGTCATATCTAGTGTAAATTGCAGCAGCTAATGAGACTAGACTAAGGCGAATATTCAGATACAAAAAACCAGCACTGCGGCTGGTTTTTTTAATGATGACAAATGCACCACATTATAAAGACTGCAGAGTTATAAATATTGGATTATTTATAACCTCACGTCATTAGATTAAGCGTTACCTTTTACCTGCACATTTAATTGCTCAGCAAAATCTAGCATGCGGTTCAATGGGATAAGGGACTTCACGCGCAGTTCGTCAGAAACGAAGATCTCGTGTTGCTCGCCACCATTCTCAAGCGCATTTTCAATCGCTTCAAGGCCGTTCATTGCCATCCAAGGACAGTGCGCGCAGCTTCGACAAGTTGCACCGGCACCTGCTGTCGGCGCTTCAATCAGTTCTTTTTCAGGAACCAGTTGCTGCATTTTGAAGAAGATACCTTTGTCAGTCGCGACAATCATCTGTGGATGAGGCAGCTCTTTTGCTTTCTTGATCAGTTGACTTGTTGAACCAACAGCGTCAGCCAGTTCAACCACGCTTGCTGGTGATTCTGGGTGAACCAAAATAGCCGCTTCTGGGTATACTGATTTCATTTTCTTCAAAGCATCAGCTGAGAACTCGTCATGAACAATACACTCACCTTGCCAAAGCAGCATGTCAGCGCCAGTTTGATTTGCGATGTAAGAACCTAGGTGACGGTCTGGACCCCAAATAATGGGTTTGCCTTCAGCGTCTAGGCTTTCAACGATTTCTAGAGCGATGCTCGACGTAACTACCCAGTCTGCACGAGCCTTAACAGCCGCAGAGGTATTCGCGTATACAACCACTGTATGGTCAGGGTGAGCATCACAAAATTCTGTAAACTTGTCTGCAGGACAGCCAAGATCAAGAGAACATTCAGCTTCTAGTGTTGGCATTAGAATGCGTTTTTCAGGTGTAAGAATCTTTGCTGACTCCCCCATAAAACGAACGCCAGCGATGATCAAAGTGCTTGCCGAATGGCGGTTACCAAACTTAGCCATTTCTAATGAATCGCCAACAAAACCACCAGTTGCTTCAGCTAGGGCCTGAATTTCAGGATCTGTGTAGTAGTGTGCAATTAGAACTGCATCTTTTTCTTGAAGTAGTGTTTTGATGTTTGCGATGTGGGCCTGCTTCTGAGCGTCGCTCAGTGGAACTGGCTTAGGCGGAAACGGGTAAACTGTATCGATTTTATCTAGTATATGACTCATTGCTCTTGCTCTACGCAACTTCTTCCGAGAATTAGAGTATTCTACACAGGACAGCGATTGGGATCAAAAAGGATTGGTTTCAAGCGATGACTAACTAATGCTTAAAACGCATAAACAAAGCGATGCGTTGGCATTACAAAGAAGAGAAGTAGACACAAAACGAAAGTGATCAGATATAAAAAAGAGGTACCTGAGCACCCCTATTTTGTTTACAAGTGGGTTTTAGCCACTTTAGCCGAAGCACTGTTTGGATACTCGGTTACAACTTGCTGGTAATATTTCTTAGCTTGCGTCGCGTTGTTGTTACGCGTAGCTATGTCACCAAGCTTAACCAGAGCATCAGAGCGCTTGTTGGAGTCTTTGTATGACACAACAGCGGCAAAGCTCTTCACAGCTTCCTTATCTTGCTTTTTAGCGAAATAAAGCTGACCTAACCAATAATGGGTGTTAGGCGTGAAGGTCGAGTCTGGGAAGTCTTTTTGAAACTTTTGGAATGCTGCAATAGCACCCGTGTAGTCTCGCTGCTTTAGAATCATATCTACAGCATTCTGATAAGCTGTTTGCTCATCAACATCAGTACTGAACGTACCAGAAGCATCCTTAGAGCCTTCGCTCGCTGCTACTGCTACCGTTGCTGTTCCTGCTGCTTTCACCTCGCCTCTCACACGATCCAGTTCAATGAACAATTCACGTTGGCGCTCGAGCATTTGTTTCATATCGTAGCTGTTTCGCTCCAACTCACCACGAAGTTCACTGATCTCCAGTGACATATCGTCGATTTGCTGCTGCATTTGAAGCTGAACGAGATTACGATTTTGAAGCAAGCGCTCTAAACGCTCAATATCTGATTCGTTAGATGCTGATCGAGAGGAAGATGATGAATTTGTTGCGGTGCTATTGAGATCGGATACTGGAGCTGGTGCAGCGAACGTAGTGTTCGCTGCACTTGCCAGTAACGAAAGCAAAATGACTCGCTTTGTGTTACTGAACATGAGGCAATTCCTCAATTATATAGCCTACTGAAATTAGTAAACTAGTACTGCACGACGGTTTTTAGCGTACACGTCTTCAGATTGACCTAGAAAAAGTGGCTTCTCTTCACCGTAGCTTACGATAGAGATTTGGTCTGCTTGAACACCTAGAGCTTGTAGGTATTTCGCTACAGCTTGTGCACGACGCTCACCAAGTGCGATGTTGTACTCAGGAGTACCGCGCTCATCAGCATGACCTTCAACAGTAACGTTCATATCAACGTTCTTAACTAGGTATGCTGCGTGAGCTGCAAGCATTTCTTCGTAGTCGCCAGCGATAGTAGAGTTGTCGAATGCGAAGTAGATTGTTTGAGTTTCGCGTAGCGCTTGCTCTTTAAGCTCTTGCTCAGACAGTTGACCGTTAGCGTCAATTGGCGTTACAACAGTTGTATCTACGTTGCCTTCTGAACCTGAAGTTGTTTGGTTGCTTTCTGTGCCAGATGTTGCAGAAGTTGCTTCATCAGTTGAGCTACATGCCGTTACTGCCATCACTGGTAGTGCAATCATCAAGCCTTTAAGAACTTTGTTAAGTTGCATCTTTTTTTCCTTACGTTATCAAACTTAGTTTCTACAGCGACTAAGTGCTATAGATAGTTAAATGCCACAATAGTTAACACTATCAATAGCTAAAAGAATGTATCAAATCGACTAGAGAAACGGTGACCACGAAGGCGCTCTTACGCGTCCGTTCGTTGCTGGTAATCTAGCCTTAAAACGACCATCGATAGAAACCATCGATAGTACGTTTGTTTTGTTGTAAATAGAGCTATAGATAACCATACCTCCATTCGGTGCAATACTTGGAGATTCATCTAACAATGTTTTTGTTAGCACCTGAACCGCACCAGTTTCCAAATCTTGTTTAGCCAAGTTAAAACCCGAGTTGCTGCGATTAACCATAATCAGGAATCGTCCGTCAGGGGTGATCTGGCCACCTAAGTTTTGGCTACCTTGCCAAGTAATACGAGATGTCGAATTATTTGACAAATTTACATTATAAATCTGTGGTTTACCACCACGATCAGATGTGAAAATTAGAGACTTGCCATCTGGGTGCCAAAATGGTTCAGTATTGTTAGAACGACCGCGGGTAATTTGAGTCAGCTTACGGCTAGCAAGGTCGAGTGTGTACACCTGAAGACTGCCTGTTTTCGACAATACCAACGCCAATGTTTTACCATCTGGCGAGAATCTTGGCGCACCATTATGACGAGGGTATGACGTCACTTTCTCGCGCTCACCCGTATAAATATTCATTATGAATATTTCAGCTTGGCCATTTTGGAAACTCACATACGCAAGCTTCTTACCGTCTGGCGACCATGCTGGTGACATAAGAGGCTGCTTAGAACGAAGCACCAAACGCTCGTTAAAGCCGTCGTAGTCAGCAACACGAAGCTGGTACGGGTATTTGTCTTTGTCGTTCACAACTACGTAAGAAATACGCGTTAGAAACGCCCCTTTCTCACCCGTTAGCTCTTCATACACTAAATCAGAGATTCGGTGTGCGTACTCTCTCAAGCGTTTACCAGGCACTGTCGCTTTCTTGTTGAACAGCACATGATCTTTAGAAAGTACTAATTGGCCTTCATCGCTTAGTGCACGGCTTTGCCCTTTAGTCAGTTGACCACGAACAATGTCGATCAGTTGGTAGTTCACCACATACTGCCCTTCGGCATTTTTAGTGATGCTACCGGTTAGCAGTGAATCAACACCTAGGTTAGTCCAAGCATCAAAATTCACCTCGGTTTCGCTGTAAGGCGTTTGAGGCATTTTACTTGTCGCAACTGGGCTGAATTTACCACTGCGTTGCAAGTCAGAAGCGATAACTGCTGACACATCGTGCGGCAATGGTCCTGCGCCTTCCCAACGGAAAGGAACAATAGCGATAGGTCGTGCAGAGTTAATACCATCTGTAATAACCAGCTCCAGTGCCGCATGGGCAAACTGGCTGCTTGTAGCTATTAAGAAAACAAAACTCAGTAATAGTTTCTTTAACACAAGTTCGTCCTTTTACTCTGGTGATACAGTTAAGTTAATGTCTTTCAGTGATTTTATAATGTCTGGGTCCTTAGGTAACGGGTAAGATTGCACTTGTGCTACCGCACGCTTCGTTGCCGCACATAAGCGACTGTCACCATCTAAGATACTCAATCTACCTAATATCGCATTAGATCCCGTTGGAATAAGCTTTAGGTTTACTCGACATGAACGACCTCTGTAGCTGTCTTCTAACAACAAGTTTTGTTGAATGAGTTGAGTATAGATAGCACCATAACGCTGCGCTTCATCACTAATAAATTGTTGTCTAGCTGAAGAGTTTTGAGTCGCTTCAGTTTCAAGCCCAGCAAAAATATCGTTCAACGCCGCTTCTTGCTGTTTACGCTCTTTCTCCGCTCTTGCTGCAGCTTCTTTCGCTTTACGGGCTTTTTCTGCTGCGGCTGCCGCTTCCTTCTCTTTCGCTATACGTTGTTTCTCAGCACGCTCAGCGGCTTCTTTTTCTTTACGAGCTTTTTCAGCGGCCTCTTTCGCGGCTTTTTCTTTCGCCACGCGTTCTTGTTCAGCTTTAGCAATGGCCGCTTCTTTTGCCTTGCGTTCTTTTTCTGCTTTCACAACCGCGGCTTCTTTCAACTTACGATCAGCTTCTGCTTTAGCGGCTTTCTTTTTCTCTTGTTTTAAGCGAGCCTCTTCAACTTTACGTTGCTTTTCATTTTCAACTCGACGCTTTTCCGCGTCGCGAGCCGCTTTGGCTTCTTTAGCTTGCTTTTCTTTCAGCTTTCGAATGTTCTCTTCTTCAGCTTTACGATTTTTTTCAAGTCGTTCGCTTTCACGTCTTAGTTTATCTAAACGCTCTTGCTCTTTTTTGCTCGCCGCTTCTCTTTGTTGACGAATCTGTTGAGCTTGCTGGCGAACCAACTGAGGATCAATCACCACAGCTTGAACCATCTGCCCTGTAGGCTTTGGCTCTGACATGGTGAAATCCGCTCCCCAAATGAGCGCAACGAATAAAACGACGTGCAGCCCAAGAGAAATAAGAAGCGGTGATCTAAAATTATTGGATTTTTTATTATTCGCTTTCATGAATGCTACGGAGCTATTCCCTTATATCCGTTAAAAGGCCAACCTTTGGCACACCTGCACGGCTTAATTCATCAAGTAAGATAACCACTTCAGCGTAAGGCGTTGCAGCATCACCGCCAACCGCCACTGGAGAATTTGGGTTCAGAGACAGTTCCGCCTTCACTCGGACGATAATATCTTCCAGAGACAAGCCTCGCTGAACCTCTTCGTTATTAACGCTCAAACCAAGCTCACCATCTTTGTTCACTTCAACGATAATGAAACTCGCGTTGTCGTCACCCAATAGATCTTGTGCAGATTTGGCAGTTGAAGCTTGAGGCAATTCAACATCTACGCCTTGAGTAACAAACGGTGAAGTCACCATAAAAATGATCAGTAAAACAAGCATAACGTCGATGTAAGGTACAACATTAATCTCAGCTGTCATTTTGCGTTTTTTAGGTTGGTATCCGGCCATCTATTATTCCCTGCCAGCCATCGCTTGACGGTGAAGAATGCTATGGAACTCTTCAGAGAAAGTCGCGTAGTTATGCTCTAGCTTACCAACTCGGCTGCTAAAACGGTTATACGCCATCACAGCTGGAATCGCCGCGAATAGGCCCATTGCTGTCGCGATCAGTGCTTCTGCAATACCAGGAGCAACCATTGCTAATGTCGCTTGCTTCACTTCACCTAATGCGATGAATGAGTGCATGATGCCCCAAACCGTACCAAATAGGCCAATGTATGGGCTGATAGAACCGACGGTCGCCAAAAAAGGTAAGTTCGTTTCCAGTTCATCAACTTCGCGAGCAACCGCAACACGCATTGCACGACCAGTGCCTTCCATGATGAAGTCTGGAGACGCTGCATTTGATTTTCGAAGGCGAGCAAACTCTGTGAAGCCGGCGTAGAAAATCTCTTCAGTACCAGAGAGTTCGTCTTTGCGCTTATTACTCTCTTGATACAATTTAGCGAGATCAACACCAGACCAGAACTTATCTTCAAACACGTCAGTTTGTTTAGTAGCTTGAGATAATACTTTGCTTCGTTTGATGATCATCGCCCAAGAAACAACAGACATGCCCATGAGAATTAGCATGACCATCTTAACTAGTAAGCTAGCTTCTAAAATTAGGCCTAAGATTGAGATTTCAGCAGTCACTATTCGTTAGCTCCGTGAGAATAAATGTTGGCATTGCTTTGGGTTTCATTTTTTGATTGTCGATACATGCTACCTTAACCATTGCTTTACACAATGCTTTGCCATCAGGATTTACGATCTCTTGACAGAAGACCAAGGTAGCTCGCTTCAACTCGTAAATATTTGTAATGACTTGTAAAGAATCATCAAGGCGCGCACCTTGAATAAAATCGATGTCCATATGTCGGACTACAAAACCGATATTTTGTTCTAACAAGACTTGCTGAGAGACGCCAATTGAGCGCAACATCTCAGTTCGAGCGCGTTCGAAAAACTTAAGATAGTTTGAATGGTATACAACACCACCTGCATCGGTGTCTTCGTAATACACTGTCACTGGCCACGTAAATGGCTTAGATAATCCCCGCAATTTGATACCACAATTCAAAACGATAAAGATCTCACTATAACCTAACTCCTTATCATTAATAGTATATCGCTGTGAATTTTTTGATTTAAGAGACGAAAAAAAAGGCCATCTGTATAAGATGACCTCTTTTTGGCTAAAAACCCAACAAGTATAAAGGTTCACGTCGTTATGAACCTAAATCCTTTGCCTTTTATAAAAGGCGCAGCACCGTTAGGTAGAGCAAAATTGTGAGTGAAACGTATGGGCTGAACAGTAGTTGCCACATCCAAGCTCTCGGCTTAAATCCGATACCGTAAACCATGCTTGAACATGCTGCCCAAATGAACATTGGCCCGATGATCGCGTTAAAGCCACCGATGCTTGTCGCATACGCTTCAGGTTCCCACATCACTAAACCTACATGCATGAACCCCAATACTAGAGATAAAGCTCTTAACAGAGTCTTATCCATTGGTTGATGCAGTTTAGCGATTTGCTCTGCGAGATTACTCACTGTCTTTATCCATCATTTCTGAATGCTCTAACCATAGAGCATTGATGATGCCGAATGCACATGCTAGAAGTACACCCAAAATCCATGCGAAATACCACATAAAATTTCTCCTAAGTTATTTAACTTCTAGCTTAGTAAGCTGAAACGTCGTTATCTTCGATGTGTTTCTTATCTAGACGACCGAACATTTTGTAGTATGTCCACGTTGTGTAGCCAAGAATCACAGGAACCATTACCGCCGCAACTCCAGTCATAAGACCAAGCGTTAGCTCACTTGCTGTTGAATCCCACATAGTCAAACTATGGTTAGGGTTCAGGCTTGATGGCATTACGAATGGGAACATTGCAAAACCAGCCGTTAGAATAACACCAGCGTTAGATAGGCTTGAGAACAAGAATGCGAAACCACCACGCTCAAAGCGAGATGCAATCACAGCAAGTAGTGGCATTACTACACCAAGAATCGGCGCAGCCCACATTGCTGGATACGTTTCGAAGTTTGTCATCCAAGCACCAACTTGAAGTGATACTTCTTTATTTAGTGGGTTTGAATCAGCAAACGTGTCTATCGTGCTTGTAATTACATAGCCTTCGATAGATTGAACCCAGAAACCACCGATAACGAACAGAGCAATAGCAATTAGGCCAGTGATCTGAGCAACGTTACGTGCGCGGCTGTGCAGTTCTTCTGTTGTCTTCATTTGAAGCCATGTTGCACCTTGCATCACGAACAACATCAGAGCCAACACGCCACATAGCAATGCAAACGGGTTTAGCAGAGCGAAGAACGTACCATGATACTTAGACATCATCAGGTAGTTCAGTTCGAATGGAACACCTTGCAGTAAGTTACCAAATGCTACACCAAAGATGATTGGCGGAACTGTGCCACTAAAGCAAAGTGCGTAGTCCCATGCCTTACGCCATTTTGGCTCTTCAATCTTTGAACGGTAATCAAGAGCAAGTGGACGTAGCCAAAGTGCTGCTAGCGTCACGTACATTGCAAAGTAGAAACCAGAAAACGACGTTGCGTAAACCAATGGCCATGCAGCGAACAATGCACCACCCGCCGTAATTAGCCATACTTGGTTGCCATCCCAGTGAGGGGCAATAGTATTCAGCATAATACGACGTTCAGTGTCGCTCTTACCGATAACCGGTGAAAGAGCAGCAACCCCCATGTCAAAGCCGTCAGTTACGGCGAAACCAACCAGTAGAACACCGATCAATACCCACCAAATAAGTCGTAAGCTTTCGTAATCAAACATAATATTCCCTCACTTATACTTCGACTGAACGGCTAACTTTGTCTTCAACAGAGTTATCGTTTTGTTCAAAGTGGTAACGGCCTGTCTTTAAGCTACTTGGACCTTTACGTGCGAATTTCAGCATTAGGTAAACTTCAGCAATCAAGAACACTGTGTACAGTGCAAGAATTGCAAATAGAGAAGTCCAAAGCTGTTCAATAGTCAGTGCTGATGCAGCAACGTTAACCGGCAAGATTTCACCCACCGCCCATGGTTGACGACCAAATTCAGCAACAAACCAACCTGCTTCAATCGCAATCCAAGGTAGTGGAATTGAGAATAGCGCCGCTTTAAGTACCCATGGTTTCTGTTCGATCTTCTGACGACACGTTTGAACAAACGCCGCACCGAATACAAACAGCATGATGAAGCCACAAGCAACCATCAGACGGAACGACCAGAATAGAGGCCAAACTGTTGGGATAGAATCATCCGCAGCCATTTGGATTTGGTCTTCTGTTGCATCAACAACGTCGTCTGTATAGCGCTTAAGAAGCAGTCCGTAACCTAGGTCACCTTTTACTTCGTCAAATGCCGCTTTGTTCTCTTCTGAACGGTCACCACCACGTAGCTTTTCAAGCAACTCATACGCATACATACCGGTACGAATACGATCAACGTGATCGTCGCGCAAGTCACGTAGTCCTGTTACTTCTGTATCAAAAGAACGTGTTGCAATAATACCCATAACGTAAGGGATCTTAATTGCGTAGTCTGTGTGCATGGTTTCTTGGTTTGGAACACCAAACACAGTGAACGCGGCCGGTGCTTCTTCAGTGTGCCATTCAGCTTCAATAGCTGCTAGCTTCACTTTTTGAACTTCACCAAGCTCGTAACCAGATTCATCACCTAGCACGATTACTGACAAGATTGCCGCCATACCGAAAGATGCTGCAATCGCAAAAGAGCGACGAGCAAAGGCAAGGTCACGACCTTTAAGAATGTAGTATGAGCTGATACCAAGGATGAACATTGCACCCGTTGTGTAACCAGACGCTACTGTGTGTACGAATTTAACCTGTGCTACTGGGTTTAGTACAACTTCAGCGAAGCTCACCATTTCCATACGCATAGTTTCAAAGTTAAATTCTGCACCCACTGGGTTTTGCATCCAGCCGTTAGCTACCAAGATCCAAAGCGCAGAGAAGTTAGAACCAAGTGCTACTAACCACGTTACCGCTAAGTGTTGACGCTTTGACAATCTGTCCCAACCGAAGAAGAAAAGACCAACAAAAGTAGACTCTAGGAAGAATGCAACAAGCGCTTCGATAGCCAGCGGAGCACCAAAGATGTCACCAACATAGTGAGAATAGTATGACCAGTTAGTACCGAACTGGAACTCCATGGTTAAGCCTGTCGCTACACCAAGAGCAAAGTTAATACCAAACAATTTACCCCAGAACTTAGTCATGTCCTTGTAAATTTGCTTGCCAGTCATTACATAAACTGACTCCATAATGGCAAGTAGAAATGCCATACCTAAAGTCAGTGGAACAAATAGGAAGTGATACATCGCTGTAAATGCAAATTGCAATCGCGACAGATCAACAACATCAATCATGGTAACTCCTTTGTGTCGGCTGAATGACACTTGTGTGATTATTCACCGCAAAAATCCGTGTTAAAACAATTCGTGAGATTGTTATTACAAATTGAAATTTGTAGTAAAAACGTACCGTTATAGTTAGATTATTGTTAAGCGTGAGCTAATATAGCTGACGCTAATATTACTGGTAAAATCAGTATGTTTCAAAAGGTTTATAGGAGAACCTTGCGTTGATTTGTATCAATTTTATTCAAGCAAATTAGAGTTATTTTTGAACAGTTATGATTAAAATCACACCAATTATGTCTCTATTAATAGCAGCATATGATATCTGTGACAAAAGCTCAGCACTGCATCAACATATGAATTACAACTACCCATAAAGTATTAACAAAAACCATAACAGCTTATTTCACTTTTTGTTACTCAATTCAAACATGAAATCAAAGTTTTCATTTTTGAGGGAGCTATTCAGCTTTTTTTATCGACTCGCTCAAAGAGTTGTTATTCAATAGAAAGCAAAAAATCCCAGCGCTTATGCAACTGGGATCTTTAAAAATGAATAAATTAACGATTAGATGGTTTATCGATGCCGAAGTGTAAATACGCTCTGTCGGTCGCGATTCGACCTCTTGGCGTTCTTTGTAGATAACCTTGTTGAATCAAGTAAGGTTCTAACACATCTTCAATGGTATCTCTTTCTTCACCAATCGCCGCAGCCATGTTGTCTATACCAACCGGCCCACCACCAAACTTCTCCATAATCGCAAGCAAAAGCTTCCTATCCATGTAGTCGAAACCTTTAGCATCGACATCCAACATGTTTAGCGCTTTATCAGCAACCTCTGGGCAAATATGTCCATCGCCTTTCACTTCCGCATAGTCACGAACACGGCGCAGTAAACGGTTAGCAATACGTGGCGTACCACGAGCTCGACGAGCAACTTCTAACGCCCCTTGCGATTCCATAGAAAGACCAAGACAATCAGCACTTCGTTGAACGATGCTTTGTAAATCTTCAACTTTATAGTACTCAAGACGCTGAGTAATACCGAAACGGTCACGCAACGGCGATGTCAGTGAACCAGCACGAGTGGTTGCGCCAATCAAAGTGAAAGGAGGAAGGTCGATCTTGATAGAACGTGCCGCTGGGCCTTCACCAATCATGATATCTAATTGGTAATCTTCCATTGCCGGATACAGAACCTCTTCAACCACAGGACTAAGGCGGTGGATCTCATCAATGAATAGAACATCATTTTCTTCAAGGTTGGTCAGCAATGCCGCCAAGTCACCTGCTTTTTCCAATACAGGTCCTGAAGTGGTACGAATGTTCACATCCATTTCATTAGCAACAATGTTTGCCAATGTGGTTTTGCCCAAGCCTGGAGGACCAAATATCAACAGATGATCGAGCGCCTCATTACGCATTTGTGCTGCTTTGATGAAAATTTCCATCTGACCACGGACGTGATCCTGACCTTGATAGTCAGCCAGTGCTTTAGGGCGTATTGCACGATCAATGACATCTTCATCTTTGAATACTGGGTTGTCCGGTGCAATAAGGCGATCGGCTTCAATCATAAATTCTGATATTCCTAACTATGCGCTTCTTGACGATGCGCTTCTTGACCCTGTGTAAAGGCAAAGTGAATGAATCTGTTTTGTAGAACGAGTATATGAGGTATTAAACCATCGATTTCAGAGCTTCGCGAATCAACTGTTCGCTGGTCATGCCATCTTTAGCTACTTGAGAAACCACCTTAGAAGCTTGAGTCGGCTTGTAGCCTAATGCAAGTAGCGCACTTACCGCTTCTTCTTCCGCGTCGTGCACCGTTGGCATAGAGTCAATAGGAGCTGCATCCGTCGCTGGAGTAAACAGGTCACCTGCGCCCCACCCTTTCAGGCGGTCTTTCATTTCAACGACCAGACGTTCTGCGGTTTTCTTACCAACACCCGGCAGTTTAACCAGCGTTGAGATATCTTCTCGTTCAACACTTTGAACGAATTGGCTAGCGGTCATGCCTGAAAGAATCCCAAGACCAAGTTTAGGACCGACACCATTCGCTTTAATCACTTCACGGAACAAGGCACGCTCTTTAACCGTGTTAAAACCATAAAGTAGCTGAGCATCTTCACGTACCACAAAATGAGTGTAGATAATTGCTTCTTCGCCTACGTTTGGTAACTCATAAAAACAACTCATTGGCATTTGAACTTCATAACCAACACCACTGACTTCAATCAATAATTCTGGTGGCTGTTTTTCTATTAATGTACCGCGGAGACGTCCGATCACAATTCACTCTCTTGATGGAATTTAATTTGGAGGACAGAATATAAAAGAACTGGATACTTATCCAGTTCTTTGTGTTTTTTGAAGTGAATTATTTAGACTTGCTTGGCTTGCGAGACCACGCAGTTCAAGCTCGCGACCAGTTCTTTAACCGAAGTCACATGACCTGTTAGTTCAGAACCATAATTAGCGACTAAGCCTGACACCGATTTAGTTTCCGCCACACTTTGGGCAACTTCTGAACTGGCGAGATCGAGCTCTTTCAATGAGTTCATCTGCATCGCCATAATATTAGTCAGTTGGTTAACGTCGGTCGAGATGGTTTGCACCTCGGAGATAATCCCGTTCATTTCATTGGCCGTGGTTTCAATGATTGCTCTGCCGTGTTCAACTTCTTCTTTACTGCGATCTAACAAAGTTCGAATCTCTATCGCGGAATGACTGCTTTTCGCCGATAATTCTCGCACTTGATCAGCGACGACAGCAAACCCTCGTCCTTGCTCACCAGCACGAGCCGCTTCGATTGCCGCGTTGAGTGCTAATAGATTGGTTTGCTCAGCAACCGAAGTGATCAAATCAGCGACTTTCATTATCTCTTGATTACTTTGAATGATCTGACTGATTGCACTGGTTGACGCTTCTAGCGACTCTGAGCTCTTTTGCGCTTTTGTGCCAACCGCTTCGCTGCGCTCTTTTAGTTCACCCACAAATAAATTGGATTCTTCGATGCCTTGAGTCATTTGATGGAGTTGTTGGCTCATCTGTTCTGCTGCACTCGCTTGAGATTCACAATTGACATTCAACACTTCGACTTGAGCATGCAAGTCTTGTGACTGCTGATCTAAATGAACCGAAACACCTTGTAGGCTCTCTGAATTCGAATTGGCTTGGTCGAGCACGATAGAGAGCCGACCTTCACTTTGCGTCGCTTGGTTGGCAACGTGTTGGCTTTCTGAAATCGCATCCTCTGCCATTTCAATCGCCACCTCTTTTTGCTTAGCGGTAAAGGCTTGGGCAATGCAGATCACCACCAGCGGCATAATCACACCAGACCAAGTTTCTACCACTACCGCATCGGGGGTTAGCTCAAGTAGAGGAAATGCAAATCCATTGAGATGTGCTGAGGTCATCACTAATGAAACGCCGATAACCAGTCCACTCCACACCAAAGCCACAATTCGTGTTCCTGACAAGAAAAAAGCGACCACTAACAAAGGCACCCAATAAGCTTGAGTGGAAGCCACAACCCCACCACTTTGATAAATGATGTTCAACGCGTGTACCGCCATGCCGACAAAACCAAAGTTAAGTGCAAGGCTCGGCTTACTCGTCACACGAAGTAGCAGTGCAGAGATCAGTTCGAATACGATAAGAAATACAGATGTGGCGATCAGAAGTTGCTCTTCGTGCTTAGTCCACTTGATTAAGCTATAGACACCCACGAAGAATGCGATAAAAGTGAAGAGTAATAAGATATCGGCTTGTCTGACTTCGTTGTTACTCCACCCATTGTTTTTAGGTAGAAACAGCGCGCACCACAGCTTGATTGGGTTCATCAGTGATCATCCTTGATTAACTTGTAAGACCTCCGACCAATGTTAATAACATGTTAAATGATACGCAATGTTATTATCTGGGTTATGTTCGAAAGATCTCATTTCATCAAGGATTTAGAGGCGTATTGTTTTGATATGAGCCAAACAGGGCGTGAGGCTCATCAATAGAATAAGTTTAAAAGGCAGAATTAGGAACTAACAATAGAATGAGATTTAACGGTAACGCCCTTTTCTTGCTCCCGTTGCTTTTCCTGCAAGTGCGACCAAGGTTTTATTGGTGTTAGCGTGAGTGATCGCTACGCCTAGAGCATCGGCTGCATCGGCTTGTGGTTTGGCAGGTAGTTTGAGCATGCTCATCACCATGTTCTGGACCATCGACTTATCAGCACCACCATTACCCGTCACCGCTTGTTTGATCAAACGAGCTGCATATTCATGAACAGGTAAATCCGCATTCACCGCGGCTACAATCGCACTACCACGAGCTTGTCCAAGCTTAAGTGCAGAGTCAGCGTTCTTCGACATGAAAACCTGCTCGATCGCAAACACATCCGGTTGGAACTGAGTGATGATTTCGCTCACGCCAGCGTAAATCTGTTTTAGTCGACCTGGCAGTTCTTTTTCGGAAGTACGAATACAACCACTACCTAAGTAATATAGATGGCGACCATTTTGACGAATCACGCCATAGCCGGTAATGCGAGAGCCAGGGTCAATCCCTAAGATAATAGACATAACTTCAATACTGATTATTTATACATGCTTTTCAGCTTAGTATATCGAACGCAAAAAAAAATGCCCGTCAAATTAACGGGCATTTTCTAATTTACTCACAAATCTTGACTAATTAATTAAGAGCTCTCTATCAACTAGGATCTCTTCATCAACGAGAAAGATAACAGGCTTACGCTTGCTCTTTCTTCTCTGCCAATTTAACAGCGATTGCTAGCTCTTCCAGTGATGCTGGGTTTGCTAGGCTTGGCGCATCTGTTAGTAGACATGCTGCTGCTGTTGTTTTCGGGAATGCGATAACATCACGGATATTCTCTGTACCACAAAGTAGCATTGCTAGACGGTCAAGACCGAATGCTAGACCTGCGTGTGGTGGCGTACCGTACTTAAGTGCTTCAAGTAGGAAGCCGAACTTCTCTTGTTGCTCTTTAGCTTCAATACCTAGGATACCGAATACAGCCGTTTGCATTTCTGCGCTATGAATACGTACCGAACCACCGCCTACTTCGTAGCCGTTGATTACCATGTCGTATGCATCAGAGTTTGCTGCTGCTGGGTTCGCTTTTAGCTCTTCCGCGTTCACACCTAGTGGCGATGTGAATGGGTGGTGCATTGCGTGTAGGTTACCTTCGCCGTCTTCTTCGAACATTGGGAAGTCAACAACCCACAGTGGAGCCCATGCAGATGTGTCTGTTAGCTCTAGATCAGTACCTAGTTTAAGACGAAGTGCGCCCATTGCTTCAGCAACGATGCCCGCTTTGTCTGCGCCAAACAGAATGATATCGCCAGATTCAGCTTGAGTGCGATCTAGAATACCGTTGATTACGTCTTCGCTTAGGAATTTAGCCACTGGAGATTGAATACCTTCCATGCCTGCAGCACGGTCGTTAACCTTCATCCAAGCTAGGCCTTTCGCGCCGTAGATGTTTACGTGTTCAGCGTAACCGTCAATTTGCTTACGAGTTAGCTTAGCACCACCTGGAACACGGATAACCGCTACACGACCTTTTTCGTCGTTAGCTGGGCCAGAGAATACTTTGAACTCAACGTCTTTAACCAAATCAGCAACGTCCACTAGCTCTAGTGGGTTACGTAGATCTGGCTTATCAGAACCGAAACGACGAATCGCTTCAGAGAAAGGCATTACTGGGAATTGACCTAGTTCAACATCTAGAAGTTCTTTCCACATATCGTGAACAAGCTTCTCAGTCACGTTACGCACTTCTTGAGAAGTCATGAAAGATGTTTCGATATCGATTTGAGTAAATTCAGGCTGACGGTCAGCACGTAAATCTTCATCACGGAAACATTTAACGATTTGGTAGTAACGGTCAAAACCAGACATCATCAGCAGTTGCTTGAACAGCTGAGGAGATTGAGGAAGTGCGTAGAAGCTACCTTTGTGAACACGGCTTGGTACCAGGTAGTCACGAGCGCCTTCAGGTGTCGCTTTCGTTAGTACTGGCGTTTCGATGTCTAGGAATAGGTTCTCGTCTAAGAAACGACGAACGAAGCTAGAAGCACGTGCACGAAGCTTGATACGGTCGCTCATTTCTGGGCGACGAAGATCGATGTAACGGTACTTAAGACGCTGCTCTTCAGAGTTCGTTTGGTTGAAGTCTAGTGGAAGCGCTTCTGAACGGTTGATGATCTCAAGGCCAGTTGCGTAAAGCTCAACTTCACCCGTCGCCATATCTTTATTTACTTGGCTGTCCGGACGAACGCGTACTTCACCAGTAAACTTGATACAGAATTCATTACGCAGTTGGTTAGCGATCAGGAAGATATCTTTCATATCTGGATCGACAACAACCTGAACGACGCCTTCACGATCTCGCATATCGATAAAGATAAGACCGCCTAAATCACGGCGACGGTTTACCCAGCCGCACAATTCTACAGTTTGTCCCGCCAGGGACTTGTTCAGGTTACCACAGTAATGGGTACGCATAATGAATTTCCCAATCTCTTAATTATTTACTAATTTCCAAGCTGTCAGTGGTCATTCCACACAACAGAGCAAAGGAACATTTATACGCGGAAACTCGCTTAAAATCGACCTTCCACATTCGAATTTATTGTGTTTTATCTGGCTTTGCTGCTTTTTAGCCCATCAAGTGCGCAAAGATTCATCAAAACCGAAAAAATTGCGATAATTATATCTCGAAAGTACCTTAATCAGCAAAACTCTCGTAAAGTAGATTTTAGGGCGCGTTGACCTTTCGTGGTTAAATTTTGTTCGAGATAAAAGCGTTTTAATCGCGGCGAGGGGGAAGTAGCCTAGTCATTCTAAGCAAATCTCCCTCAACAAAGAGTAAAACGCTTTTAGCCGAACCCTTCGGGCAGCGTTTGCTGGTCATTTCTACTACGTTATAGGCTTCTCATGTAGGCTAGCTACATATCAAAGCCTCTGCCTTGTATAAATACCCAGCAACTCGCTGCAAAAACCAGCTCGAAAGATCAACACGCCCTAATTTCAACCCAAAAATTTTTTGTAATGACTGATGGCGTGATAAATAACGGTGTAATAGATGGATGCTCGTGTAATAACAACAGAAACTTTACCTCTAAGACTTGGGTTAACAATGTGGTCTCACTCTGAGTGGCAAAGTCAGTTCTATGGTAAAGGAACAAAACCCGCTGAGCGCTTAGAAAAATACTCCCAAGTTTTTCATACCGTTGAAGGCAACACGACTTTCTATGCGACACCCAGTGTCTCAACGGTCAATAACTGGAAAGCCGCGAGTCACGATGATTTCAAGTTTACTTTTAAGCTGCCTAAGTTCATCACCCACCAGCAGCACTTAAAACATTGCCAAGCCGAGCTCAAAGAATTTCTGCTCACCATGTCGCCCCTACATAGGCGCATTGGTCAGTGGACGATTCAATTGCCCCATAGCTTCGAACCCAGCATGCTTCCTGCCCTGCAAAAATTTTGTACCTTGTTTCCAAAAGACATGCAGCTCGGCGTTGAAGTTCGTCACCTTGGTTTCTTTGATAAAGGCGATGCCGAAAAACGTTTCAATCATTGGTTGATAGAAGAAGGGATCAATCGCATCATTATGGATAGCCGTCCTGTTTTCTCCGCACCACCAACCACAGAAGCGGTGATCGACGCGCATCAAAAGAAACCACGTGTTCCGGTTCATGCCATTGCGACGGCAAACAATCCGATGGTTCGCTTTATTGGTCATCCAGATCAGGAACCCAATCTGGCTTTCTTTAAACCTTGGTTCGCGAAATTACCGACTTGGTTAAATGAAGGAAAACAACCTTATTTAATGATCCACACCCCAGACAATAATCACGCCCCTGAGTTGGCGATTGCTATCTATAAGCAATTACAGACGCAAGTTGCTGAACACACAAAGATAACCTTGCCTAATTTGGCGGAGTTTCCTGCTCAAAAAGGCGACCATCAAATCTCGATGTTTTGATAGTAAACAACTACTAACAAGCGTTCACTTTCATCAATCTCAGTTTTCGTGACAGCCGCGCTTTTTTTACGTAAAATACGTCCCCTTTTATTTGGTATGAATTTTGTGCCAATTACGCTGACTGTCGAGAGAAAATGCCATGAGCAACACAGACAATATCTTTTCCGCTCCTATTGATAAAATTGGAGACTTCACCTTTGATGCAAGGGTTGCTGAAGTATTTCCGGATATGATTCAACGCTCGGTGCCTGGTTATAGCAATATCATCTCTGCAATCGGCATGCTGGCTGAACGCTTTGTAAAGCCACATTCAAATATTTACGATCTTGGCTGCTCGCTTGGTGCTGCGACACTTTCTATGCGTCGTCACATTCAGCAAGAAGGCTGCACGATTTTCGCTATCGATAATTCAGAAGCCATGGTTGAACGCTGTAAGCTGCATGTAAACGCCTACCGCAGTGACACACCGGTAGAAGTGATTGAAGCCGACATCCGTGAAGTGGAAATCAAAGACGCCTCTGTTGTGGTGCTTAACTTTACACTGCAATTTCTGTCTCCTGACGACCGATACGCTCTGCTTGAAAAAATTCATGCAGGCTTACGCCCGGGCGGAATCTTAATCCTTTCTGAAAAGTACGTATTCGAAGACGAAAGTTCAAATGAACTGCTTATCGACCTGCACCATGACTTCAAGCGTGCAAACGGATACAGCGAGCTTGAAGTCAGCCAGAAACGCAGCGCAATTGAAAACGTGATGCGTCCTGACTCGATTACAGTTCACAAGCAACGTTTTGAAAAGATTGGCTTCTCAAGTAGCGAAGTGTGGTTCCAATGCTTCAACTTCGGTTCAATGTTCGCGATTAAATAGCGCACATACCCAGTCAGCTCGTACTAAAATGTCATCCTCAAGAGCGAGGAAGGAGCGTGTTGGGGGTCTCTATCAAGTACGATAAACCGAGACTCCCTATCATGTTCGTCCCTCACTGTAGGGAATGACAAATTTAATTTCTATTTTAGGGTTTATTGACCCTATTAACTCAGTGAAAAACTATGTTTAATTTTGCCAATTTTTATCAACTCATTGCCCAAGACACTCGCCTTCAGCCGTGGCTTAATGTTCTTCCTCAACAGCTGACGGATTGGCAAAATGCAGAACACGGCGACTTCGACCGTTGGTTGCGTGCACTGAATAAAATCCCGCAAGGTGTGCCTGACCAAGTTGATCTGAAAAACTCAGTGACGATTGGCAGCTCTACACCGTTCCACACGGGTGAACTTAAAAAGTTAGAAAGCTTACTGAAGACTTTCCACCCTTGGAGAAAAGGCCCTTACACAGTTCACGACATTCATATCGATACAGAATGGCGCAGTGACTGGAAATGGGATCGTGTGCTTCCACATATCTCTCCATTGAAAAACCGTTCGGTTCTCGATGTAGGTTGTGGCAACGGCTACCACATGTGGCGCATGCTAGGTGAAGGCGCTCGCTTGACGGTGGGTATCGACCCTTCTCACTTATTCTTGGTTCAGTTTGAAGCCATTCGTAAATTGATGGGCGACGACCAACGTGCTCACCTATTACCTCTAGGTATTGAGCAACTGCCAAAATTGGAAGCTTACGACACTGTATTCAGCATGGGCGTGCTTTACCACCGCCGTTCACCACTTGATCATTTGATTCAACTAAAAGACCAATTGGTATCTGGTGGCGAACTGGTACTTGAAACGTTAGTGATTGAAGGTGACGAAAACACTGTTCTTGTGCCTGTGGATCGCTACGCGCAAATGAGAAACGTGTACTTCTTCCCATCTGCACGCGCACTGAAACGCTGGCTTGAACAGGTAGGCTTTGAAGACGTGCGTATCGTTGATGAAAATGTCACAACGATTGGCGAACAACGCACAACAGAGTGGATGACACACAACTCTTTACCGGATTACTTAGATCCTAATGATCCAAGTAAAACCGTAGAAGGTCACCCTGCACCAAGGCGTGCGATTCTAGTAGCGACAAAACCTTAAGCTCTGTTACACAAAACCATAAGCTCTGTCGTCATACAGCCACCGTTATTTATATGTGGGAATTTTGATAAAAAAGAGAACTAATTGTACAAAAGTTGCGCTCATGTTTAATAAGTGAGCGCCCTTAAGTGACAATAATTTTCGTAGCGCTCACATTGCGATTCAATATGACCAGACTCTTACAATAGGATGCTTCACGCATCCTTTTTTGTGGGATAAACTTCTAAATAGTCTGAACTATTCTCTAATTTCCAAAGGTTTTTATATGTTTAAGCGATTATCGCCTATCGTGGCGGTTGGTTTGCTCTCTGGTTGCACCCTCACGAGCGGTGCTACCTACCATCAAGAAACTCTCGACGCTATTTCCCGCTCAGAGACAAACATCGCAAACAAGGTTCAAAATCTTGAACTGCAGCTAAGTAATCAAAGTGATTATATTGAAAGCTTGGAAGACGAAATTACCACTCTTTCTAGTCAATTAGATGTTCACCTGACCAGTATGGAACACAGGGTCATTGAAGAGCTAAAAGAAGCCGAGCCTGTTGCCGTTGCAGCTGCACCTACCGCTCCTACATCACAGCCGACTATTCTAGGCGGTATTGAAAAAGTATCGATCGACTCTATCAAACAAAGCTTCGATGCTCGTGTTGATACTGGCGCAACCACCTCTTCTTTAAATGCCGTCGACATCAAAGAATTCGAACGTAACGGTAAAGATTGGGTTAAGTTCCATTTGGCAGATAAAGCACAAGCAAAAGAAGACCAAAAATGGATCGAAGCGCCCGTTGTACGTTATGTGAAAATCCGTCAATCGACGAATGATCAAACAGAACGTCGAGCTGTGATCGAATTATGGGTAAAAGTCGGAAAAATCCATGAAAAAGCGCAATTTACATTGGCGGATCGCTCTCAAATGAGTCACCCTGTATTACTAGGGCGCGAATTTATCAAAGACATAGCGCTAGTAGATGTAAGTAAAAAGTACGTACAAACGGAAGTTAAATAACAATAGTAGGGTAAGCTATGACGTCAAGAATTCCATTTTATATTTCTATATTCCTGCTCATCGTGGCAGGTATAACTCTGAGTATGTTCAGACATACAACCTACGGTGTACCCTGGACTCCAGGCGAAACTAATCAAGTTTGGGACATTGAAGCTCGTATCGAATTCAATGCAGTGGGCAAAGAAGCAAAAGTTTCACTAGCCGCACCTCACACACAGTCTAACTTTACACTTATCGGCGAGTCAGCTTCATCACCAGGCTATGGCATTTCGTACTTGAATACAGATTCAGGTCGCCGTGCTGAGTGGTCAATTCGTCACGCAGATGGTCCGCAGACTATCTACTACAAGACACAGTTCTTAGTCGATAGCCAAGCGAACGTTACCTCAACACCTCCAGAAGGTGATGTGGCTCAACCAAGCTTTGATGGTCCTGAAGAAGCCGCGGCCCTTGCTTTGATTGACAGAGCAACCAAGCGCTCAGCAGACAACATCACCTTTACTCGTGAGTTAATCAAAACGCTTAACGATCCAGACAGCCAAAACTCAGCGCTGATTCTGAATAACATGACCAAAGTGGAAGCGACACACAAGCTACTTTCTGCCGCTAAAATCCACAACAAAGTCGTCGGTGTTATTGAACTGGAAGACGGACGTCGTCGCCAATCAATCCAACACATGAACCAAATTTGGGATAATAACCAGTGGGTTCTATTCTCTCCTGAATCTAGCGAGCAGCAAGTTCAACCAAACCTGCTAATTTGGGATGAATCAAATGTATCTCTATTAGACGTGGTTGGCGGTCAGAACAGTAAAGTTCACTTCTCTATGATTGCTCAGGAAGTTACTCCAACTGAAGCAACCAACAGTAAAGTATCAGCGGATCAACTGTTAAACCTTTCCATTCATAGTCTGCCGCTAGAAGAGCAAGCGATGTTTAAAACCATCATGCTGATTCCTATCGGTGCTCTGATTGTTGTGTTCCTACGTGTCATCATAGGTCTTAAGACTTCTGGTACGTTCATGCCCGTTCTGATTGCCGTGGCATTCGTTCAAACACAGTTGGTTACCGGTATTGTTGGCTTCCTACTGATTGTAGGTACCGGTCTTGTAATTCGAAGTTACTTATCCAAACTCAACCTATTGCTCGTGGCCAGAATATCCGCTGTAATTATTACAGTAATTATGATTATTTCGATATTTACTGTAGTCGCATTTAAAATCGGACTTACAGAAGGCCTATCAATTACGTTCTTCCCAATGATTATCTTGTCTTGGACTATCGAACGTATGTCTATCCTTTGGGAAGAAGAAGGCGCGAAAGAAGTTGTACTTCAAGGTGGTGGCTCTCTATTTACCGCGGTGCTTGTTTACTTAGGTATGACTAACCCGTTCATTCAGCACTTAACGTTTAACTTTATTGGTTTACAGCTTGTTATTCTAGCGACCATCTTGTTACTAGGTAACTACACAGGCTACCGTCTAACCGAGCTTCGTCGCTTTAAACCGCTAGCGGAGGACTAAGTTATGTTTGATCAATTTACTTCACCGTTTAAGTTGAAAGACAAAGGCATAATGGGAATGAACAAGCGTAACCATAGTTATATTGGCCGCTACAATGATCGTTCCAAGTACCCACTCGTTGATGACAAGCTTAAGACTAAAATCATTGCTGAACAGGCTGGCGCCACCGTGCCAAAGCTTATTGGCGTTATTAGCCACCAAGCTGAAGTAAAAACAATCCACAAGATGGTTAAAGAGTGGCCGGGCTTTGTAATCAAGCCCGCTCAAGGCAGTGGTGGTAAAGGCATCCTTGTTGTGATCTCTCATAAAGATGGGGTTTACACCAAACCATCGGGTTCTACTATCAATGAAGAAGATGTAGAGCGCCATATCAGTAACGCGCTCGCGGGCCTTTTCTCGCTGGGTGGCAAGAACGATGTGGCCGTAGTTGAAAACCTCATCAAGTTTGATGAGTGTTTTGAAGGCTTCAGCTACGAAGGTGTGCCAGACGTACGAATCATCGTATTCAAAGGCTACCCTGTGATGGCGATGATGCGTCTGTCCACTTCAGATTCAGATGGTAAGGCTAACTTGCACCAAGGTGCTGTTGGTGTGGGTATAGACATTGCGACAGGTAAAGCGGTTCGAGCGGTTCAGTTCGATCAGCCTGTTACACACCATCCAGATACGGGTAAAGAACTCGCGTTATTACAAGTTCCTCACTGGGAAAAGCTGTTAACTCTAGCATCAAGTGCTTGGGAAATGACGGGCTTAGGCTATATGGGTACTGACATGGTATTAGACCAAGAAGAAGGCCCTATGGTACTAGAACTTAATGCTCGACCTGGTTTAGCTATCCAAATAGCGAACGGCGCGGGGCTACTTCCTAGACTGCATCATATTGAAAACCTTGGCACGCCTGCTGAATATCCAAAACCTGCGGAGCGTGTTGCTTACGCTGCAAAACAGTTCGGTCACAACTAGTCAAAATTTTGTCACTTAAATTTTAGGCCAAAATTTGGGGTGTTTGGGGTTATCTCCCCTTGCATCCCAATCCTTTCTATACGCTTACTTCAGCAACACATTCACACCAAAAATAGATTAAAAGGTACTTATTTGTGCTAATTCCGCCTAGGAAGTAGAAAAATACGCACCATCAAAATCAATTAAAACCCATCAAATTTGTGTAGATACCCTATTCACTGTAAATCCCACGCATAAGTATTCACACTGCTTGTTTGTAACGACGTTCCCTTACAAAACGACCAACAAATAAATTGTAACCCTATGTTAGCATACGGATAATTTAGTCAATAAAATAAGCAACAACTGTTAAGGAAATGCTCTGATGACCGTCAAAAATAAGATTATGCTAACAATTAGCGGCCTAATCTGTTTAACGATTTTAGTTATATCTACGATAGGATATTTCGAATTTAAGTCTGCCACCACGGATGACTACCGTCATAACTTGTCTACGAAATCGTTTCTTGTAGCCAAAGCTGTCGAAGGGAAAATGGAAGCGTATTTCGGCGCTTTGGAAAGCATTTCAACCAGTATCCATACTGATAGATCCGGTAACATCATGA
The DNA here is from genome assembly GCF_041473955.1 of Vibrio sp. 10N.222.54.E6. Taxonomy (NCBI): domain Bacteria; kingdom Pseudomonadati; phylum Pseudomonadota; class Gammaproteobacteria; order Vibrionales; family Vibrionaceae; genus Vibrio; species Vibrio sp. 10N.222.54.E6. Next base: position 108,571 of record NZ_JBFRTD010000017.1, on the reverse strand, counting down.
TCAACCCGATGCTGTTGAAAATGATGACGAACAGTAAAGAATCTCTTGGTGTTCTTAATATTTACATCGGTCTTCCTGATGGCAAAACTTACGACGTTAAAAATCAAGGTATCATTCCCAACTTTAATGCTAAGCAAAAACAACGCGAATGGTTCAACCTTGGGTTTTCAGGTGCAAAACGATCAGTAACTAACCCTTACCTAGCAACAACAGGGCATTTAACCATGTCGGTTGTTATTCCTTTTAAAGCCAGAGGCGAAACGAAAGCAGTGATTGGCCTTAGTCTTAAAATGAGTGATATTACAGACTATATAAACGAGCTATCTGAAGAGCCAAACTTATTTGTCTCTCGCCAAGATGGTTTCCTTGTTGCCGCTAGCTATGAAGATTTTATTGGTAAAAATATCTACGATCTTCGACCATCATACCGTGAACACGGTAGTAAGATGACCAGTGAGCACTCTTACAATGTTCCAGATAAAGGCGATTTTTATGTCGTTTCGTCTCAAATTGAGTCATTAGGTTGGAATATTTGGGCTTGGGCAAGTTGGGACGACATTGAAGCGCCTTCAAATGCGATGGTGAAAATAAATACTGTAGTTGGTCTAATTTTCGCGGTTATGGCAACCGGAATAACATTCTTATTAGTTACCCGATTAATGTATCGTCCTATTGGCGGGGAGCCACAATACATAGAGGCTCTTGTTAGTCGAATCTCGGCAGGAGACCTGACCAACATCCCTAAATTAAATGGCGATGAAACGGGGATCTACCGTTCAACTCTTGAAATGGCAGGTAACCTCCAAGGTATTATTGGCAATATTGAGCAGTCTTCAAACTCTCTCTCATCACAATCTTCATCTCTTGAGACCTCGTCAAATCAGTTAAGTACCTCATCAGAAGAGCAAATGATGCAGCTAGAGCAAGTTGCAACCGCGATGAATCAGATGACCGCGACTGTTGCGGAAGTGGCTCAAAATGCGATGCAGGCATCATCATCATCCAATGAGGCAAGCCTTTCATCTCAGTCAGGTCTTGAGACTGTGGGTGACATGAACCAGCAAATCAGCTTACTTGTAACGAATATTGAGCAGGTTCAAGATTCGATTTTGGGTGTTGAAAAAGAAACTCAAAATGTAGGTAGCATACTTGATGTTATCCGAGGTATTGCTGAGCAAACAAACTTGCTGGCATTAAACGCAGCAATTGAAGCAGCTCGAGCGGGTGAGCAAGGTCGCGGCTTCGCCGTCGTGGCTGACGAGGTGCGTAACCTCGCTAACAAGACACAAGAAAGCACAAACGAAATACAAACCATGATTTCATCACTTCAAACTCAAGCAAAACAATCTGTTGAGCTTATGGTTGAAAATGCGGAAACAGCTAAAGTAACTCGTGAAAAGTCAGATCAAGCGAGTCAAATGCTGAATACTATTCAGCATGAGATTGGGACAATTCAAGACATGAACAACCAGATTGCAGCGGCAGCGGAAGAACAATCGCAAGTAGCCGTTGAAATCAACGAAAATGTAGTGAATGTAAATGATTTGGCGCGAGCGACTGTCGATGACGTCCAGCAAAATGTTCAAACAGCGCAAAATGTTAATAATGTTTCGGACGAACTGCATCAAACGATAAAGATGTTTAAGATCTAATCTTAGATAAGCTAAACGTACCGACAACCTATACGTTAAAGCCTAAGTATCAAAATCTTCGGCTTAAAAAAAGATAACGTAATTAAAACCGCCTTCTCTTCTGAGAAGGCGGTTTTTTTATATGGTAATAAGTTCAGGCTGAGTCATGCCAATCACAGTCAGTCATTATAAATAGCTCAGGAATACCACCCTCACCCTCACCCTCACCCTCACCCTCACCAAAAGAATACGAGACCCGTGAAGCTGCCAAACAAAAAAAGCCCCGAAGTTGTATACTTCGAGGCTATTAATTTACGGTAGATAGATTACGCTTCTAAGGGGTTTCGATAAGCTCTTGAACAGGAGATACCGGTTTGTTTTGAGCAAAACCACGCAGACCAACAACGTGTACGTGTTCGTGGTCTTTGAAGACCTTACGTACCAGTTTGTAGGTTGTACCTTTCTCTGGGCTAATGTTCTCTGGCGCAGCAATCAGAAGTTGCATACCTAAACGGTCACACAGTTCAAACAGCGTAGAGATCGACTTAGAATCCAGACGAGCGGCTTCATCAAGGAACAACAAACGACATGGAACGATGTCTTTACTACGAAGTCGACGTGACTCTTCTTCCCAGCTCTGAATAACCATCAATAGGATTGATTGACCAGTACCGATCGCCTCACCCGTAGACAATGCACCCGATTCCGCTTGTAACCAACCGTCTGAACCACGGTTAACTTCAACACTCAGCTCTAGGTAGTTACGGTAATCCAGTAACTCTTCACCAAGAACTTGTGGAGAACGTTGACCCATATCGATATGCGGATTGACACGTTGGAACAACTTCGCCATTGCTTCTGAGAAGGTAAAGCGCGTTGATTCAAACAAGTCTTTGTGCTGCTCTTGCTGAGTCGCTAGCCCTGATAGCAAAATCTCGTGACTTTCACGGATCTTAACGTTCAGACGTACGCCCTTAACCTGACCGAAGTAGATGTTAGACAAACCTTGGTTCAGCATTCGAATACGGTTCTGCTCGCGCTGAATCGTTTTCTTGATGATGCTTGCTACCGACTCAGAGCTGATCGCCAAGCGGTTTTCACGCTGCGTCAGTTCTTCTGTTAGTCGAGCTAGCTCAACTTCCATCTCTTCGATTGCTTCAACCGGATCATCCGTATGAATGATGTCTTGGCGAATACGCTCACGAAGGTGTTGGTAAACTGCGATGTAGAACAAAACCTTACGCTCTGGATGTGCGTTGTCTTCCGATAGACGCAGCGAGTCACGTAGGTCGTCATTGTCAGCCACAGCCAGACGTAGCGCACCCAGTGATTTATCCGACATAGAGCGAAGCTCGCCCGCCGTTAGGTAAGCCAGTTCACGCTTGTGTAGACGACGTTCAACATCGTTTTCACGAGCTAAGCGAAGTACTGAGCACCAGCCAGCTTTTGCTGCAACAACGAAGGTACGAAGTTCTGTGTACTCTTTCTGAACTTTCTTAAGACGCTTAGCTAAGGCTTTCATCTCAAGCTCTGTTGACGTAATCGTACGCTCGTATTCGCTCTTACGGCTGCGAGATGTGTGCAGACGCTCTTGAAGCTCGTCACGACGACGTACAGCACGCTCTTCAGCGCCTTCGTCAGCGTTTACGCCGAACTCTTGTAGCTCTTGTTTAAACTCTTGAACCGTTTCTTGCTTCGCTTGATGTGAGCTCTTCAGTGCCGCCAATACTTGGTTGTATTGGTTCATCTGTTCGCGAGCTTGCTTCAAGCCATCGCGGCCTTTGGTTCTTGCTTGTTCAGCTTGAACCAACTTCGCTTTTAACTGCTCGCTCAGTTCACTGCTCTTGTTAAGCAAATCAACAGAATCCGCGTAAGCAAAGTAGTGACGACGCTCAATCAGATCAGACAGCGCGAACACTTTGCCTTTTAGCGTTTGTAGCGCGTTGTCTGCTTGACGATATTCAGCTTCCAAAGCTTCGAACTGCTCTGGGTCAGCCTCTAGTGCAGATACGATTTGCTCTAGAGAAGTAAGCGCTTTGCCGTGCGTATTCAAGTAAGACTTAGCTTCACTTAAACGCTCTAGTTGTGCTTCTAATTCTGCTAAGCGCTCAGCCAATGTTTCGTCTTCTAAAATACGAACCATTGGCGCTAATTTATCTAGCGCACCGAGTGCCTGCTTGCTTTGTAGAAGCTGACTACGTTGTTGCTGCTCTTTAGAGTTAAGCTCAGCCAGAGAACGAACAATTTGATTACGCTTATCACGAATCGCAGCAAGTGCTTGTTCTGGATCTGCGTTAAACGCAACGTGCAGATGCTTAGCAACAAAGCTGTTGAATGCTTGGTATAGGCGATTCAGTTTCTGAGAGTCAAACGCAGCTTTGGCGTGGTTTTCTACCACAACGTCACGCTCTTCACGCAATTTCTCTAGGCGTTGCTCACGAGCTGCACGACCAAACAATGGAATCTCAGGGAAGCGCGAGTAACGCATTTGACGATCGTTCAGTTGAACACACACCGCACCTTCAAGCTCATCGGCATTGAATGAGCTGTCATCAAACGCATCTACATCACCTTCTAGGATGTAAAGGTCTTCTGGACAATCATCAAGATCCACCAGCTTCTCTTTAATGCCATCAAGGTCCGAAACCACAATTGCGTGACGAGCCGGGCCGTACATCGCACTGAAGTACGGCGCATCGCCAATCGTGATGTCATCGTAGATCTCAGAAAGCAGCACGCCACCAAGCGTATCCGCTAGACCTTTCAGGCGAGGATCGTTAGAACCACCTGGAGAAGCTAAGCGTTCAATCTCTTGCTCAAGTTCAGCTCGGCGCGTAGCCAACTGATCTTTTGCTACCGCTTGAGATTTCTCGTCTTCAAGCACTTGCTGCATTTGAGTCATTACTGCTTGGCTATCTTCTAGCTCAGCTTCTGTGTGATCTCTTAGGGCTTCAAGTGCATCGTTCGCCGTGATCCACGCTGGAGCAATAGACTCAAGTTTTTGAATCTCTTGGTCTTGGTTTTGTTGCACACGACGTTGCTCACTCTTCGCTTCACGCAGCTCTTCTTGAGCATACTCAAGAGATTCGATCTGGATTGCATGGCGTTCACGTTCTTCATCGAAAACCGTTTCGTCAGTCAGTGAGATGTTGTGTTGCTTTTGGTATTCAGTCGCAAGCTCTTTTGCTTGACGCTGCTGCGCCACATCACGAGCCATGTCGCGGTGCTGAGCACGCCACTGCTGTTCGTTTTCAACAACGTGTTTTGCGTTACGGCCTTTTTCTAACGCTTGCTTAGCACTGGTAGACGCTTCTTTACGCTCAACATCACCAACAATGCTTTTAACAAGAGACAGTGCTTTGTCGAACTGTGCAGACGCAGCAGAGGACATGTCTAGCTTATGTTTAGTCGACAGTAGCGTTTGAGTGCTTGATTCTTCTTGTGCTTTTAGCTCAGAAACCAGAGTTAATGCGCTTTCTGCCGTAATAGACTCATCACCAAGTAGCTGTTTAGTTTTCTCTAATGCTTGAACCGCTTGCTGGTATTGAAGCGCACGAGTCTGCTGAACATCCAACGCTTGTTGGTAGTCAGCAAGCTGAGTTTTCAGGCTATCCACTTCTTCTTCAGTTATGGTTGCCTGTTCTTCAGCAAGAAGTACTCGCTCTTGAGCTTCTTCAACCACCATAATCTGCTCTTCTAGACGCTCATTAAGCTCTTCCAGATCTTCGCTGTAACGAGCGATTTTCTCTTGCTGACGAAGTGCTGTTTGAACCAATTGAAGATGATCCGACGCCGCTTGATAGTCTTGCTCTAGTGCCGATTCTTGATCGACCAACAACTCAAGCTCTTCTTGAACGCGGTTCAACAAGTTGTTTTGATCAAGCAAGGTCTCGCGAGAACCAAACAGTTCACCACGAAACTTCATGGTTTGATCAAGCTTGTTACGACGATCGTTGGCATGGCGCATGTAATCTGCTGCCACGTAGTTCGTAGATTCAGTGATCAAGTGCTTGAACAGGTCACGATCCGACTGAGTCGTTTTGATCGCTTCTAGCGTCATGCGGTTTTCACGCAGTGCTGATTCCATATCTTGGAATGCTTTCTTCACACCGCCATTTTGCGGAAGAAGGTAATCACGCAGAGAACGTGTAATCGCACTTGAGATACCGCCGTAAAGTGATGCTTCAATCAAACGGTAGAACTTAGAACGGTCGCTGCTGTTACGCAGTTTCTTAGGAACAACACCGTACTCAAACATCTGTGAGTGGTAATCAACAATCGAAGAGAAGGCTTTAAAGTGCGCCCCTTCATATTGCGCTACCGCTGCTTTCACGTCGTTCAGTTGACACACACGAGCGTGGCTGTCTGAAACGTTCTGAATCAATACATCCGTTGGCTTCACATGGCTTGGAAGGCCTTGGATTACAAACGGTTTGATGTCGACCTTCTTATCACGACCCGCAACTTGCTGCAGTTTTACTGCAAACAATAGGCGTTGATTACGAGAGTTCACAACATCTAGCGCGGCATAACATGCGCCTGGCTGAAGCTTACCGTAGAGACCTTTATCACGAGATGACTGTGAGCTACCCGCTTCCGTAGTGTTACGGAAATGCAGAAGGCTTTGGTCAGGGATAAGTGCTGTAATGAATGCCGCCATTGTGGTCGACTTACCTGCACCGTTACCGCCAGAAAGCGTTGTAACCAATCCATCAATATCAAAAGTACGCGCGAAGAAGCCGTTCCAGTTGACCATGGTTAATGATTGATATTTACCTCTTTCAATCATGCTTCACCTTCTACCTTTGTTTGTTCGCTGTCGTTTGACTCAAGGTCAAAGTCAGCTTGATCGTTAAAAATGTCTTGTTGACCGTTTTCGTCTACGTCTAAATCTATTTCTGATACGGCTTCTGCTTGTTCTTCATTCAACAAGCTACCTTGGTTAGGCTCTTGAGTATGAACAACAGCTTCACCATCACGAATAAGTCGTAATTGCGCTTCTTTCATATCATCGCCAACACGAACATCCGCACCAAAACGGAACACCGCTTCGCTGATACGGAATTTACCTGTTTCACCAATCACGATCAGCATGCCGATACGACGTAAACGGCGTAAAGAAGTACGTACTTTTTCAAACAGCTTTTCTTTGTCTAAGTCAGAACCAGACGCACGGTTGGTTGCTAGCTTCATGAGTTTTTTCTCATCCGCTAACGACATCAGTTCATCAAACAACTCTTGATTGGTGAAGATGCCTTCATGAGCCAAACGCTCTGGGCTTAGGTATAAGAAACACAATACTTTACCAACTAGCATGTCGAGCTCAGACAACACACTACGCCCAATTAAAGACGTAGAACGCGGACGCAAATAAAAGAAACCTTCAGGCGCTTTTACCAGTTCCGTATTGTAGCGTTGATAAAAATGCTGAAGCTCAACTTCAAAATCAGAAAGCAACGCATGGTTATCGAGGTCTTCTGTTGAAACATGCTTGCCTGAACGCAACATGCTATCTAGCGCAGGAAACAATGGGTTCGCTATCGCTTTTACCAGTTTCTCTGGCATGTAATCATCAGTACTTGTTAATGACATTTGCTTGTACCTTTGCACCGAAATCGTTGATTGCCTGCCAATCTGGCTGAATAGCCTGATAGTCAGACTCTGAGTAACCTAAGCGAACGGCTTGGTCGACAACAATTCTGGCTAAATCAAAATGGTGTGTGCGAGGGTGCGCTGCGAGGTAATCACGCAGCACAAGGCCAAGATCAATTGGCGCGCCTTGCTGTTTGTGAGCTTTCAACATATCTGCGATTCGTTCTGAAAGTAGATCGTTCACTTGCTCAAATTCTTCGTATTCTACGTCGATTGGGGCTTGCCCCATCACTTCGTCATCACGGAGCACAAGTGCTTCATCACGAAGATCCGTGAGTTTTTCTGCGTCTGCGTAGGTCAATAACCAAGGCGCATCAAAGTAGTCAGTGACTGACTGACGCAAACGTTGGCTAAAGGCACGGTTTTTATCCATATCGATCGCGGTACGGATAAATTTATGCACGTGGCGATCGTAGCCGATCCACAAATCAATCGCTTGTTGGCCCCAACTGGTGATTCGGTCTAGCTTCATTTGCAAACCAAATAGGGTTTCACCTACAAACTCGAGCTCATCGTCACCATAAACAATTTCTTGAATATCAAGAATCTGGGTTTGCAGTTCATCGCCCGCCGCTTGCAAGGTGTCTTGCAACTCTTTTAGCGTGGCTGAGGTTTCCGATAGCAAAGACTCACAGTTGTTGATTGCTTCTCGCCAATCTTTATTTAAAAGATCCGCAATTTGCTGTTTGACGGTTTGTTGCTGTTCATCCATAACCCGTTGGTTAAGATCGATCTGATCAAAAATTTCGCCAACAGAATACTTGAGCACGCCGTACACATTCCTTCTCCAATGCCCCGGAGTTCCACCTTTCTGGGCGGCTTCAATGGCTTTTGCCATCTCATCGGCAACCATAGAAAGCTGGATAGACAGTTTTAATTTAGAAAACTGGCGGTGACGTAAGTAATAATCTGAGATACCAATCGCCAATGGCGATAAGCGATAAATGCTTGCACCATCTGTGATTTCGCTGGTAAAGCGGCTGATCAGCTTCTGTTTAACCAACTCATTGATAGCGTTGTTGGCACGAAACGCGGACGCTTCGCCAGTATCTTCAAACAGTCGAGTGACAATAGTGAATGCATCGTGCAGTTCACCCTCGCCCAACTCTTCATCGAACCTTTCATTGCTTAGTACGGCGATAGCAATCAAAAATGCTAAGCGCTCTGGTGGCAAGTTTAATGAAAAATCATGCTGCTTGACCCAGCCCACCAACTCATCAATTGGCTGCTCTTCGGCAGTTTGAGTCATTTCACTCATTGTGGTTCCTGTTACTGTTGTTCGTCATATCGAACGTATTAGATATGACGCCTATTTCTTTATGACGCGGCTTCTTACGATGGCATAGCGCATGTTGTGGCTTCTTTTACCACATTCACCGCTGTTATTGCGCAGGTTTTTGAGCCCAAACGTGAATATAACGGCCTAGCGACAGATATGGCTCTTGGCGACATAGCTGTTTCTCTAGTTCCAACACATCTTCAAATTGGTAATCGCCCATGTACTCCATATTGCCTATGTAGTCACTGAAAGAGCGAATGCCTGATTTACCACAGATATCTAGACCAGCGTCTTCTATCCATTGATAAACCTCTTCAGGCTTCAAGCCTTTTTGTGGTTGCAGCTTAAACCTTTTTCGATGTAGCATCCCATTCAATACATGAGGAATGTTGCCACAAATCACATTTTTCAGGACTAAACCATGGTGGTTGTAAAACATTATCGAGGCAATACCACCGGGTTTTACTTGTTCCAACAATAAATCAAGTGCCTGTTTAGGGTCTGCTAACCATTCCATTACGGCATGAAACATCACAAAATCGACTTTCTCTTCGAGATGCTCTGCCACTTTTTGTACCGGAGAATGAATAAATCGATATTGCTCGAGCAAACCCGCTTCGCTGATACTTTCTTCTGCGAGCTTCAACATTTCAGAAGAAAGGTCGCACAGAGAAACGTTGTGGCCTAGTGTCGCAATTTTTTGTGACATCTGTGCAAGCCCACCACCGGCATCAAGCACATGCAGCGGCGAAGCGGATTGATCAAACTTGCTCAAAGCTTGTTCTAAATCTTCCCATACGATGCACTGACGGATCTCTCCTTTGTCAGAGCCGTAAATGTTTTTTGCAAATTTGTGGGCAATATCGTCGAAATTACGGTCTTCAGTCACGGCTACTTGAGTTATTATGTCCTATCGTGCCTGCTATTCTGTCACAGGAATTTCAGGAATAAAGAGGCGATGTCTCTTTTTACTACTAAGTGATGTTTTTTCGGACTATTCGGATATGTTTGAGCTGAAAAAAGTAGTGTCTTCGTTACTGATGCCACTGCCAGCAATGTTAATTCTCGCTTTTCTGGGTTTAGCCCTAGTGATGTTTACTGCAAAAAGGAAGACAGGTTGCCTAATTACCCTTTCAGCCCTCTGTGGTATTTTCCTAATCGCTTTCCAGCCTGTTTCTAGTCAACTTTTAATGCCAATGGAAAGGCAACACACCGCTTTTTTACCTATCGATGATACCGTCGATTACATTATGGTTCTTGGAAGTGGTCACGTTGTTGATGACCAAATCCCACCAACATCAGAACTTAGCCGCACCGGTCTGATGCGCTTAAGTGAAGGGATTCGTATCTTACGTCTTTACCCTGGAGCTAAACTCATTTTGTCTGGTTATGGCGCAGGCACTGAGGTGAGCAACGCAAAAATGATGGCTAAAGTAGCGCTAGCACTCGGCGTGGCAAAACCCGATATCATTCTGCTTGAAACTGCGAAAGATACGTGGGAAGAAGCTCGCCAAGCCGCTGCATTTGTTAAGAATAAGAAAATGGTGCTCGTGACATCAGCTAGCCATATGACTCGCGCACTTAATGAATTCAATGCCGCGGGCATGAAACCATTACCAGCTCCAACCAACTACCTTGCACAAGAAGGGATTGTTGAACCATGGAATAAGTATATGCCTAAGGCTATCTATCTCGAGCAGACTGAGCGCTATTGGCATGAGACGATGGGATTAGTTTGGCAAAGCTTGCGAGATTGGCTAGACACAAGTAATGACCCTGTCGAGAGCAGTACTCCGACGGTAAACAATTAAAAAGTTCAGTAAAAAAAAACCGAGGCATCATTGATGTCTCGGTTTTTTTACGTTCAAGTATCGTTACTGAAATCAGCTTTCCACAGGAAATTAGTCACCAGCAAACATGTAACCTTCACCGTGAACCGTCACAAAAATTTGTGGATTCTTAGGGTCAAACTCCATTTTTGCACGCATACGACGGATTAACACGTCGATAGTGCGGTCATTCGGCGCGTCTACTCGATGGCTGATCATATTCAAAATACGTTCACGGCTTAATACTTGGTTAGGGTAAGAAGAGAGTGCAACCAATAGTTCATATTCAGCTTTGGTCAATTTCACCGGCTCGCTGTTCTTGCTTAGCGCACGGCGAGGTATATCAAACGTCCATTCACCAAAACGAACCACAGATTCGTCTTCTGTTTGTTCTACCGCAACCGCTGCAGTTTTACGAGCAGCCGAAATACGCCACAAGAGGTTTTTAACTCGAACCAACAACTCGCGAAGTTCGAAGGGTTTAGTAACGTAATCGTCTGCACCCATTTCAAGGCCAACGATCTTGTCAATGCTATCCGTGCGTCCAGTAACTAAAATTATTCCAATGTCTGATTGACTGCGTAATTCGCGAGTTAGCATCAATCCATCTTCGCCTGGCAAGTTGATGTCTAACATAATGAGGTCAACGTTATTTTCTTCTAACATTTTTCTCATTTGAGCCCCGCTTTCAGCTTCGCTCACTGTGTAACCTTCATTCTGGAAATATCCAACCAGTTTACTTCGGGTTACCACATCATCTTCTACGACTAATACGTGATAGCTCATCTACACCACTTTTCTTATTTAATAGTTTCAGTGACCATTCTATTCATAACTCGTAACAATTCTAGTACTACAGAAGATAAAAGCCAGAAACATGATTTTTTTTTGATACAAGACAATCTTAAACCTTGCTATTTGTCGCCCATCGCAATTCAATATAGGCATTACTACTAACGAGTAACTTTGCGTTTCGCAAATAACCTTGTTATTCAGCCTTGGTGTGCCTATACATAAATCACTCGACGATGCTAGGTATACACACACCACAAGACTAAATCAGGATCTAAGAAATGAAAGATACGAAAGCATTCAACGAACAACGATCAGAAATATACTGGTGGCTATCAAGCTTGTTCGCTAAAGAGCTCACTCAAGAAGAACTCGATCACTACCACTCTGTTGAAATTCGTTCTTTCCTAACTGGTTTAGGTGAAAATGAAACACTAAAGCCGGCGATTGATAGCTTAGTGGATGCGCTCAACCGTCTACAAACACGTGAAGATGCTCAATTAGAATTGTCTGCTGACTTCTGTGACTTATTCTTAAAGACTGATAAACATGGCGCACTTCCTTACGCTTCTATGTATATCGGCCAGACTGGCCTATTGAACGACAAGCCAGCAAAAGATATGGAAGAGATCATGGCTAAACACAACTTAGTGGTTAACCAAGACCTAAAAGAGCCAGCTGACCACATTGCTATCGAACTCGATTTCCTAGGTAATCTAATCATTCGTTCGAACGAAACTGAACTTGAAGAAGAACTAGAGAAATCCTTCGCTGTTCAACAACAATTTATCGAACAGCAACTGCTTACTTGGGTACCAAAGTTCAACGCCAAATGTCATGACATTGACACATTCGGTTTCTACGCTTCAATCTCATCCCTGCTATTGGCATTCTGCAAATTGGACACTCAATACCTAGCTGGCGAATAAGCTTTTTTTGACGACTCGATAAATAAATTCAATAGAATTGTGACCATTCACCCGGATTTCTGGGTGAATTTTATTGCGAGTAATTTCTAGTCAGTCTAAAATTGTGACCGCAAACGATAAAATATGAAACATTCACGAAATGCTACACTTATTGAAGTTCAGAGCATTTCGGTGTTAAGACAAGCCGCTCAATAGCGGTTTTTTGTTTTTTAGCACTTTAGTACCCAAAGAGCCCTACAAATTTAAGCTCTTAGTTAGGTAGCTTAACGGCTACTTCATTCCGTACTTTGGGAAAGTAGCTTCTAATAGGATAAAAACATGGCCACTATAAAAGATGTCGCACGCTTAGCCGGCGTATCAACAACAACCGTTTCTCACGTAATCAACAAAACTCGCTTTGTTGCTGAAGCGACTCAAGAAAAAGTAAACAAAGCCGTAGACGAACTGAACTATGCGCCAAGTGCCGTTGCTCGTAGTTTGAAGTGCAATACAACACGCACCATCGGTATGCTAGTGACTCAATCAACTAACCTATTCTTCTCTGAAGTTATCGATGGTGTTGAGAGCTACTGCTACCGTCAAGGTTACACTTTGATCTTGTGCAATACGGGCGGTATCTACGAAAAGCAACGTGACTACATTCGAATGCTTGCAGAGAAACGTGTAGATGGCATCTTAGTTATGTGTTCTGACCTGACTGAAGAACTAAGAGAGATGTTAGACCGTCACGCAGACATCCCTAAAGTTATCATGGACTGGGGCCCTGAAAGCTCTCAGGCTGATAAGATCATCGATAACTCTGAAGAAGGTGGCTACCTAGCAACCAAATACCTCATTGAGCGCGGTCACTCCAAGATTGCATGTTTAAGTGGCCACTTAGACAAAGCAGCGTGTGTTGAACGCATCTCAGGTTACAAGCGCGCACTCAATGAAGCGAAGATTACTGCCGATGAAAATATGATCATCGAAGGCAACTTTGAATGTGACACAGCTGTGATTGCTGCTGACCAAATCATTGAGATGGAAGATCGCCCTACCGCAGTATTCTGTTTTAACGACACCATGGCATTAGGACTGATGAGCCGATTACAAGAAAAAGGCATTCGTATTCCTGAAGATATCTCAGTGATCGGTTACGACAACATAGAATTGGCTGAATACTTCTCTCCACCGTTAACGACGGTTCACCAACCTAAGCGCCGTGTTGGTAAAAATGCATTCGAAATACTACTAGAGCGTATAAAAGACAAAGACCACGAAAAACGCGTCTTCGAAATGCACCCTGAAATTGTTGAGCGAAGTACAGTTAAAACGTTAAATTAATTGATGTAATGAGTTTAGTTTAATCAAGCGCACCTTTAGGTGCGTTTTTTTTCTCAACAAACAAAGTGCACTTGCATGCATATCTCAAAGATCATTAATTGAAGCAATATCACATTTTGAAATAAGAAGTGTGAGCCTAATTCAACAAAAACTTTATTCTAATAACCCAGTCACGCACAGGGCAAACCACTTGAAAAAGTGGGACGCAAAGCTTCCGGCCTAAACCACTCGTTGGTATGGTAGCGGGGTTACCGATGGCAAAATGCAGTAACTGCTAATACTTTAGTAATTTACAGCCTATTGACAATTTAATTGCAACATTTTGCTAATCTCTCGGACCTGCTTATTTGGTGGCGTAGTTCAAATACACCGAGATAAATAACATGGATAAACCGATACTAAAGGACTCAATGAAATTATTTGAGCCCCTAGGAAAAATTAAATCACGCTCAATGTTTGGTGGATTCGGGCTTTTTGCTGATGACACTATGTTTGCCCTGGTTGTGAATGACCAGTTGCATATACGAGCTGACAAATGCACAACACAACAATTCGAACAACAAGGATTTCAACCGTACGTCTACAAAAAACGTGGTTTTCCTGTCGTTACTAAATATTTCGCTTTACCTGAAGGCTTATGGCGAGACCAAGAGAAAATCTTGCAGCTTGCGACTACGTCTCTAGGTTTTGCTAAAGAAGAGAAAGCTGAACAATCTTCTGCTAAACCAACTAGACTCAAAGATCTGCCTAACCTTCGACTCGCTACAGAGCGGATGTTGAAAAAGGCAGGGATCGATTCTGTAGAACGTTTATATGAATCTGGCTCTGTAAACGCATTTAACGCCATCAAAGAATCGCATGCGTCTTCTGTCAGTATTGAACTGTTATGGGCGCTAGAAGGCGCGATCAATGGTACACATTGGTCTGTTATACCGCAGCAACGTCGTGAAGAGCTTATCAATCACGTCAATTAACATTGTCAGTGCAAACTATATAGATAACTAAGCCGCATTTTTGCGGCTTTTTTATATCTGGTGAAAGTTATTCTATGCTTTGCCTGTCTATCTATACTAGTGGTATACATTGAAAAACTAATGGTATGCATTGAAAATTTAGAGGAAGTATCAATGAGTAAAAAAATGATATTGGGTATTGTGTTGGTCATAACCATCGTCTTGTTAGGCGTCAATTTCGGCCAGTACTTAACGCTTGAAAATGCAAAAGCCCAGCAAGCTGTTTTGAATGACTACATCGAGAGCAATTTCATTGCCGCTGCCGCTATCTACTTTGTCGCGTATGTCATGATTACGGCTTTCTCAATTCCTGGCGCTGCCGTTGTTACGCTGTTAGGCGCTGCGCTGTTTGGGTTTTGGAACAGTTTACTGCTGGTGTCTTTCGCGAGCGCTATTGGCGCAACCCTCGCCTTCTTAAGTAGCCGTTACTTGTTGCGTGACTGGATCCAAACCAAGTTTGGCGACAAGTTAGCCACCATCAATAAGGGCGTTGAGAAAGACGGTGCATTTTACTTATTCTCGCTACGTCTAATTCCTGTTTTCCCATTTTTCCTTATCAATCTATTGATGGGTCTAACACCGATGTCGGTGAGTCGTTACTATATTACTAGCCAAATCGGTATGTTGCCGGGTACCGCCGTTTTCTTGAATGCCGGAACTCAACTCGCAGAAATTGATTCACTTTCGGGCATCGTGTCTCCCTCAGTACTGTTGTCATTTGCCTTACTGGGTGTGTTCCCAATTATTGCTAAATGGTTGATGAACAAATTTCGCTCAGCACCTGTCGCTGAGTAACGTATATAGCTAGCTAGATAGCTAAATAGCTAAGTAGCTAAGTAGCTAAGTAGCTAAGTAACTTAATAACGCATGCAGCCAAATAAGGTTCTATTTCAATGAAAATCTTCAGTGCATCGAATCCAACAGAAGCTCATATCATCTGTGGATTGTTAGAAAGTGAGAATATTGCGTGTGAAGTCCGTGGTGAGGGTTTGTTTGGTTTAAAAGGTGAAATCCCATTTACCGAAGATACAGACCCTTACGTATGGTTATATGAGCCAGAACTCGCTAGTAAAGCCCGCACGATCGTCAATGACTACCAAAAACAGCAAGATTCGATCATCTATGAAGAGTGGCGTTGTGGTGAGTGTCATGAAATCAATGAAGCACAATTCGGGTCTTGTTGGCAGTGCGGCGCTGCTTCGCCTGAATAGCAAAGTTTCAGTTATTACAGACACGATTCGGTCAAATACCTCCTCCAAATAAAAACGGGAAGCTAAATTAGCTTCCCGTTTTTATTTTAATTCTATTGGATCATCGAGCCTGATAACCAACCCAGAGAATCACTGAATTTGCTTTTGGATAAAAGCGATAGATTGTTGATTGAATTCTTCAGGATTTTCTACATTACATACATGCCCACAGTTGGCAATTTCTACCAACTCGCTCGACTCGTGCGCTTCGACCATTTCTTTAACGGGTTTGATGAACATGTAATCGCGCTCGCCCATCAAATACAAAGTCGGAATCGGCAACTCCCTGTCTTTAAAGTATTTCATCAATGGGTTCACATCAGCCGTGAGGATAAACCAGCGCTTGAACTCTTTTTGGCACAGCTTTTTCGCTTCGCGGATAAACAGGTGACGTGATTCTTTCTGACTTTTTTGCGGCATCACAACATAAGCAAAAAGGCTGTATAGCCACATATAAGGAATGATGTGCTTACTCAGGTTTCCTAATTTGATTAAGACTTGAGATCGAGTGTTGAGTTTAGTGACAGCACCACCAAGCACCATCGAACGTACTCTGCTTGCCGCCAGTTCGGCCACGTTACGAACGATAATTGTACCCAAAGACATACCCACAAAGTGTGCGGATCGGATTTTTAGATGATCTAACACTTTAAGAATATCGAGCGTTACTGATTTGAACGTATAACGGTTCGAAATCAGATCTTTAAGTATGTTGTCTGATTTACCGTGCCCTCTCAAGTCAATGAGAAGCAAGTTGAAATGCTGCTTATACGCTTTGATCTGCTTAAACCAAATGGAGGAACTGCCCCCTGCGCCATGCACAAACACAACCCACTCATCACTCGTAGGGTGAGTAAATGTTTTATGAAATAATAAACTCTCAGACATACCTATCGCTTAATTTATTTATGGAGCTAAGCCTCATCACAAGGCGATGACTAAGGATATCACGCAATTAAGAATTTTAAGTGATAATAGTGTCAAACCCAACACTAGTCATGTGAATACCTGACCACCTTTTCTACCTGACTAAAATGAGTTTGCAAGCTTTGTCTTTGGAAACGTGATGTGATCTGACCAGAAAAAAAAAGGCACTCTATCAGCAGAGCGCCTTCTTTTATTATGAACAGTTGTTATTCAACAACTGTATTTTAAAGCTAAGTCAACAAGTTAAAATGCAGAATGGTACATCGCAAGATATTCTTCTGCCGCATCTTCCCAACTAAAATCTTGTTGCATCGCGTAAAGTTGAACGCGCTTAATTTCAGATGGATTTTGAGCATAAAGTAGTAATGAGCGATGTAATACCGCTAGTAATGCTTGCGGTGTTGGTTCTTCAAAAGCAAAGCCTGTTGCTATCTCGGGATCCTGATCGTAATCATTCACACTGTCCTTTAAACCACCAACAGAGCGCACAATAGGCAAAGTGCCGTAAGCCATGCTGTAGATTTGGTTCAAGCCACAAGGCTCAAATTCAGAAGGCATCAAGAAAAAATCAGAGCCCGCTTCAACCAAATGCGCTAGTTCATTATTGTAGGCTTCTACGAATGAGAACTTGTCTGAATGAAGTGCTGATAACTCTTTCAATTGACTCGCCAAAACCGGGTCACCAGTACCGACAATCACGATCTGCAATTCGTTTTTCAAGAACTGCTCGATGATAGGCAGTAAGTAATGAACGCCTTTTTGGTTGGTCAGACGACAAACCATGCCATAAACCGCACAATCGGTAACGGGTAAACCAACATCTTGTTGCAGTTTTTGCTTACAAGCAGATTTTCCACGAGTCATGCTGTGTTTCGTTGCTTTGAATTTACGAGGAAGGAAAGCGTCTGTTTCCGGGTTCCAAGCTCCATAATCACAACCGTTGAGAATACCAAATAAGTCGGCCGAACGATGTTGGAACTCTGCTGCCATGCCATGGCTACCTAACTCCGTTTTCAGCTCTTCTGCATACGTTGGGCTTACTGCATTGACCTTATCGGCACACATCACCCCTGCTTTTAGCATGGTGACATGCGTGTCACTTACAGATGCTTCAGGCACATTGTAACTGTGCATCTCTGGCAGACATTGCAGTTCATCGTATGCGAACACCCCTTTGAAAACTGCATTGTGAATCGAGATAACACTGCGCGTATTTTCAAAGAATTCGTGTTGTTGATAACGTGATTTAAGCAAGAAAGGCACAAAGCCTGTGTGCCAGTCATTTGCATGAATGATATCAGGTTGGAACGCGAGCTTAGGAAGCATATCCAAACAAGCCGTACTGAAGAACGAAAAGCGCTCTCCGTTATCAGCATACGCTTGATTGTTCTCTGCGTACATTTCAGGACGGTCAAAATACTTGTCACATTCAATAGCGAAGATTTGAACACCTTCGACACTCAACTTTTTGACTTGATAAGCAGTATGAGGCCAATGATCGAGCTCGGTCGACAAAATCACTTCAGCTGAATCAATGTTTGGAATGTTTCTATAAGCAGGGATGGTCACTCGAACATCTTGTTCGAGTGTTTGTAACGCTTTTGGCAGTGCCTTGGCTACATCAGCCAAGCCACCACTTTTAATCAAGCCTTCAACTTCAGACGCTACAAAAAGTACCGAGAGAGTCTTAGTAACCAACTCGAGCTCCTTTGGAAATAACTACTACACCATCGTCAGAGACATGGTAATGCTTTTTATCTTCTTTCAGATTTACGCCAATCTGTGTTCCAGGTGCGATATCTGCATCTTTATCGACGATGACACGACGAAGTACGCAACCTTCACCCACTTTCACATCACCGAGTAAGATACTCTCACTAATATCACACGCTGATGCGATATTACTGCGGAAACCCAATACACACTTCTCAATGCGAGAGCCACGTACATAGCTGCCGTTACACACTAAGCTATCGATGATCTGAACACGGCCGTTTGCCGAATCAGTAAACGTAGCCGGCGGTAGTGGCGGATAGTATGTATGTAGTGGCCACTTGCGGTTGTATAGCGAGAATGGCGCATCTTTCTCAAGAAGATCCATATGAGCTTGCCAGTACGCGTCAATCGTACCTACATCGCGCCAATAAACTTCTTCTTTCTCACCAGTAATACGGTTAGTACTGAAGTCATAAACAAACACATCACCACGCGGAACCATGTTTGGAATGATGTCTTTTCCGAAATCATGTGTCGAGTCTTCTTTATCTGCATCTTCAACAAGTTCTGCGAACAACTCGTTAGCTTCAAATACGTAGTTACCCATAGACACAAGCGCAGACTCCGGGTCACCTGGAATTGGTTTCGGGTTAGCCGGTTTCTCTTCAAAACCAATCATACGTCCTTCAGCATCCACTTCGATAACGCCGAATTCAGATGCTTCAGCAAGCGGCATACGCAATGCAGAAACGGTTAAAGCCGCTTTCTTCTCTTTATGGAAATCAAGCATCTGCTTAATGTCCATTTTGTAAATATGATCTGATCCAAAAATACAAACTTGATCAGGTTCTTCCAACTGCATGAAGCGAAGGTTTTGATAAATAGCATCTGCAGTACCTTCATACCAACGCTTACCTGTACGCATTTGCGCAGGGATTGGGTCGATAAAACGGTCGGTTATACCACTGATATTCCAACCTTTTTTCATGTGATGGAACAGTGATTGTGACTTAAACTGTGTTAATACGTAGATCTTCATTAGATCAGCATTAACGAAGTTATTCAGAGCAAAATCAATTAAGCGGTAACTACCACCGAAAGGAACCGAGGGTTTGCTGCGAGATTCAGTTAAAGGTCTTAAGCGAGAGCCTTCACCACCAGCAAGAATCATTCCTAATACACCAGCCATTTTATTCTCCATATATTTATAGCTTGTCGATGTTAGTGCTCTAAGAGGTATCTTCCTCTGGGGGATGAGCACCAACACTTATTTCGGTACTTAACGAATATCCATCCACATGTAGTGAAAATATCCTAAGCCAAACGTTGTTAAGTGTGCACTATTGTTTGCACTTGGTTTTATATACGTTATCGACTTTCCGGTCGATTTCAATTTTTAATACGCCATTCTGTGTTATGTAAGCCGATTGCTTTCCTAAGACTTAAAGCAGCTCACATTACACTGTTTTTATGAAACATTAAGTTAACACTCGGAATACATCAGGTATACAACTAAAACCTGATCTGTGACTTACAATATTTTAATTAAGTTACAATCACGTTAAGGTTGCATAATTAAAGATTATTATCCATTTCATTTATTTCATGACCTGAATTTAACAAATAGACACAGGTAAGGCCGACGATCGAGAGACAGCATAATTAGTCATATTCAGATCAAAAAAAAAGCAGCCTAATGGCTGCTTTTTTCATCAATAAAATGTCAACCCATATCAGATCGGGTCACACATTCAGTTACTTCTCTTTAGGCTTTTTACGTTTATCCGTAACTTCCCACTTACCGTCGATGTACAAAGCGGTCCAACCTGAAGGTTTACCGTCCACTTCGGTACGAACGTAGTTTTCTTTTGTCTTACGACTAAAACGAACTACTGTCGGCTTGCCATCAGGATCAGCAACCGGTGCTGATGCCAGATACTGGAATTTAGGTGAGATACGGTCTTTAAAACGAACCAGCTCTTCCACTAATGGTGCACGTGTTTCACGTGATTTAGGGAAATTACTCGCGGCCATAAACAAACCAGAAGCCCCATCACGAAGTACGAAGTATGCATCTGAATTTTCACATGGGAGTTCAGGGAAATGCACTGGGTCTTCTTTAGGTGGCGCTACTTCGCCATTCTTCAGAATCTTACGAGTGTTCTTACAATCTTCACTCGTACAGTCCATGTATTTACCGAAACGACCATTCTTCAAAACCATGTCAGAACTACATTTGTCACACTCAACAAGCGGACCATCATAGCCTTTCACTTTGAATTCGCCGTGTTCAACCACATAACCTTCACAGTTAGGGTTGTTACCACACACATGCATCTTACGCTTATCATCGATCAGATAAGCATCCATTGCCGTTTCACAAATCGGACAACGCTTTTTTGCTCGAAGTGCTGCGGTTTCAACGTCTTCTTCAAGAACGTTGATAATACCGTCTTCATCACCAAGGTTAATGGTTGTCTTACAGCGCTCTTTTGGTGGAAGTGCATAACCAGAACAACCTAGGAATACGCCAGTCGAAGCTGTACGAATACCCATTTTACGGCTACAAGTTGGACACTCAATATCGGTTTCAACGATATGATTTGGCTTCATGCCACCAGCGTCTTCATCTAAATCGGCTTTTTCCAAATCGCCTGTAAAGTCTTCGAAGAAGTTATCTAGCACGCCTTTCCAGCTTGCTTCGCCTTCTGCAATTTGGTCTAACTTCTGCTCCATACGAGCCGTAAAGTCATAGTTCATTAGGTCATTGAAACTGCCATCTAGACGGTCAGTAACAATTTCACCCATCTTCTCAGCATAGAAACGACGCTGTTCAACTTTTACATAACCACGGTCTTGAATCGTAGAGATGATTGATGCGTACGTTGAAGGACGACCAATACCACGCTTCTCAAGCTCTTTAACTAGCGCCGCTTCAGTAAAACGGGCTGGCGGCTTAGTGAAATGCTGTTTAGGGTCTAATGCGATTAGGTCTAGCTTTTCACCAACCTGTACAGCAGGAAGAATCGTATCTTCATTTTTACCCATTGGACGTTGAACGCGAGTCCAACCATCAAACTTAAGAATACGGCCTTTCGCTTTTAACGTGTACTCATCAGCTTTAACGCTTACCGTCGTTGAATCGTATTGCGCAGGTGTCATTTGACATGCAACAAATTGATTCCAAATCAGCGAGTAAAGCTTGTGTGCGTCCGCGTCTACGCCGTTTAGGTCTTCAGACTTAACATCGACACTCGAAGGACGAATCGCTTCGTGAGCCTCTTGTGCGCCCTCTTTGCTGCCGTATACAAGCGCTTTCGGTGGAAGATATTGTGCACCAAACTCAGAACCAATGTATTCACGTGCGGCTTCTACAGCTTCTGAACTCAAGTTGGTCGAGTCAGTACGCATATAAGTGATGTAACCCGCTTCATACAAACGTTGAGCCAACATCATGGTTTTCTTTACGCCGTAACCAAGACGTGTGCTCGCCGCTTGTTGCAGAGTCGACGTGATGTAAGGTGCAGACGGCTTACTCTTAGTTGGGCGGTCTTCACGTTTACATACTTCGTATTGCGCTTTTTCTAAAACGCTTACTGCAGCTTGTGTTTGCGCTTCATTATCAGGTTTAAACGCAACACCGTCTTTTTGAGCGACTTGCAGTCTGAAATCTGTTTTCTCTGCCGTTTTGGTATCAGCATGCACATCCCAGAACTCTTCAGGGATAAAAGCGTTGATCTCGCGCTCACGTTCAACCAGTAGTTTTACAGCTACAGATTGAACACGGCCAGCGGATAGGCCTCGTGCTATTTTTTTCCAAAGCAGTGGTGACACCATAAAGCCAACAACACGGTCCATAAAACGTCGTGCTTGTTGTGCGTTTACGCCGTCGATATTTAGCTCGCCTGGAGTTTCGAAAGCTTGCTGAATAGCATTTTTAGTGATTTCGTTAAAAACCACTCGTTTGTATCGCGTTTCATCACCACCGATGATCTCACGAAGGTGCCATGCGATAGCTTCTCCTTCGCGGTCCAAATCGGTTGCGAGATAAACATGGTCTGCGTTCTCAGCCAGTTTTTGCAATTCAGCAACGACTTTTTCTTTGCCCGGTAAGATTTGGTAATTCGCTTCCCACTCTTGATAAGGGTTGATACCCATCTTTTTAATAAGCGCTTTGCGATCTTTTTCTTTCTTGATACGAGCTTTATCTTCTGGGCTCATACCCTTGGTTGAAACTGCAGCAGCCTTTTGACCTGTACTTTGACCCGCCGTTGGTAAATCACGAACGTGACCTACACTCGACTTAACGACAAAGTCTTTGCCAAGATATTTATTGATAGTTTTAGCCTTGGCTGGCGACTCCACTATAACGAGCGATTTACCCATATTGACTCTAACGTCCTTAATCACGATGCTTCAACACCAACAATTTTACTTGTGGGCTTTTACGCATGATATTCTAAATTCATTGCTTCTTTTTTTACTATTGTGCGAGATTACTAGAAGATCAACCGCTTTTTTCAAAATTGGATCTGATCGCTCGACAATTCGACGACTCATAGAGAAAAGAGTCACAATACAAAGAAGCTATAAAGTACTCACTAAGAATACTTGCAAGAGCCTATTCATCAGGCATTACGTCTAAACGCGCTCATACTAAGCTTGTCGGCGAATCTAACGCGAGCCCCATTCAATTATTTTTGTCATAAATCACAAAATAAATTGTGGATGTTTGAAAAGACTCTCTTAATCGGTTGTGAAATCATTGAATTTCTAGTTCGACACCATAAACTCAACGTTATATTCAGTTATCAGAGATAAACTCATGACAAAGAAAGTAATAGCAGAATTTGATTTACTGCTTATCGCAAACCAAATTATCCAATCACATGATGACTACATTGAAGGCATGCGCGCAAACAGCGTAGTAGAAAAAGACGATGTACTCATTTTCAAAGGTGAATACTTCTTAGACAACAACGGAATGCCGACAGAAAATACAACCGCGGTATTTAACATGTTTAAGTACTTGGCGCATCACCTTTCGAAAGAATTTACAATTCAGCAATAATTAAAAAGCTTGCCATCTAGGCAAGCTTTTTTGTTCCTGGACCTTTATATACTTATCATTTTTATAGACTTAGTATTTTTATAGACTCAGCATTTTCAGCTTATCGAAGTAGTCAGGGAATGTCTTGGATGTACAACCTGGATCATTGATCGTCACCGGGGTGTCACTCAAAGCAACCAATGAGAAACACATCGCCATGCGGTGATCATCGTAAGTATCAATCGCCGCGTGCGTCAGTTCAGCCACAGGGTTAACAATGATGTAGTCTTCACCCTCTTCCACCTCAGCGCCTACTTTACGTAGTTCTGTTGCCATTGCCGCTAAGCGATCCGTCTCTTTCACACGCCAGTTGTAAACATTGCGGATTGCGGTTGTTCCTTTAGCAAACAGAGCCGTTGTCGCAATTGTCATCGCCGCATCTGGAATATGGTTATAGTCCATATCAATGCCTTTTAGCTCACCACAACGAGAGATAACGTAGTCATCACCCCACTCGATTTCAGCACCCATTTTCTCAAGTGCATCAGCGAATTGGATATCACCTTGGATACTGTTTTTGCCAATACCTGTCACTTTAATCTCGCCACCTTTGATAGCAGCGGCTGCAAGGAAATATGACGCAGATGATGCATCACCTTCAACCAAGAAATCACCGGGTGCTATGTAAGATTGCCCAGTTGGAATCACAAATTCTTGGTAGTCACTGTTGATAACATCCACACCAAATTGCTTCATGATATGCAGCGTAATATCGATGTAAGGCTTAGAAACCAATTCACCTTCGATTTTGATGGTCACTTCGCCTTCAGCTAAAGGTGCAGCCATCAAAAATGCCGTCAAGAATTGACTAGAGATAGAACCATCGATAGAAACTGTACCACTCTTTAGCCCAGTACCCGTGATCTTCAGCGGTGGGTAATTTTCGTTCTCTAAGTATTCGACGTTGGCGCCGGCCTCTTGCAGAGCAGTCACTAAGTGACCAATTGGACGCTCTTTCATACGTGGCTCACCAGTAAGAACGTATTCACCGCGACCTAAACAAAGTGCAGCAGCCAATGGACGCATTGCTGTACCCGCGTTACCTAAGAAAAGCTCTAGGGCTTTGTCACTTGAGAATGCACCACCAACACCTGTCACTTCACAAACTGTTTTGTCTGCAGACAACTGATAATCAACACCTAACTGTGTTAATGCATTCAACATATGACGAATGTCATCACTGTCTAGTAAGTTTGTTAGGCGAGTTGTTCCCGTTGAAAGTGCAGCCAAAAGAAGCGCACGATTAGAAACACTTTTTGAGCCAGGTAGGTTAACTTCCCCGCTCACTTTCTGAATTGGTTGTAACGTAAGGCTTTCCATTAGTTCTTATAGTCCTTGTACCACCCGAAGTCACTGGCGCGTATTTATTTTCGGGTGATGAATAATTCTTCGTACTTGCAGACTAACGAACTTTTCCGACGAACTCCAGAGCTAATCCCCTCAATAAAGGCGATTAATTAGCCAACCAAACACATTTGTATACTAGTACACTAGATCAACTCGAACGCCATCTGAAAAATAGAGAATCCGCACATCATCACCTCTATTGAACAACATCGAATTGTCAACGTCTTGAATGATGTTAACCAGATTGTCATCCTTGGTTTTAACCAATAATTCAACGAGTTTATATTCCACCCGATATTGCGTATTGCCGCGATTACGAGCGATCCCCGCCCCCGCTACAGCACCAACCGCCGTTGCGACTTCTTTACCTGTGCCGCCACCAAACTGATTACCAACCAAACCACCAATTGCCGCACCCAACAAGGTTTCCCAACCATTCGCTTTCGACTCTACGATCTCCTGTTGGGTAATGTACCTGACCGTATCAACCTCACCGTAAACGACCTCATTCACTGGTCTGGCTTGGTTTCTGTTGTAAGCTGCATTTGCCAACATGGGCAAAACAAGTAAAATCCAAAGCAACTTCTTCATGGTAAAACTCCTAAAGACCTCTTGGTCAGTGATTAATCTGTAATGCGGTACTTATGACTATATACCTAACCGAACTTGATACTACTAGTATAGAGTTTCCTTCGCCCTTCGACGCGCTTGATGAACCCAACGGTCTACTCGCGTTCGGTGGTGATTTGTCACCCATACGAATTCTGAACGCTTATAGCCAAGGTATATTTCCATGGTATGGCCCAGGTGAGCCTATACTTTGGTGGAGCCCTGCACCGCGAGCGGTATTTAATCCTAAGACATTCGAACCGTCAAAAAGTCTTAAAAAGTTTCAAAGAAAGCACAATTACCGAGTCAGCATCAACCAAGCGACGGACAAAGTAATTGGTTATTGCTCTTCACTAAGGCCCAAAGAAGAAACCTGGCTAAACAGCGACATGCAGTCAGCCTACCGCAAACTCGCTTCATTAGGTTTCTGCCACTCGGTTGAGGTTTGGCAAGATGATGAACTGATCGGCGGACTTTACGGCTTACAAAGAGGCCAAGTCTTTTGCGGTGAATCGATGTTCAGCCTGAAGACTAATGCCTCTAAAATTGCGCTATGGTACTTTTGCGAGCACTTTACACAATTCGGCGGACAACTCATTGATTGCCAAGTCATGAACCCACACTTGGAATCCTTGGGCGCTATCGAGGTTGATAGGGATGAATTCCTGAGTTCTCTTCGATTACTCAAAGAAACGTCCGTTAACGATGCATGTTTTAAAAAACAATGGCTAAAGGAAATGCCTTAATGAATCCAGATTTACAACAAATCAGAATTGGATTAACAGACAATCACGCTTGCAGTTACTTACCCCACCTCGAAGAAAGAGTGGCAGTCACGCTTGATGAACACATGCACACCGCAGATAACTATGAAGTTCTGCTTGCGAATGGATTTCGCCGCAGTGGAACAACCATTTATAAACCACATTGCGATAATTGCTCATCGTGCCAAGCGATTCGACTGTCGATTCCCGAGGTCAAGTTTTCCAAGAGCCAACGACGAATACTCAACAAGGCCAAAGCGCTGCGTTGGGAGCTGAAAGATGAAATGGATGACAACTGGTTTGACTTGTATAGCCGCTATATAACCGCTCGCCACCGTTCGGGAACCATGTATCCACCGAAGAAAGAAGAGTTTCTGCATTTCTCTAAAAATGAATGGCTTGCTACAAAGTTCATGCACATCTATGATGAGGGGCAGTTAGTCGGCATTGCCGTTACAGACATCATGTCTCACTGTACGAGCGCGTTTTATACCTTCTTCGACCCTGATATCGACATTTCCATGGGAACTCTTGGCGTTCTATTCCAGATCCAACATGCCCAGAAAGAACAAAAACAATGGTTATATTTGGGTTATCAAATCGATGAATGCCCTGCGATGAACTATAAAGTACGATTTCAACGTCATCAAAGGCTAGTAAATCAGCGGTGGCGAGGGTAGAATACGCGACAACTTTACATATTTTGATTTTAACGGCACAATCAAGCCGTTGAAAACCGCCAAATTTCGAAAGAGGATTAGATGGCTAAAGAAGACGTAATCGAGATGCAAGGCACTGTCCTTGATACTCTACCAAACACAATGTTCCGTGTTGAGCTTGAAAACGGTCACGTAGTGACAGCACACATCTCTGGTAAAATGCGTAAGAACTACATCCGTATTCTTACTGGTGATAAAGTAACTGTTGAGATGACTCCATACGACCTTTCTAAAGGCCGCATCGTCTTCCGTGCTCGTTAATTTTTAATTACCGAATACGATAAGAAGCGGAGCCCTCAAGGCTCCGTTTTTTATCGCCTGAACTTTTTACCACTCCAACAACACCAACCTAGCATCTAGCATCTAGCATCTAGCATCTAGCAAGCATAAAAAAACGCACAACCAAAGTCATGCGTTTAATATCGTGATTAACTGTACTCAGTGCTCTTTATAAGCCGTTAGTGTTTAAGAAGTATGCCTAATGCATAACCTCTTCTTTCGCACCAACATAGATGAAATCCAGTTCGTCTTTTTTCAGAGATACTTTAACCGTACCGCCGTCAACCAAACTTCCGAACAGCAACTCATTAGCAAGAGGCTTTTTAAGCTTCTCTTGAATCACACGTCCCATCGGACGAGCGCCCATGGTCTTGTCATAGCCTCTTTCAGCTAACCAATGACGAGCATCCTCAGAAACCTCTAAAGATACACCACGAGCGTCCAGTTGGACCTGAAGCTCAACAATGAACTTATCAACAACTTGACTGATCACACTTGGATCAAGGCTGTTGAACCAGATGATATTATCAAGACGGTTACGGAACTCAGGAGTAAATACCTTCTTGATTTCACTCATTGCGTCTGGCGCATGATCTTGTTGGATCAAACCGATCGATTTCTTCTCGGTTTCTGCAACACCAGCGTTGGTCGTCATCACTAGGATCACATTGCGGAAATCTGCTTTGCGACCGTTGTTGTCGGTTAGCGTACCGTTGTCCATCACCTGTAATAACAAGTTAAAGATATCTGGGTGTGCCTTCTCGATCTCATCAAGTAGCACAACAGAGTGTGGGTTCTTGATAACAGCATCGGTTAGCAGACCACCTTGATCATAACCAACATAACCAGGAGGCGCACCGATCAAGCGGCTTACCGAGTGACGCTCGCCGTACTCAGACATATCAAAGCGCAGAAGCTCAATACCCATCAATTTAGACAGTTGAACAGTCACCTCTGTTTTACCGACACCAGTAGGGCCAGCAAACAAGAATGAACCAACAGGTTTATTGTCTGCTCCCAACCCTGCACGAGTTAGCTTGATCGCTTCGCTCAATACATCGATCGCTGGGTCTTGTCCGAATACCAACATTTTCATGCGGTCATCCAGTTTCTGCAGCGTATCTTTGTCTGAAGACGATACTGACTTCTCAGGAATACGCGCCATTTTCGCAACCATTGACTCAATATCAGCCACGCTTACCGTTTTCTTACGACGACTTGCAGGCGCCAAACGACTACGAGCACCCGCTTCATCAATAACGTCAATCGCCTTATCTGGAAGGTGACGTTCATTAATATACTTAGCAGACAACTCCACAGCGGCACGTAACGCTTTGTTGGTGTAACGTACTTCGTGGTGAGCTTCGTATTTTGGCTTCAAGCCAATCAGAATTTTGGTTGTATCATCTAGCGATGGTTCAACAATATCGATTTTCTGGAAGCGACGAGATAAAGCACGCTCCTTCTCAAAAATACTGCTGTACTCTTGGTAAGTGGTTGAGCCAATACAACGTAATTTACCGCTGCTTAATAGCGGTTTAATTAGGTTTGCCGCATCCACCTGACCACCCGATGCTGCACCCGCACCAATAATGGTATGGATCTCATCGATGAACAGGATAGCGTCTTCTTCTTTCTCGAGTTGCTTCAGAATCGCTTTAAAGCGCTTCTCAAAGTCACCACGATATTTCGTTCCCGCAAGCAATGAACCAATATCCAAAGAGTAAATCACGCTGCTCTGAATGATTTCAGGGACTTGGCCTTCAACGATGCGCCATGCAAGACCTTCAGCGATAGCAGTTTTACCCACACCCGCCTCTCCCACTAATAGAGGGTTGTTCTTACGACGACGACACAGAACTTGAACGGTACGTTCTAGCTCTTTGTCACGACCGATGAGTGGGTCAATGTTACCTTGCTTCGCTACTTCGTTAAGGTTGGTCGCAAAATTTTCTAGACGATCTTCTGAGTTAGCTTCTTCGGCATTCTCTGCACCACCAAATGAATCAGGAGATGAACCGCTATCGCCTTCATTGCTGCCTTTGGTAATACCGTGTGAAATAAAATTCACTATGTCTAAGCGGCTGATGTCGTTTTTCTTAAGAAGATATGCCGCGTGAGATTCTTGCTCACTAAAAATAGCCACAAGTACATTTGCACCTGTTACTTCGCTGCGACCTGAAGATTGAACATGAAAAACAGCGCGCTGAAGTACTCGTTGAAAGCTCAGCGTGGGCTGGGTTTCACGAGTCTCGTCGCTTTCAGGGATGAGTGGGGTCGTTTGGTCGATAAAAATATCGAGCTCATTGCGAAGAGCATCGAGATCAGCCTGACAAGCTTGGAGCGCTTCCTTGGCCGCATCATTTTCTAATAATGCTAGTAGGAGGTGTTCGACAGTCATGAATTCATGTCGCTTGTCTCGCGCACGAGAAAATGCGCCATTTAAACTCGTCTCTAATTCTTTATTTAGCATAAGTACCTCCTAAGGGAACAACAGTGTTGTTCGAGCAATTTACACTTGCTCCATTGTACATAGTAGCGGATGCTCATTTTCCTTTGAGTATATCGTTACCTGCGCTACCTTTGTTTCCGCTATTTCAGCACTGTATGTGCCACAAATAGCTTTACCTTCATAATGAACCTTGAGCATCACTTCCGTTGCTTTTTCGATATCTAGTGAGAAAAATCGCTCTAGGATCTCGATTACAAAGTCCATGGGCGTGTAGTCATCGTTATGTAATACAACGTTATACATTGCCGGTGGCTTTACTTTCGTTCTCTCTTTCTCCAGTAAATCTGAGCCTGGAGATGCCCATTCAAAGTTTCTGCTCATATTAGCTTTGCTAAGGGTTATTTTTCGGAAGTAGTGAATGTTTAGTTAACTCAAATTTACCACATTCACGCATTACGGTGTACTAAGAAACTGCACCAAGAAACAGTACCAAAAAATATTCCTCTATACTGAGCCTAATCCACCATTTCCATCGCTGCAAATAAAAGATCTCGATTAACAGGATTAACATATGTGATTGATTAAAAAGACACCACAACTATTGATGGTGACGATAAGATCGTCGTTAAGTTACTATTTAGTTAATAGTATGCAGCCAATCTCGAATGTGATTTGTTATTAAAATTGATCATTTTTATACCAATTTGCTATTGACTGTACTCAATCATTAGCTACATTGGAGCTAAAAGGTTTTTCTGATACAACTTCGTAACACGATTCTAAACCTAGTAATAAGCGTTAAAAATTTATAATAAGGAATAATTACGCAGGGTAGCGTTAATTTCCGTAAGCAATGTATGAGATTCAAGCTATCAGCTGAAATTGTTTAGTTGATAGGAATAATATCAATCGAACTTACATTGATTTGATATAACAACGTTAGTAACAAAATGCATGAGGGATGTATAGCATGGCTACAGGTACAGTAAAATGGTTTAACAATGCCAAAGGGTTTGGTTTTATTTGTCCAGAAGGTGAAGATGGCGATATTTTCGCGCACTACTCCACAATACAAATGGAAGGTTATCGAACCTTAAAGGCAGGTCAACAGGTCGATTATGAAGTAGAAAGTGGACCTAAAGGCTCCCATGCTAGCTCCGTTGTTCCTGTAGAAGGCAGCGCCGTAAAATAGGCGATTGCCAAACATGTAGACCTCTATCAGTCTTAATAAACGACTGTCAGGTAAGCAGAACATTGAAACCGCTCATTTCATACCTGTAATACAGGCTTAAATGGGCGGTTTTTCGATCTGAGAGCTAAAAGCTATTCACCAGTACAAATCGTCCGAGAGATCCCTTTAGCAGGTCTAGGTCTAGGTCTAGGTCTAGGTCTAGGTCTAGGTCTAGGTCTAGGTCTAGGTCTAGGTCTAGGAAGCATTATGAATAAAAAAAGACGCTTTAACGTTATCATTAAAGCGTCTTTCGTTTTGACTTTATCTGTGACTTAACTGCCAGACCAAGCAACTCGTTAGTAAATCATGTTCATGACTTACTAACGATGAGTCCAATCACTATGCGTCAATAAATGCGTTTAGCGTTGAGCTTGGGCGCATTAGTGATGAAACCAATGCATCATCAAGTAGGTAATAACCGCCTAAGTCGCCAGCTGGACCTTGAGCGTTATTCAGCTCAGCAACAATAGCTTCTTCACTTTCAGCCAATTGAGTTGCAACACCTGCGAACTCAGCAGCAAGGTCAGCGTCAACCGTTTGCTCAGCCAGCGCTTTCGCCCAGTATGCTGCAAGGTAGTAGTGGCTACCACGGTTATCAAGCTCACCCACTCGACGTGAAGGAGACTTGTTGTTATCTAGGAATTCACCCGTCGCTTTATCAAGCGCGTCAGCGAGAACTTGTGCCTTAGCATTCCCCGTTACTACGCTTAGGTGCTCTAGAGATGCCGCTAGTGCCAAGAACTCACCAAGAGAGTCCCAACGCAGGTGGTTTTCTTTCTCTACTTGTTGAACATGCTTAGGCGCAGAACCGCCAGCACCTGTTTCAAACAGGCCGCCACCGTTCATAAGTGGAACAATCGATAGCATTTTAGCTGACGTACCAAGCTCTAGAATCGGGAACAAATCCGTTAGGTAATCACGTAATACGTTACCTGTAACCGAAATAGTATCTAGGCCTTCTTTGATACGAACCAGTGAGTACTGAGTTGCTTCTAAAGGAGCAAGGATCTTAATTTCAAGACCATCGGTATCATATTCAGGAAGGTAAGCGTCAACTTTCTTAATAAGCTGAGCATCATGCGCGCGAGACGCGTCTAGCCAGAATACTGCAGGAACACCCGAAGCACGAGCACGAGTTACCGCTAGCTTAACCCAGTCTTGAATCGGTGCATCTTTAACCTGACACATACGGAAGATATCACCTTCCTCTACGTCTTGCTCTAGAAGCACAACGCCTGAAGCGTCAACAACTTGAACCTGACCAGCAGCTTCAAGGATAAAAGTCTTATCGTGAGAACCGTACTCTTCGGCTTTTTGAGCCATCAAGCCAACGTTTGGTACACTACCCATTGTTGTTGGATCGAAAGCACCATTCTCTTTGCAGAAATCAATAACTGCTTGGTAGATGCTTGCGTAGCTGCGATCAGGAATCATAGCTTTCGTGTCTTTTTGCTTACCTTCTGGATCCCACATTTGACCTGAAGAACGCAGCATTGCAGGCATAGATGCATCAACAATGATGTCGCTTGGAACGTGTAGGTTAGTAATGCCGCGATCCGAATCAACCATCGCTAGTGGTGGTTGAGTCTCGTATACCGCTTGTAGGTCAGCTTCAATCGCTTCTTTCTGCTCTTGAGGAAGCGCAGCAATTTTTGCGTATACATCGCCGATGCCGTTGTTTACATCAACACCAAGCTCTTCAAACAGTTGACCGTGCTTAGCGAATACGTCTTTGTAGTAAACCTTAACTGCATGACCAAAGATCACAGGGTCAGATACTTTCATCATCGTCGCTTTCATGTGAAGAGAAAGCAGTACACCTTGCTCTTTAGCTGATGCGATCTCTTTCTCGAAGAACGCAACCAAAGCGGCCTTGTTCATCACTGACGCATCAATGATCTCTTTATCTTGCAATGCAAAAGCGGGCTTCAGAGTTTTCTTCGCACCATCTTTACCAACGAATTCAATGCTAACTTCTGTAGCACCTTCAATTGTTACTGACTTTTCGCTGCCGAAGAAGTCTTTGTCGTCCATACTTGAAACGTGCGACTTAGAATCCGCAGACCAAGCACCCATTGAGTGTGGGTTCTTCTTCGCGTAGTTTTTAACAGAAAGTGGAGCGCGGCGATCCGAGTTACCTTCACGTAACACAGGGTTTACAGCACTGCCTTTGATTTTATCGTAAGTCGCTTTAACGGCTTTCTCTTCGTCAGTGTTTGCTTCTTCTGGGTAATTAGGAAGTGCGTAACCTTTTGACTGAAGCTCTTTGATTGTTGCTTGAAGTTGAGGAACAGATGCAGAGATATTTGGAAGCTTGATGATGTTCGCTTCAGGTGTCTTAGCTAACTCACCTAATTCTGCTAATGCATCACCAATACGTTGCTCTTCGTTCAGGTAGTCAGGGAAGTTGGCAATAATGCGCCCTGCAAGTGAAATGTCGCGAGTATCAACGTTAATACCAGAAGAAGCCGTAAAAGATTGAATGATAGGCAGCAGAGAGTAAGTTGCTAGCGCCGGAGCTTCATCAGTAATGGTATAGATGATCGTTGGTTTTTCAGTAGGCATGAAATTTCCCTATAGTTCTTACAAGCTCACTTAAAGCAGTGAGAGTGTTATAAATTGACCAGTAAGCCACTCTGAGAGTGAAAACTGCTTACTCGATAGTCGTACTCTATCTTATTTTTCATGCAATCTTGATGACAGCATGAGCCAAATCCGTGAGTGCATTGTTTTAATAAAAGAGCCAGTTATAATAAAACACGAAGGTATAATTAAACAAATCAGGCTTAAGAGTCCATCAACTTGTTCTATTTTGTGTCTTTTAGGCGCGCAAATGATAGCTCAATTCCGTTTCTATGAAAACTTTTCGGCACACTTCGTTTACATTTTTGCAAGGTAGTTAACATGTCTACTCGCTCACGCAGCGCATCTCGTTCAGACAAACCGGCTCGTTCTGGTACCACATTAAAACAAAGCGGTAATAGACAGAATCAACACAGTGGCAAAAATGACACTGGCAGTTCACACAAAAAACCGCACTCCAGCAAACACCGATATAAAGGCAAACCTACCAACGCAAAGCCTAAGGTAGCGCCCGAAGATCGCAAAGTGATTCTATTCAACAAACCTTTTGATACTCTCAGCCAGTTCACTGATGGCGAAGGTAGAAAAACGCTAGCGGATTTTATTCCCGTAAAAGATGTTTATGCTGCTGGTCGCTTAGATCGAGATAGTGAAGGTTTATTGGTCTTGACTAATGATGGCATCTTTCAAGCTAAGTTGACTCAGCCGAACTCAAAATCGACCAAGACTTACTGGGTACAGGTTGAAGGTGCGCCTTCTGAGAAAGATTTAGATAAATTGAGAAAAGGTGTTGAGCTAAAAGATGGTATGACATTGCCTGCAGAAGTAGAAGTGATGCAAGAACCTCAGGTTTGGGAAAGAACTCCTCCTGTGCGCTTCAGAGCGGCGATACCAACAACATGGTTAGCGATTACCATCATCGAAGGACGTAACCGTCAGGTAAGACGAATGACGGCAAACATAGGCTTCCCTACCCTGCGTCTAATCCGCTACTCAATGGGCAATATGGATGTGGGTCAGCTTCAGCCAGGTGAATGGAAAGATATTTAGCTGTTACTGATACAGAAAAAGTACTAATATAGCAAAAGCGAGACTCTTATTAGTCTCGCTTTTTTTGTAGATGAAGATTGATTACTCTTGGTCAATCATCCATTTACGGAATTCTTTACGTTCTTGCTTAGAAGCTTTGATGTACCAAGCCTGCAATTGCTCAATATTCTGAGTCTCAGCCAGTTTCACTGGTTTCTGAGCTTTGCCGCTTGTCTGTGCTGTCGTATTATCTACCACAGAAGTTAATACTACCGCTTCAGCTGGCTTATCAAGTAACACGCCATCTTTAAAATAGACTGCCTTACTTGCATTGTACTCAGCCAGTCGAGACTCTAGCCCGCCAAATGGCGCAAAACCGGGTTTGCGTTCAATAACATCTTGCTGATATTTAACAGTCACATCATCCTGAAAAACTACCCATGATGGATTCACAGCTTCAAAGGTCTTCTCCGCTTCCATATAGCTACGTACTTTTGGAGCCTTAATTTCAACCTCTTCACCAGTAACATCAAAATTCAATACATAAGGTGCCGAAGAGTAAACACCGCTGTTACCAAATTTTTTATCAAAGCGAACTAAAACCTGGTTAAAACCTTCATTAATCTGATTTTCACTGATTTTATTCGGAGCTGCTTGACCATTAATGTATAGGATAGATACGCCTTTCTGAGGCGTTAGGGTTGCCGCACTTACACTGCCAATAACAGTTGTAAATAAACCTAAAACTAGTAATGCTTTCTTCATCATGTCTCTCTTTCAAATCGAATAAACTACTCTTTATACTAACAAAAAAGCCACCCTAAGGTGGCTTTTTTTCTAAAACTCGATTACGAGATCATTAGAATGATGCTTCAACACCAATTGCTAGACCGTTATCAGCTTTGTATGTAGCTTTATCATCTGAATCGATACCACCAACTTCCGCGTACACTTTAGTGTTAGGTGCGATTGCGTAAGTAGAGTTAACGAACCAACGATCTTCGTCTTTAAGAGCTACATCGTGGTCACCGATTGAGTAACCAGTGTTGAAGCCCCAAAGACCCATAGTGTAACCCGCAGCAAATGCGATTGTTGCGTTGTCATCGTTCGCTGTATCAGAGTTTACACCGTAGTATGCTGTAGATAGGTAAACGTTCTCGATACCAGAGAATACTAGCTCAGCACCGTAACCTTGGTGATCGCCTTTTGCCACGTTTGTGTCGAAATCAGCAACGAAAGCAGAAATATCAAAATCAGCAAAACGGTAACCCATACGAGCGTCGAAGTACTCAGTATCTTTACCTTTCTCTTCTTTGTTGTTTGCGCCACTTACTTTGTCTTGTACGTAACCTAGAGTTGCGTAAAGAGCACCATTGTCGTAGTCGTAACGAACAGCTTCGTCAGCACACTCGTTAGTTGCATTATCTAGAAGTGTAGAGATGCCGTAAGCTTCATCTTTACCAATGCCTAGATCATCAACAGCAGTACATAGGCGACCAAACTTAATTGAACCTAGAGTATCGTTGTATGCTGCTACGTATGTATCACCGTTACGAGTTTTTTCAGCATTTGCGTTCTCAGAACCGTTGAATTCCCAGTAAGCGCCTACTTTCCACTCTTCGTTTACCATGTACTTGATATCAAAACCGAAGTCAGCATCTTCGATTTTTTGTTCCATTGAAGAACCTTTTTTGTACTCGTTGCTGTATACAACTTCGATGTCGCCTTTAAGGTCAACAGAAACGCCGTCTTGGTTGTAAATTTCGATTGCTGCGTTTGCAGAACCAGCTGCTGTCATAACTGCTAGAGCTAATAGAGTCTTTTTCATAATAAATCCACTGCCTTTTCTAAGAATGGGAGATCCTTGCCCGGTTCCCTTTTATTTTTTATGACTGGTCATTACTACTCTTTGGTAGTTAATCACCGCCACTAAATTTCGTGGTCTAGATTGCAAAAGATTATCCTGCGTGTCAAATAAACTAAAAACAAACCTAAAAAAAACAAAAATACATAAAAATCATAGGTTTACATTTTTTTTCATCATTTTACGAGCAACTTACCCTTAAATTTAAAGGGAAATATAATAGCCCAAATAAAGAACAATTAAGTATAATACTCCACTCATTTAGGTTTAAATCGTGATTCACAGAACTTAACACCTGCATCGTGCGATTTTTTAATATATATATTTCGTAACATAAATAAAATCGTTAAGTTCCTGAAGGTTCAGTTTTTTTTTGTGAACGAGATCTACCTTTGATTCAAAAGCAAGCTATTTTGCGGTAAATGTACCGACTAGTGATATGTGCTACTATCCTCGCTCCGTTACGTAGGTCACAGTATGCTAACTACTAAAATTCAAAATTCTATACGCACCAGTTATCAAAACCTCCAAGATCAGTTGGATAACTTTGTACCTCGACGTGCTCAAAATTACCTTGTTGCAGAAATAGCGAAGACACTTTGTGGTCAATACCACAAAAGTAATCGCATGATTGTTGCTGAAGCAGGTACCGGGATCGGGAAGTCACTGGCTTAT
This sequence comes from Vibrio sp. 10N.222.54.E6, assembly GCF_041473955.1. Taxonomy (NCBI): domain Bacteria; kingdom Pseudomonadati; phylum Pseudomonadota; class Gammaproteobacteria; order Vibrionales; family Vibrionaceae; genus Vibrio; species Vibrio sp. 10N.222.54.E6. The sequence continues at coordinate 71,568 of NZ_JBFRTD010000017.1, read as the reverse complement.
TTAATGGCAACAATTCCTGTCGCCGTGCTCAACAATCGTAAAATCGTCATTTCAACAGCGACCGTTGCGCTACAAGAACAACTCGTCAATAAAGATCTCCCTCTATATAGACGACTTACTGATAGAGAGTTTTCTTTCATCTTAGCGAAAGGAAGACAGCGTTATTGTTGTACAGAGAAGTTGGCCGCTGCGTGTGGGGTTGATGGTGGTCAAATGGCCATGTTCGATTCCAAACCAAAAAAGAAAGACATCGAGCAACTGCAAACCATGTACCGCAGCCTCACCCAAGGTAAATGGGATGGCGACCGTGATTCGTGGCCAAAACCTATCGACAACATGATTTGGCAGATGATTGTCAGTGATAAGCACAGCTGTAACAACAGTATGCCTACGCACAGAGACTGCCCTTTCCAAAAAGCACGTTCAGAGCTAGATAAAGCAGACGTGATTATCGCCAATCACAGTTTAGTGATGGCTGATGCGGACCTAGGCGGCGGTGTGATACTGCCAGAACCAGAAAATAGCATCTATATATTTGATGAAGCTCACCACTTGCCACACGTAGCGAGAGATCACTCCTCTGCTGCCGCAAGCTTAAAAGGTGCTGCCTCTTGGTTAGAGCGTTTGAATCAATCGATCACTAAGCTTTCGGGGCTAGCAGACGAGAAACGTGTTCATAGATTTAGAAATGAGTTGCAAGACTCAGTACAACAACTGATCCCGACTCTGACTCAAATGAGCAAACAGTTTGACGCTAGCCACTTCGAAGATGGCTTGTATCGCTTCGAGCATGGTGACTTACCTGAATGGTTAGAAAGCGAATCGAAAGATCTCAAACAATTAACGCAAAAGGCGAGCCAAGCCGTAGCAAAAATTGCAGACTTGATTGCAGAACGAGTTAAAGACGGAGAGCTTTCAGCAAAGCTTGCAGAGCCTGCGCTTGCAGAAATTGGCTTCTATATACAAAGAACAGAAAACCTTGCTCAAGTATGGCGATTAATGGCTGAACCTAAGAGAGAAAAAGGGGCGCCTTTGGCTCGTTGGCTTGAATTAAGCAAAGAAAGCGAGGGAGACTTTGTTGTTAATGTCTCACCATTAGAAGTCGGTTGGCAACTGGACCAACAGATTTGGAGTCGTTGTGTTGGTGCAGTGTTAGTATCTGCGACCATGAGAGCACTCAACTCTTTCAGCTTTTTTTGTCATCAATCAGGTATCAGCCAAAAAGCAGAAGATGGCGTACAATTTCTTGCTTTGGCATCGCCGTTTGATTATCAGAACCAAGCTGAATTAGTGGTACCTGCAATGAAGTACGAACCACAAGCACCTCAGTTTACCGAATATCTTATTGAAATTTTGCCTAAGGTAATAGAAGACAACAAAGCCAATCTCATTCTATTCTCTTCTTATTGGCAAATGAACCAAGTGGCCGAGGCTTTGGCAACAGATTTCGTTAAAAAGTCGTGGGCGTTACAGGTTCAAGGGGATACCTCACGAACTGAAATCCTAAAAAAACATAAAAAGCTCATAGACCAAGGTAAAACCAGCGTTCTTTTTGGAACGGGTAGCTTTTCTGAAGGTCTTGATCTGCCTGGCGAGCTGCTTGAAAACCTTGTTATTACCAAGATCCCTTTCGGTGTTCCTACCTCTCCTGTAGAGCGGGCACATTCAGAATATATTGAATCTCGTGGCGGTAATCCTTTTATGCAGATTACTGTTCCAGAAGCGAGTAAAAAGCTTATTCAATCTGTGGGTAGATTGCTGCGTAAAGAACGAGATTCTGGTAAAGTCACGATCCTTGATAGACGCATAGTCACGAAGCGATACGGAAAGTCCCTACTCGATTCGCTACCGCCTTTTAAAAGAACAATAAAATACTAATTTTCCTACCCTCGTGGTAGTTATGGGCCTGCCATCGCTAGGCCCTTGCATTCACAACCCAGCATGACTAATCCCTCGATTCTTCATGTGGCTGCCCGAACGGCCGATAACGAGAACACTAGCTATTTATGGAAATGATTGAGCCAACCATGTTGGTCATACTTGCCTTGGTTGCATTTGCTGCAGGCTTTATTGATGCTGTCGCCGGTGGCGGAGGGATGTTAACTGTACCAGCTTTGCTATCGCTTGGTTTACCGCCACACATTGCACTCGGCACTAATAAGCTGGCCGCAACATTCGCCTCATCAACAGCCGCTTTTACTTACTATCGCAAGAAGCTGTTCAAACCTGAATGTTGGGTCAATGCTTTCATATCTACTTTAATAGGTGCAACAATCGGCACCCTGACTGTTGATGCCATAAGCACAGAGTGGTTAGAGAAGGTATTACCGCTAGTCATTCTTGCAGCAGCGGTCTATACCATTTTTCATAAGACTCCAGATGTGAGCCATAATGTGTCTCCTAAACCGTGCCCGGTACTCAAGAGAAAGCAAAAGTACCAAGGATTCATTCTCGGCTTTTATGATGGTGTTGCTGGCCCAGGAACCGGCGCTTTTTGGACTGTGAGCTCGATGGCGCTTTATCGTCTCAATATCTTACTTGCTTCAGGTCTATCTAAAGCCATGAACTTTACCAGTAACTTTACGTCTTTGGTTACCTTCGCAATTCTTGGTCATATTGATTGGGTTCTTGGTTTAACTATGGGTCTTTGTTTGATGGCTGGAGCATTTGTTGGGGCACATTCTGCTATTCGTTTCGGTGCTACATTTATACGACCTGTTTTTGTTACTGTTGTAAGCGTACTTGCGATTAAGCTGGCTTACGAAGCTTGGTTTGTAACCTTATAGCCCAGTCGCCCAAGGTAAGTAAAATGAATCACTTCTCTAAATTAAAAAGCGTCATTGATACCTTAATTGGCCATTGCTCGCAGGTTGATAAATCTCGAGGGGCTTATCATCAAGCCTTGTTCGATAGAACCTTGTTTAAGTGCAGCTCTTCTATTTTACTGCCCTACGCACTCGAAACTCAGGCAACGTACAACACTATTGTTCGAGAACAAGCGACAAACCAACTTACTGCTTCTCGGGCCAACTACCTGACAGAAAAACTCACTAATCAGATAGCTGCAATCCAAAGAGAACTAGCCAACCATGATTTAAGGTTAGATCGAAAAAGTAAGTCAGGAAAAAACCTTAACGACCTATACAACGAACTCGCTCAGCACCAAGATTGGCAAAAGCGACTGGTTGATTTAGTACGAGTACGCAAGTTAGCGTTTGATTCTGCGCCTCGCCACAGTAAGAAAAAAGCGGACGAGGCTTGGCAATTAGCAAAAGAACGATTAGAACGCTGCGAAGACTCAATGAAAAATATTGAGAGACTGATTAACTTAGAGAACCCCAAGCGAAATGAACACTGATAACCCATCATCACCACTGGATAACGCCCCAGAAGAAGTTAAGTTAGCTGTCGACCTGATCTATCTGCTCGAAAGCAACGAAATCGACCCAAAGGTTGCGTTAGAAGCAATTAAGATTGTCCAACAAGATTTACAAGCCAAACTAGCATCTAGCATCTAGCA